>NC_014960.1:642250-963375 GCF_000199675.1 Anaerolinea thermophila UNI-1
AAGGCGCAAAGGTTCTCCGGCTGTGCTGTTGGCAAAGTCAAAGTAGAACATGTAGGGCGAGGGGTTGAGACGGCGCAGGGCGCGGTAAATCTCAAAGGGATGGGCGCTGGTAGTGCGGCTGAAGCGCTGAGAAAGCACCACCTGAAAGATTTCCCCCGCGCGAATGGCTTCCTTTGCCTGTTCGACGGCGCTCAGGAATTGCTCTCTGGACATGTTGGACTTCATCGTGGTCATTTCTGCATGTGAGGGGTAAGAGAGGGGCAGTTCCAGGGGCTTTCGCAGGCTTGCCTGCAATTCATCCAGGCGTTGTTCGGCTTCCTGTTGGGCTTCATTGCGGGGCAGGGCGGGTTCGGGATGGGCAATGAGGATGATTTTCCCAAAGGCGTGATCGAATGCCGCCAGAGTATCCACTTCCAGAAGCAGGGCATCAGGGTACTCATACTGGGCAGGCAATGTGCCGATTCCCGCTTCAAAATAGCGTACCATTTCATAACCCAGGTAGCCTACCAGCCCGCCGCTGAAGCGCGGCAAGCCGGGGAGAACAGGGCGCTTTTTGGCGGAAAAGAGCCGTTCCAGTTGTTTGAAAGGCTCACCGCTGTAATACTCTTCCCTGCCCTGCAAATCGCTGACAATCAGACGGTCACCTTCAATGCGATAGATCCGACGCGGACGCACACCGATAAACGAATAGCGGGCGACCTGCTCTCCACCGGTGACCGATTCCAGCAAAAAGGACGGAGAGCCGTTTGCCAGTTTCAGGTAGATGGAGACGGGGGTTTCCAGGTCGGCGGGCAGGGTGCGTACCAGTGGTGCAGGTACGCTTTTTGCCGATACGGGTAAAGACACGTGGGTCAGGGGTTGGGTCATTCCATTCCTCCTCTGGTTGGTTAATCAAAAAAACCTCTCCGTCCATTGGGACGAGAGAGGTTTCTCGCGGTGCCACCCAATTTAGGCTGGGGTTGGGGTTTAATCAAAATCCCCGTCGTGACGACGACGGGGAAGAAAGCCAGCCTCACTCATGGGGTACGGCGGTTCTGGATGAACCGGTTATACCCTTTGCCCAAATAACGGCGGCAACTCCGGCGCGGGATACTCGGCACTCTGCCTTTCACCCTGCGGCTCCGGGAACCATTCCCCCTCGCGGAACGGGCAGGGCTTTCACCTTTCCCCTGCTCTCTGTACCGTCGTGGCGAAGGGTACTCTTTCCCTTCACAGCCTTTATGGTGCTCAAATGTTGGTTATTTTATAGCAAGTTCACCGGTAAAAGTCAAGCCTTTTTGGGGGCATTTTTTCAGGTTTTTGGCGTTTCTGAATGCCCCCTGGTTTCAGGCGCTGTGCCTTGTCCGGGGAAGCCGTGCACCAGCAGGTCCCAGCCTTGCAGGAACAGGCTGATTTGCGCCAGCGCCAGCCAGGCGAGGATGAAAGTCATCAGTACGCGGAAGATGGATACCCAGGTGAGCAGGCGCTTTTCAAAATTCAGCAGTTTCATCTGCAGGTCTTCTACCAGGAGCAGGTATTCATCCACCACGTTTTTCATTTCCAGGACGACTTCCTCGATACCGCTCATCTGCCCGCTGATGGTTTCCAGCCCGCTTTCCATTTTGGCGTTTTCGCTACTGGCAGTTTGTACGCCCTGCTGGGCATCCTGCAGAGCGGCAGGAATATTATCCAGACTGCTGTTCACCTCGCCAATGGCAGTATGCAGGGCGACTTCCGGCGGTTTGACAAAATTGCTCAAAATGGGCACCTGGCTTAACCCGTACAGGAAGATATCCAGCGTCTGGGCGGCGGTTTGCGCGGCTTGCAGGGTGACCTGTGTGGTACGGATGGCGGCGGGCAGGGATTCGCCCAACAGGGTGTGGAAGGCTTCCAGCGCGGGGGAAAAGCCTTCTACGGTGGCGGTGACTCCATCCAGCGTTTGGTGAATGGCTGAAAGGGTTGTTTGGGCTTCCTCCAGCGAAGTGCGGGCAGTGTACAGCCCTTTGGCAGTATTGAGCAAAGCCCGTTCGGTCAAATCACCGGTGGCGATGATAGCGCTGCGGGCTTCGTCCAGAAAACGGTTGGTCAAGATGATCGCCGCGATGCTGAAAAGGACTCCCAGAATCGCCATGCCGATCAGGGTAATCCCGGTGATGCGGCTCGCCATATTGCGCATGAAGACCTCCTTTCCTGCATCCTGTCCGATGAAGAATACAAGCCGTTTAGCCTTCTTCGGTAAAGTCGTCGCCTTCAGCAGTCTCTATGCTGGGGGTGTCTTCGGCAGGATGCACCTGACTGTCCAGCGCGTGAGTAGTCAGCTGGTAATGGTTTTTCAAATCATCCCGCACCGTACCTTCCCAGAGAGGGGTGCCGTCAAAGTAGGCGGCGCGGGCAATCATATGGGCGGCAACCGGTGCAGTGAGGATCAGGAAGATAATGGTCGCCAGCGCCCGGCTGGTAATGACGAAATCCTGAAAGTGCAGGATGGTGGCAAACAACAGCGTGCCTACTCCAAGCGTTCCGGCTTTAGCCGTTGCCGACATGCGCAGGAACAAATCGGGCATGCGCAGAATGCCGATAGAGGCAAGGAAGATGAAGAAGGCTCCCAAAAATGCCAGTCCAACAATCACAATGTTCATCTCCTCTCTCCTTACACGCGCTGTTCAATGTAGTAGGCAAAGGCTACCGTGCCCAGAAACGAAATCAGCGCCAGGATGATGGCAACATCCAGAAAAGCCGGTTGGTTGGCACGCACCGAGGCAACCGCAATCACGCCGATAATCTCCGCGGTGATCAGATCCAGCGCCACCACCCGGTCAGGCAAGCGCGGACCGCGGATGAGCCGAATCACGGTGAAGATGAATGCCAGCCCAATCAATCCAATCACGAGTGTCCACATCCAATCCATGATCATTCGAACAACTCCATGATGCGTCTTTCATAATCCTGCTTAATTTTCTGGATAAATTCTTCCGGACTTTCCAACCACAGCGTGTGGACGAAGAGTAATGTTCGGTCACTGGAAACATCCAGCGAGAGCGTTCCCGGTGTGAGGGTGAGTAAATTCATCAGCAGAGAAATCTCTGCCGGGCTTTTCAGGCTGAGCGGGACGCCAACCACGGCAGGGCGGAGCCTGGGTCGGGGCGAAAGCACAGTGACCGCAACGCGGAGATTGGCGAGGAAAATTTCCCACGCCATGAAAAGGATAAATTCCACTGCTCGGGGAAAGCGTCGAAAATAGCGCGTCTGGGGACGCCGGGAGAAGGCAAGCCACAGGATGAGGTAAGCCAGGGCAAACCCTCCGATGAGGTTTTCCGGCTCAAAATTCCCCGTCAGTGCGCCCCAAGCAATGGCAAGCAAAACATTCAGCAAAAAGAGCCTCATGGAAGACCTCCCAACACCGCTTGGACATACAGCGAGGGCTGAAGAAGTTGATGGGCGGCTTGCAGGCTTAACGTCATGATGGGATTGGCAAGCAAACCTAACAGCACGCTCACGAGGACGATTCCACTCACCGCTCCCCAGAGATTGGCGGGCAAGGCGCCTTTTTCCTCCCGTTTGGCAGGTTTCCAGAAGGCTTCCTGCCAGATTTTGCTCATCGAAAACAGAGTCAACAGGCTCACCGCCAGCGAGACGGCAACAATTGCCCCTTGTTGTACTTCCAGCCCGGCGCGCACCAGTGCCAGTTTGGCAAAAAAGCCCGAGAAAGGCGGTAACCCTGCCAGCGAAAGGGCGGGGAAGGCGAACAGCAGAGCCATGGCTGGCTGAGTTTGGGCAAGGTTGCCCAGCGGTTTCAGGTTAAACGTCCCTGTCAGACGCTGTATCATCCCCGAAACCAGAAAGAGTGCGGCTTTGGCAATTACCACGTGCAGGGTGAAGAAAATCGTCCCTGCCAGTGCCAGCGGAGTGAACAACCCCAGCCCCATGATGAGATAACCAATCTGGCTGATGATGTGAAACGATAGCAAGCGGCGCAAATCCCACTGGGCGGCGGCGCCCAGCACGCCGGTGACCATAGTGAATCCCGCCAGGATGAGCAGGATAGACTGAAGGATGGTGCCGTTCATGGGGAAAATCAGCGTGAAGACGCGAAGCATGGCGTACACACCCACCTTGGTCAACAATCCCGAAAACAGCGCCGTGACGGCGATTGGCGGGGTGTGGTAGGATGCCGGCAGCCAGAAAAACAGCGGGAAGATGGCGGCTTTAATCCCAAAAGCCACCAGGAAAATTGCCGAAAGCACCAGCGGCAGGGTGGAATGCTCCACTTCGCGAATCTGCACGGCAAGGTCTGCCATGTTCAGCGTGCCGGTCATGCTGTAAGTCAAACCGGCGGCAATCAGGAAAAAGGTGGAGCCAATCAGGTTCAGCAGGACGTACTTGGTGGCGCCCTCCAATTGCGCGCGGTGACCACCCAGCGCCATCAGCACAAAGGAAGCCATCAGCATCACTTCAAACCACACGTACAGGTTGAACAAATCACCGGTAGTAAATGCGCCGAAGACTCCCATGAGCAACAGGAAAAACAGAGGGTAAAACCCGTAGCGCGCCTGGGCTTCATCTACTTCGGTGAGGCTGAAAAGGGCGATGAACCACGCCAGCACGCTGGTCATGGTGACCATCAGGGCACTCAGCAGGTCTATGGTGATGGTGATGCCGAAAGGTGCTCGCCAGGCTCCCACCTGAATCACAAGGAATTGTTCTTTTTGTACCAGAAGAAGCAGGACAATGGAGAGTGCCACAAAAGAAGTACTGCCAGCCACCCCCAGCCATCGCAACACGCGGGTGCGTTGCCAGAAAATTAGCCCCAGAATACCCCAAACCAGTGCCAGGACGATGGGTGCAATGCTCAATCCGTTCATGGTGTGGCTTCCTCCTCATCTTCCACAGGGGTATCGGTACTGCGCATGTCGTTCATATCGGCATTGCCCAGCGCGCGGTAGGTCTGTTGCATCAGAACAATAGCAAATGCCGCAACCCCAAAACTGATGACGATGGCGGTGAGGATGAGGGCTTGTGGCACAGGGTCGGCATAGGGCGGAGTGAGGGCATTATTGCCCGGGGAAATCAGCGGCGGGTGCGCTGGTACCAGCCTGCCAGCGGTGAAGATGATCAGGTTGACCGCGTTGCTGATCATCAACAATCCAATCAGCACCCGTACCAGACTGCGCCTCAGCATCATGAACAATCCGCCTCCGAACAGCACACCAGCGGTGATGGCAAGTAAGACGTTCATCGTTCCTCCTCCGCAAGGTTCAGCAGGATGTGCAGGCAGACCCCAATGACCACCAGATACACCCCGATATCGAAGATAAAGGGAGTTCCCAGTTTGCCAATCACGGGTAGAGGTTGTTTGATCCAGAGCCCCGTCATGAAGGGCATGCCCATGAACACGGCAGGAAGTCCGCTGAGTACGGCGATGGACAGCCCCAGGGCGATGAGTTTATCGGGAGACAGGGGCAAGAGCGCCCGTGCGGCATTGGGCGATTCGGCAATGGCATACAGAATGAAGGATGCCGCGGCGACCAGCCCGCCGACAAACCCGCCGCCGACTTCATTGTGTCCACGGATGAGCAGGAAAATGGAAAAGATGAGCAACAAAGGCATCAGATAAGACACGGCAACCTGTAGAAGCATGGAACGGGCTTTCATTCGGCTTCCTCCTTTTCCGGGGTGCGGATGGCTTCGCTTTTTCCGCTCAGTTTCAGCAGGGCAAATACGCCAATCCCCGCCAGTGCCAGCACGGTGATTTCGCCCAGTGTGTCAAAGCCGCGGAAATCCACCAGAATCACATTGACCACGTTTTTGCCCTGCGCCAGTTTCAAACTGTTCTCCGCATAGAAAGGTGTAACCAGCGAGTCGTGCGGGACTGCCGAAATGCTCAACACCAGCACGGTGACCAGCACACCGGCGGCAACCGAAACCAACACATCCAACACCGCCGTACGTCCCCCACGGGTGCGGGTGAATTGCGGCAGGCGGTAAATGACCAGAACAAACAGAATCACCGAAAGGGTTTCAATGGTGAATTGCACCATGGCAAGGTCAGGGGCAGAATAGAGCAGATAAATCAGGGCGATGGTGAAGCCAATCATGCCCAGCAACGCCGCCGCCGCCATCCGCGAAGACGTGCGGGTTACGGCAAAGACGCCCGTCAGGATGAGCCCGACCAGGATGATTTCGTAAAAGCGCGGCGGGGTGAAGGACGCCCAGGGGAGCGGCAGGCTCTGAATCAGAATGGCTCCTACCAGTACCATACCAAACAGGATTGTGGTCAGCAGATACCTGCGGAAATAGCCGTTTTGCAGGAAATTGGTTTGCACAGTGGCAAAGCGTTTCAATCCTGCCAGCCCGCGCTCGTATCCGCGTTCAGGGCTGATGGGACTCAGGGCTTGCAAGATGGTTTGCACGGCGTGCTGATAGCGCGTTCGGCTGAATCCCAGCACAGCGCCTATCCCTAAGGTAAGGGCGCTCAATGCCAGCATGGGTGTCCAGCCGTGCCAGAGGGAGAGTTTGACCGGCGTGCTTTTGAGCAGCGCTGCCTCTACAGCAGGTTGCACCAGGGCTTTGGAAGCCACGCTCGGAAGCAATCCAAGGGTGAGGGAAATCAGCGCAAGAATCAGCGGCGGAAGCCACAGGAAGACGTCCTCACCGTGCGCTTCGGCAGTTTTCTCGCCGGATTTTGTCCAGAAAGGCAGGAAGGCAACCCAGAGACCCACAGCCGTCAACTCTGCAAGGGCAATCAGGACAATAAGGGTATTCCCGCCGCTGGCGCTTTCCAGCGAGGCTTCGTAGATCAGTTCTTTGGAGATAAAGCCCAGTGCCGGCGGAATGCCCAGCATGGAAATCCCCGCCAGCGCCGCCGCAAGCGCAGTGAGGGGCATTTTGCCCGCCAGCGCATTCAATCGGTTGATGTCGCGGGTGTGTGTGCTGTGGTCAATTCCGCCTGCTACAAAGAAGAGCGCGCCTTTATACAGGGCATGTGCCAGAATGAGCGCCATGGCGCTTTTAATTGCCAGGGAATCCCCCAGTCCGATTAAAAACATCATGGTCCCCAGCGAAGCCACGGTGGTGTATGCCAGCAGGCGCTTCAGGTCGGTTTGTGCCAGTGCCAGCATCGCCCCAGCCAGCAGGGTTGCCAATCCAAACAGGGTGAGCAGGGTGTGCCATGCAGGTGTCCCGCCGAGCGCAGGGGTCAGGCGCGCCAGCAGGTACACCCCCGCCTTCACCATGGTAGCCGAGTGCAGGTAAGCGCTGACCGGGGTGGGCGCCGCCATGGCTCCGGGCAACCAGAAATGGAAGGGGAACTGAGCACTTTTGGTAAACGCCCCTGCCAGAATGAGCAGTAGCACCGGCAGAGACAACCTGCTTTGAACAATCCAGTTTCCTTGAGAGTTGATGACCGATAACCTGTTGGAACCGGTGATGAGCGCCAGTCCTACCAACCCGGCGAGCAACGCCAGCCCGCCCCCTGCGGTGACCAGCAGGGCTTGCAGGGCGGCTTTGCGGGCTTTTTCCTCATGATGTTCCAGTCCAATCAGCAGGAAGGAAGAAATGCTGGTGAGTTCCCAGAAAATGAAAAGCAGGAAAATGTCCTCGCTCCACACCACCCCCAGCATGGCAGTCATGAACAGAAATAGAAACCCGTAAAAGCGGTTTTCCTGAGGGTGATGATGAAGATAGCCGTGCGCATACAGCACCACCAGCGCGCCAATCCCGCTGATGAGCATGCCGAATAACCAACCCAAGCCGTCTATTCTTAAGGAAAGATTGACTCCAAGAGAAGATACCCATGGAATGGAAACTTCCACGGCAGACTGCTTTTGAATCAACTCGCTGGCGTTCCATAAAAGCGCCAGTGCCGCCAGAGGATAAGCGAGGAAGAACGGTAAACTCCATTCCCGCAAAAAGCGGCGCATCCATGGGGCGGTGAAAGTCAGCAGAAATCCTGTCAAGAGAAGCAAGGCAAATTCCATGGCGTTTTCTCCGAAGAATGGTTGTTTATATCTTACAGAAAACAAGATGTCTATGCAACTTTTTATAGAATCCAGGTAATGAAACACCTGCTGGTATTTGGATATAATACGGTATAATTCTTTACAGAAAATCTTTTTCTCGAAAGAATAAAACCGTATGAAAGACCCTGAACAGCGTTTTCAAGAATTGATGCAAAAATTGCGCAGTCGCGAGTACCGCTTAACCCCTCAACGGGTGGCGTTGATTCGTTTGCTGGCATCCAGCGAAGGACATCCAGACGCGGCTGAACTGTACCGCCGTTTGCTGGAGCAGTTTCCCACCACCAGCCTGGCTACCGTATACAAGACCCTGAATCTGCTCAAAGAGATGGGCGAAGTGCTGGAAATTGAAATTGATGGCATTGGGGGCGAAGGCAGTCGTTTTGACGGCAATGATCCTACTCCGCATCCGCATCTGATCTGTGTGCGTTGTCATCGCATTCTGGATGGGCAGGTCAGTTTGACCGAAGAGATTCTGCAAGCCGTGCAGGGGCAGTCGGGCTATCGGGTGATCAGCCATCGGCTGGATTTTTACGGTATTTGCCCCGAATGTCAGGCGCAGGGTGCCAATTGAGCAGAAATTTTAAGGTTTCTATTGGAAAATCATTATCCAAAAATAAAGATTTTCTGTTATAATAGGTGCAGTTCAATTGAGTTTGTAAATGGAGGATACCATGGATAAAGAAACCTTAATTGCTCACCTGAATGAAGACCTGGCTGGCGAACTTGGAGCCATCATTCAGTACATCACCTACGCCGCCAAAGCCAGTGGACCGTTCCGCCCGCAACTGGCGCAGTTTTTCCTTGCCGAGGTGCCCGATGAGCAACTGCACGCGCAGTTCCTTGCCAACAAAATTGTAGCCCTGGGCGGGGAACCGACCACTACCCCCCGCCCGGTACCGCCTGCGCGCAATAACCGCGAAATGCTGGAAGCCGTGCTGGAAGCCGAGCGCAAAGCCCGCGCCGATTACACCCGCCGCGCCGAAGAAGCCGAAGCCTTTGGCGACAAAGGCTTAGCCGTGCAGTTGGAGAACATGGTGCTGGACGAGAGCAATCACGCCGAAGAAACCGAGCGCATTCTGCGTGAGTGGCATCTCTAATTGGAACTTTAATTTCTATTAGCAGGGCAGGCTGTTTGACAAGGCTTCAGACAGCCTGTTTTATTATTACAAAATTGGGTATACAATAAGTTCATAAGGCGGGAGAGAGATTGTCTCATTCCTTGTTAATTTTTTCAGGGAGGTGTGTTTATGTGGAAAGAGTTCAAAGAGTTTGCTCTGCGCGGTAATGTGATTGATCTGGCTGTGGGTATCATCATCGGTGGGGCATTTGGCAAAGTGGTCAGTTCACTGGTCAACGACATCATCATGCCGCCCATAGGACTGCTTCTGGGGAAGATTAATTTCTCCGACCTGTTCCTGGATTTGTCCGGCACTCATCCTGCCTCATTAAGCGCCGCCCGGGATGCCGGCGTGCCGGTGCTGGCGTACGGCAGTTTCATCCAATCGCTGGTGGATTTTCTCATCGTTGCCTTTGCTATCTTTCTGCTGGTTCGAGCAGTGAACCGTTTACGTGTGCTGAAACCGGAACCTGCCGCTCCGCCGGCAGAGCCAACCACCAAAGAATGTCCGTACTGTCTCTCCACCATTCCCATCAAAGCCACCCGCTGTCCACATTGCACTTCGCAGTTATAAGTGAAAGAAATTCCCCCCGCAACGAAGTCGGCTGTGCGGGGGGAAATCTTTTCTTGTGGGCAAGGGATTTACTTGAAAATCATCGGCGCCGGCTGGAAGGTGTGGTGATGCGCCTGCAGAGGCACATGAATTGCCTGGGGAGCCTCTTCCAGTAATCCCCAGCGGGATGCGCCCAGATAGAGGATTTCCAGAATTAAATCGCGGTACGAAAGCCCTTCTGCCTGAGCAATCACACAAAGGTCGCTGAAGCCGGGGGTTAGACCGGGCAGGGTGTTGATCTCCAGCAGGCGGGGGTTGCCGTGGGCGTCCAGACGAACATCCACGCGGGAAACATCCAGCGCGCCGATGGCGTTATGGGCGCGGATTGCCAGCGTCCATAATTTCTCTGCCAGGTCTGGCTCTACCTGCGCCGGGCAGATAAAGCCGGGCACACCTTCTTCGCCGGGGTGCAGTGTTTTGGCGGCGTAGCCGTACACCCCTGGGGTGACCGTGTTGCTGTTGTCCACTTCCAGAATGGGGAAGCGGTGAAAGCCGTCGGCACGGTACAGATGCGGTTTAGGCGACCAGCGGCGGGCATCGGCGCGTCCCAGCACCCCCACGGTAAATTCCCGTCCGGGCAGGTAGGTTTCTACCAGCGCCGGTTGATGATAGGCTTCAATCACCCACTTCACTCGTCGGCGCAGTTGGTTTTCATTGTAAACAATCGAGCCTTCATCCATGCCCATGCCGGTGCCTTCGCGGGCGGGTTTAACGAACAGCGGGAAGGATAGATCCGCTTCCAGCGGTTCGTCGCCAGTGATAAATTCCTGGAAGGACGCGGTGGGAATGCCCAGATTGCGCCAGATGCGCTTGGTCATGGTTTTGTCCAACCCCAAGGCATTAGCAAGTACTCGCGAGGCGGTGTAAGGAATGCCCAGCATCTCCAGTAGGGCAGGAACCTGCGCTTCGCGGGCATCGCCGATGATGCCTTCGGCGATATTGAAGCAAATATCCGGCTGATATTCGCGCAAACTGTCTAAAAGCGTATGGTCGGCGGAGAGAAAGCGGGTGGTATGTCCGTCACTTTCGATGGCTGATTGAATGGCTTCGATGGTTTCTTTGCGGTCGAATTCCGCGCCGGCGTCGGGAGGGGCTTGGATCGGCAACGCAGTTTCCCCCTTCACGTTCGCGATCACTGCCACTCGCCAGGGGCGTGCCGGTCGCGGACGGCTACTTGGAGGCTTTTCCGGGTCGGGATCCAATTCTTCCTGGATGAAAATTGTGGTATCCATGGTTTCCTCTTCTTGTTCTCAAAAAAATGTGATGAAGATTTCTTCGTCAAGCGAGGGATTATAACACCAATCCAAATTTGTCAAGGGGGATTTTTCTGTCAAGAAAGGGTAAAATTAACCCATGCACTTCGGCGTCATTCTCCCCAATTATGGTGCGGGTTCTGGGCGGCTCGCCGTGCTGGACACGGCATTACTCGCGGAAGCCCTGGGCTTTCCATCGGTGTGGACAACCGACCATCTGGCATTACCTGTGGGCGATGCCGAGCGCTTTACTCCCCTGCTGGAAGCGCTGACCACTCTGGCGTATCTGGCGGGCAGTACGGCGCGGGTTAAACTGGGGGTATCGGCGCTGGTCTTGCCCCAGCGTAACCCGTTAGAGGTAGCCCGCGAAGTGGCAACGCTGGACGTGCTTTCCGGCGGCAGGGTCGTGCTGGCGGCGGGCATCGGCTGGTCGCAGGGGGAGTACGCCAACCTGGGGTATTCCTTTACCAATCGAGGCAAGCGCATGGAAGAAGCCCTGCAGGTGTTGCGCACCTGCTGGCGTGGTAACCGTGTGGTTTCCTATCAGGGCAGGTACTACCGCTTTGAGAAGGTGGATTTTGCCCCTGCGCCCATTCAGGCAGGTGGTCCGCCCTTGTGGGTGGCGGGAAATTCTCCCGCAGCACTGAGACGCGCCCTGCGTCTGGCAGATGGCTGGCATCCGGTGGGCTTGTCCCCCGATGTGCTGGCGGGACAACTGGCAAAGGTGCGCCCTTTGCTGGCAAACCGCCCCTTTACCGTGGCGGTGCGCCTCAGCGTGGCATGGGGGCATGAAACTGCAGAGGGTGGAGCGTTGGCAGGTTCTCCCGAACAAATTCTGGAAATGTTGCGCCTGTATCAGTCTTCGGGGGCGACTGCCTTTCTTTTACACTTCCTTGCCGAAAACCAGAGCGAGCGCGAGCGGGTCATGCGCGCTTTTGCCCGTGAAATCCTTCCGCACTTCCCGCGCGATGTGGAGATGGGATGAAGAAGACGCTGTTTCTGCTGGCTTTGCTGGGGGCGTTGTTTCTCTCTGCCTGTGCTTCTTCGGTGGAACTGGGCAGTCTGTTCACTCCCACCTTTACCCTTACCCCCTCGCTCACCCCAAGCGTGACCCAAACGCCCACCCCGACGGAGACTCTTACGCCATCTCCAACTGATACCGAGACCCCCACGCTTTCTCCCACATTTACGACAAGTTTTACTCCTACATCCACCGACACCGTCACCCCAGGACCCAGCCCAACCGATACCCGCACGCCCACCGTCACCCGCACGCCCACGCGAACGCGCATTCCTACCCGTACCCGCATTCCCACCCGCACACCGACCATTACACTGACGCCGACTATCACCAATACGCCCACACCGCCGCCCCCGCAAACCGCCATTTTACGTCCCGGGTTGCTCTCGCGGGTGGTCTCGCCCATTCAGGCGGAAATTAACGTCACCCCCGGCGAAGACGGCATGGTGCGCATTGAACTGATTGGCGAGGACGGGCGCATCATTGTCCGTCAGGTACTGGACTACCGCAACTATCGCGGGCGCTCCATTACCATCTACCCGCAGATTCCCTTTGAGATTCAAGCCATGGCAGAAACTGCCCGCCTGCAGGTGGTGACGCAGGACCGCTTTGGCCGCACCATCAGCCTGATGTCGGTGGATCTGGTTTTGCTTTCACTGGGTAGGGCAGAGATTTACCCCCCGCTGGTGACGCAGGAACCCTACATTGTGCGTTTCCCTCAGGAAGGGCAGGTGGTCAGCGGCGGGGTGCTGTGGATCAGCGGGCTGGCGCGCCCGGTCAATTCCAGCCCTATTCTGATTGAATTGGTGGGGGAGAGCGGCGCGGTGCTCAGCACCAAACTGCTCACTGTCGAACCGCCCAGCGGTGAACTCAGCCACACCCCCTTTGAGGTGGAAATTCCCTATCAGGTAAATGCCAGCACGCCGGTACGTCTGACCTTCCGGCAGGAAGGCGGGCGCATCCCCGGTACGGTTGCCCTCTCCAGCCGTGTGATTGTTCTGGAGCCTTAATCCTTGCAAACAGAAAGATAATTTTATGGAAAAGAATCGTCTTCAGCCCGGTTTCTGGCGCATTGTGGATAATGATTACATTGCCACGTTTTCCATTTACACCATTGGCACGTTGTGGGCGGTATATCTCATCTTTAAGGTCTTTGCGCTGGAATTTCGCGATGAATCTTTTTATCTGATTCTCTCGGCAGTGCTGACCGTGCTGGGTGGTGCCGTGCTGGCGTGGCGCTACTGGCGCATCCGCGCCTTTTTTGCAAAGGGGGAACGCACGCGGGGAAAACTGGTGAAGACTGATTTCTTCCGTTCAACGGGCTGGCTGGAATATGACTACACCCTGAAAGGCAAGCGCTATCACCGCAAAGAAACGGTACACCGCAACCCCCGTACCCGCGCATTGAAGGAAGGCGATCTGGTCTGGGTGGTGTTTGATCCTCAGCGCCCGGAACGCGCCATGCTGGCAGATATTTACGAAGAAAAAGGCTAAAGAATCCGCCGATTTGTCTTATACTAAAATACAAAGGAAAGAGAACATGGCAAATCGCGCCGGAGATTGGCTGAGACAGGCAGAGCGGGATTTGGAACAGGCTCGGGACTCCCAGCGGGCTGGCAGGCATGAGTGGGCATGCTTTGCCGCTCATCAGGCGGCAGAGAAAGCCCTGAAATCCCTGCACTTGCATTTTGGACAGGAAGCCTGGGGGCATGTGGTGGCGCGCCTGTTCAGCGATTTGCCGGCACAGGTACAAATACCTGAGAATTTGGTTGAGAAGGGCCGCGTATTGGATAACTTCTATGTGCCTACCCGTTACCCTAACGGACATCCAGAAGGCGCGCCATTTGAACACTATGGTATCCTGCAAAGTGAGCAAGCCATAACCTATGCCGGTGAGATCCTTGCATTCGTCCGTTCTCAAATGGCCTGACGCCCGTACAGTGGATGCGGCGGTTCGGGCATGGGCGGCACAACTGGCTTCTGCACACCCTGAAGTGCTGAAAGTGGGCTATTGGGGTTCGTATGCCCGCGGCGACTGGGGGGTAGGGAGTGACGTGGATCTGGTGCTGATTCTTTCCCGGTCAGACCTGCCTTTTGACCAGCGCGGAAGGACGTTGGATGCCACTTCATTACCCGTCCCCGCTGATTTGCTGGTTTATACCCTGGAAGAATGGCTGAATCTTCCTGAAGAAGGGCGGTTCAAGAAAACGCTGGCGAGCGAAATCGTCTGGGTGTTTGAGCGCAATCCCTGAAGTCCTTTAGACGAACGTATTGCGGGGGTGTGAAAGGGTCTCTCTGTTATGCCCCGCCCTGGGTGTACAGCGCCGGGTCGGTGGGAGTTTGTCCTGAAGGATCCCACACATACACCCAATCGCCCTCTTTTGCCCACTGGAACAGCCAGGCAGAATCGCCAATGGAGAGGTTGACACACCCATGCGTGCCGGGGAAGCCGTACCATGCCCGCCAGTATGCTCCATGCAGGGCGCGTGCCTGGTCAAAGTACATCGTCCAGGGCACATCTTCCAGGTAGTAAAAGTCGGAACGGTCGGCTTCAAATGCCCCCTGCATGGTTTCCAGGGGTTTCTTCTTGTAAATCTGGAACAAGCCGGGGCGGGTGTAGAAAGGCTCGCCGCCGCTGGCTACCATGGTGGCAAAGATTAACTGATTGTTCTCGTACACCGAGAGCGTTTGATCGTACAGGTTCACCTCGATCCAGCGGTTGCCGGTTACCCCTTGAGGCGGGGTGGTGTTAATGCGTACCTGACGAATGTAGCGGCGTTCCACCCAGCGGTCAAAGCCAATCTGATACCAGTCGGTGCCGTCGCGGTTGACGATCTGGTAAATCTGCACGGCGGTTTCGCGGTACAGGATGGGGTCTACTTCCGGGGCGGTGTAGGTAGGGGCAGTTCTGGCGCGGGTGTGATCCACAATCCAGCCGAACGAGTTGGCGGGGGTGCGGTAAAACTGCAGACCCTGAAAACTGGAGTATGCCGCGGGCGAGGCGCGCATCCACTCGCCCGTTTTTAACTGCACGTAAGGCTTATCGTTGACGCGCTGGACGTTGATGATGGAGACGTAGCGCAGTTTCCCGGCATCTATAGAGCGTACCGGGTTACTGCCGTTCACGGCATCTTCCAGTGTGCTGTACAACGGGGCAGGTTCGTTAGCAGGCAGGTTGATTTTGGCAATCGAAACCGGGCTTTGGGTCAATTCGGCGGGGGGCTTGCGCGCCGGTAAGGGGCGCGGGGGGTATGTCAGCCCATAAGCCGACCATTCGGTCAGTTTTGCCGCCGGTCCCAGAACCAGACAATCGGCGCCGGTGGGGTAGGCATCCGGCAGGCACAGGGCATCACCGGTAAAGGGTTCCGACTGGCTTTGGGCTTTAACCGTGGAAAGGGTGCCTGCCAGCCAGAATAGCATCGCCAGGAAGAAAACCGCTAAACCTTTTCGCATGTGCAGAATTTTACTCGATATTTGAGGGAAAAGGGATGAGGGTCAGGGTTGTTCAATAGATTCCAGTTGAACGGTAATCCCGTAATAAGTTTGAATGCACCGATTCAACCAGTTCTCGGGATCTGGTTGCAGGTCCACTTCGGCAATATAGCGGTAGGGCGGGACAAGTACCGTATTTTGTCCTGCCGTGTGGGCTTGCGTGATGAAAGCCGCGCGGGTGTCCCATTCAGCGGCGTGCAGTTTCATCTCCTGATGAAAGCGGGAAACGGCAGGAAAGATCAGCCAGCCCATCCAGAGAATGAGCGCCGTGGCAACGATGGCAACTGGAGCAAGCAACTTCAGGTTTTGTTCCCTTAACCACGTACCTGCCCAAATGCCGTGTCCAAACATTCCCAGAATCAACACCGTTTGCGGAATGAATAGTGAACGTAAAGGGAAAAAGCCTCTCAACACGGCTGAGGGCAGAAGCATGAGCAGGATGGAAACGAAGGGTAGAAAGAAGAAAGCCAGTTTTTCCAGCGGGTGGAGCGGCAGGAAGCCATACGATGGAATCGCATGGCGCAATCCCCATTGCAAGCCAAGCAGAAAGACCGCCAGCAGGACGAGCAGGGTAAAGCCATTCTGGTAAGGTCCGCCCAGCATCCAGCGGAAACTGGAGAGAATTAAATTGGGGGTTTGCCTGAAGATTTCTTTCAGGTCAAAAGTGATACCAATTTCTGCCATCCGTGAGGTATTTCCTGGGGCGATGATGACGATTAGAAATCCCATCAAAAGTCCCAGTACAGCAACAGCACTTACAGGGAATTCCTTCTGCTTGCCTTGGTGCCTTTGGGAACGCCAGTCCAGCCATGCCAGCAGAGAGAGGAACAAAATTCCGAAGATGGACAGGGTTTCATGGAAACCGCCGGTGAAGACTGCCAGCAGGAACAACCCCAGGCGATTTTTCAGGGCTGGCGGGGTGTCCATCCACCGAAAAACCTGCCTGAAGGTCAGAAGAAGAAAGCCCAGCCCGGCGCACACGCTCAGCGCATGCAGGGTCCAGAAGACCGACTGCACTGGATTGGCGGTGGTGATAAGGGCAAAGAGGGGAAGTGCCGCGGCTAGGCTTGCCGTATGCCAGACTTTGGATTGCGGATACAGGGTGCGCATCAGCAGGTATAAGCCGCCGCCCCCCGCGGCGAACAGCACATATATACCAAGCGGGGCAATGCTTTCGCCCAGATGGTAGGCGATAAAGTCCAGAAAGTGCCCGGCAAAGCGCCCGGTGATGTGCAGGTAGGCGTGCATATTGGCTTTGAGCCAGCCGTTTTCGTGCAGAATGTTCAGGTAACAGTAGTCGTCGGCATACAGGCGGTTGTATTGGGCGATGACCATCCCGGCGCCCCATCCCAGCAGGGCAAACAGGGCAAGGATGAACCATGGTAAAAGGTCCTGCCAGCGAAGGGAGAGCCTGAGAGAAATGTTTCGATGGGGGAAGGCTACACTCATCAAGAGGAAAAGGAAGAAACTGAGGAACACATTTCCCCATATCAGGGCAAGAAAAACACCGCTAATGCCGGGGTTTCCAATGGGAAGATGAAGGGTATATTCAGCATCCTCTGTGGGTTCAATAATTTCTTCGTAATTTGCCCGTTGCGTGCGAAGATACGCTTTCAGCGGGCTGTTGCTTTTCAGGGTGAGGGTAAAGGACTGCCAGCCCTTTCCCTGCCAGCGGAAGCCGCCGGGCTGGTCTTTTGTGAGGGATAGACGCACGCCATCCGGCTGAATTTGAGCGTTCCCTGCCCAGTCGATTTGTCGGAAGGAAATATCGGCAACGCCGTCGTTCAGCCAGAGGATTTGTACCGCCGCCGTATTCGCTTCCAGCGGTACGAAGGTCACCTCGAGGGTTTCGGGAAGAGCAAAGAGAGCCATTGAGGGCTGGGGCTTGGCGAAATACACCAGCAGGGTTCCCCACAGGGCAAAAAGCACCAGCCAGCCTTTGGACACGCGCGGCGGAAGGGCTTCATCCCGCTCAGACCAGAGAAAGAGCAGTAAGATGATCATGCCTGCCAGGACGGCACTCAGTCCCAGCCTGATGCGGCTGATGGTATGGAAGGGCTGAAGCAAAAAGAGATAAAGGGTAAGGGTCAGGCTTGCCCACGAGCCCCCCAAGAGCAATCCTCTTTCAAGCAATGCGCGTTTATCCGCTTTAAACGGCATTCTCATTGCTTCCAGCCCTTAAATTCCTTAAGCATTCGAAAGCCTCAGGGCACTGCAATCCTCAAGCACGTCGGTGGATTTTCTTTGGGAATCAGAATCTGCGTGCCGCTCTGATCCAGCGTATCCAGCGGTTTGTAGTAACTGAGAATGGGAATGGTCACCCGCGTCACCCAGACGTTATTTTCTTCAGGAAAGGTGTCCTGCGGGCTTTTGAATACAATGTTTTGCTGGGCAGAGACAATCACAGCAAAGCGCTGATGGCACAGGTCATCGTAGAACTGTTGGAGATACGCACGGTTATCGGACATGGCGTATTCCATCAGGTCGATGGTTTCGTAAGGAAAGATCAGGCGCAGTCCTTCGATTTGATGAAAGGTGAGCAGTTGCCTCTGCCAGATGAACAGTACCGGTTGCTGGTTTTCAACGGCAGGCTTCAGGTAACTTTTCAGCAGACTCAGTTCAAACTCGGCGCGGGCTTTATCCAGAACTGGGATGGGACGCCCTTCCATCACGGCAGGGTAGAAGGGTAGAATGAATGCCAGGGCGATGAGGATGGCGGGCTTGCGGAATGGTACACCGGGATGCTGTTCGCCTGTCACCTGCCCGCTGAAAAGCGCGCTTCCCCAAATCCACAGCGTCATCCAGTAGGCATCCAGATTGTGCAGGTTGGCTCCCCCGCCAATCTTGGTGCTGACCACCAGACCGCCGGCAAACAGGATGAACACCATCCCGCTCAATCCCAGCAGGCGCAGGGGATGGAGAATTTGGCGCTTGCCGTTCAACGCAATCAAAAAGAGAATGGGCAGGCTGAGGATGACCGTGAGAGGCAAAATGCCCGGCGGATACGTGGGGCTGGGCAAAAGGCG
Source organism: Anaerolinea thermophila UNI-1 (assembly GCF_000199675.1). Lineage (GTDB taxonomy): Bacteria > Chloroflexota > Anaerolineae > Anaerolineales > Anaerolineaceae > Anaerolinea > Anaerolinea thermophila. The sequence continues at coordinate 660,770 of NC_014960.1, forward strand.
GTACCACAGCAAACTGGAGAAGAAACTGGAGCCAAACGAGGAAATATCGGGTTGCCGGGAAAGGGCAATGTACATTGCCTGCGCAAGGAAAGCGCTGACCACGCCCGAGATTCCCCAAATCACAGGATTTTTTACCCAGCGCCAGAAGTTTCCTGGATACGGCTGTTCCAGCAGATACAGCATGATTGCCAGCATGGCAGGCACGGGGAACCAGTTCACCCGGCTAATGCCCGCCCACAGCGACGCCAGCACGATGACGAAAAACGAACGCCAGAAGCGGCGGCTATCGAATCCTGCCAGCACAATCCCTGAGGCTACCAGCAGGTGGTAGTACACCGGTCCCTGCATCAGGAACAGCGCCGACCAGCCGATGAAAAGCCAGCGGATGCTTCGAGAGGCGAGGGATAACCGCCGTGCCAGCAGGAAGGCATTCAGCAGGGGCATGCCAAACCAGAGCAGTGCCTGCCAGAGGCGATGTGCCCAGAGAGGAAGATTACCGATGAGATGGGGAATGGAGAGCAACAGGTAACGCGAAGGATGCAGAAACGGCAGGGGAGTGGATTCCCCATATATGGCTTGCGAGTGGAACAGCGAACCGTAATAAAACCGGCTGGCTTCCGACCATCCCAGCGAGAAGGGGTAATCGCGCACAGCGAAGAAATACTCGCCCCCACGATGGAGCAGTCCCAAAAAGAGCAATGCCCCTGCCAGCGCTTCCACCCCGCGCAGGCGCGGGAACAGCGCCAGCCAGAAAGGCACCGTCAGGACGCCCAACACCCACAGCAGACTCAGGCGCAGGGCAGGACTGAGAAAGAGATCATTGCGTTCGAACAATGCCGGGTAGGGCAGGTAAATCAATTCCAGCCAGCCTATTCCAACCAGGCCAAGGATGGGAATACCCACCCAGCGGATGCGCCGCAGGGCAAGCAGTCCGCGCTGGAAAAACGCTTCAAAGGTTTGCCATCGCGGGGTCAGCGAAAGCCCCCAGAGCACTCCGGTTCCAGAGAAGAAAAGTCCGCCGAGGATAAACACCAGCATCCACTTGCTCGAAGCGGGGATGCGCCCGTCCTGCAGGGCGGGAATACCCAGTTCCAGCAGGGCTATTCCTGTAGCCAGGAAGGTTAAACCCAGAACGGTTCGCCGAAACGTCATTGCGTTTTGCCCTCCCGTGCTGCCAGAATATCCGGCACGAACAGCGCTCCCGGCAGGCTGGCAAGCATCTGCAGGGCTCGCAAAAGCACTGCCAGGGTCAGGCTGGCTTCCATGGAGATGCCCCCCAGATGAGCGTAAAGCAGGGTGCTGGAGACTTCCTGCAGTCCCAGCCCGTTAATCGAGACCGGCAGAAGGGTGATAAAGTACACCAGCGACCAGATGCCGGCAATCGTCAGCCAGGGGATGGATTGCCCCTGTCCTTCCAGCAAAATGGCAATGGATGAGAACAGGCAAGCCATGTGGACAAGGGTAAATCCCAGAGAAATCAGCAACGGAGCAGGTTTGCGCGCCCAAAAGCGGAAGTGTTCCAGCAAGTTTTGCGCGAAAGCGCGGATCTTTTGGAACAATCCCGGAAGAGAAAGAAACGCGCTTTGCAGGACAGGCATGCCTGCATCCAGCGCACGCGCCAGCCCCCAGGGGAGTGCCAGCGTCATCCCCGCCATGCCGATCAGGCGGTCTGCCACCAGTGAAGCGGTACTTAAGGCAGCGTCCATGCGCAGTTGTACGGCGCCTGCCAGGCGCACCACATCCCCGCCGATGGTTGTGGGAAGGAAATTGGCGGCAAACAGCCCGGCAAAGGTGAGGCGCATACTTTGCGAGAGGCGCAGGCGCGGCTGAGCGGATGCCAGCAGGACGTGCCAGCGCAGAGCCACTGCCAGACGGGAAAGCAGGGTCAACCCCAATGCCGCCAGCCAGCGCCAGACTTCAATCTGACGGAACGAAGCCCGCAGGGTGTCCCAGTCCTGTTGCGCCGCCAGATACCCCAGCAACAGCAGAGTCAGCAGGGTGCCTGCCCAGCGAATCCAGGTAGCCTTGGAGCGGGGTGCTTTCATACCTCAGGGGGAAAATTGATGGTTGTCCGTACGGTGTAAGTGGGTTTGCCCTGCGATTCGTGGTAGGTGCGCACCAGCAGTTCGGCAATCAGTCCCATCAGGATGGACTGGAAGCCAAAAATGGCTACCATGGTGCTCATCTGGAACAGCGGACTGCCCAGCACGGAGATGCCGAAGAACACCCGCCGCACGAACAGGTAGAACAGCACCAGAAACGCCATCCCAATCAGAATGATGCCCACCCCGCCGAACAGGTAGATGGGTTTGTTGGAGTAACTGGAAAGGAACTTCACCGTGAACAGGTCAAGGATCACCTTGGCAGTGCGCTCCAGCCCGTACTTGGCCTTGCCAAACCGGCGGGGGTGATGATGCACTTCCACTTCCAGGATGCGCGCGCCTACCGAATGGGCATAGACAGGAATGAAGCGGTGCATTTCCCCGTAAAGCCGGAATCCGGTGAGGACTTCTCGGCGATAGGCTTTCAGCGTGCAGCCGTAGTCGTGCAGATGCACGCCGGTCACGCGGGAAATCAAGCCATTTGCCAGCCGGGAAGGCAGTGTGCGGGTCAGGTCATCCTGGCGGTTCTTGCGCCAGCCGCTCACCACATCGTAGCCTTCATGAATCTTTTCCAGCATCATGGGGATATCGGCGGGGTCGTTTTGCAGGTCGGCATCCATCAGCACGACAATCTCACCAGAGGAATGGTCAATGCCGGCGGCGATGGCGGCGGTTTGCCCAAAATTGCGCCGCAACAGCACCACACGCACATGCTGAGGGTCCTGCTCTGCCAGGGTTTGCAAAACCTGCGGACTGCTATCGCGACTGCCGTCGTCCACCAGAATCAACTCCCATTCAAGATTCAGGGGGACAACCGCCGCAACCACGGCTTGATACAACAGGGGAAGATTTTCTTCTTCGTTATAGACAGGGACAACGATTGAGAGATCCATCAAGCCCCAATTATAGCCGAGAATCGCCCTGGTCGAGATTGCCAGGGACAAACAAAAACAACCGCGCCTTCATCGGGCGCGGTGTGAAAGAGGCTCTTAAGTCTCATGCCGATTATGGTAGCGGGTTGCTTTGGGCAAATGGCGTTCCCAAAATGATCTCGATATCCACCTGCGCGTTGGGGTCGTAGCGACTGATCACGCGGGTGTTGTCTTTACCCAGCATGTCCAGCAACAGGGTCATGGTGTAGGGCTTGCCGCTGTAATCAATCAGGGTGTTGAAACTGTACACCTGATCGGCATTGCCCTCGCCGGTCACGTTCAAGCCTTTACTGCGCAGGTATTCTGCCGTCCTGCCTGCCAGCCCACCGGTGGTTGTACCATTCTTTACGAGGATACGGGCGGCTTCCTGCTTGACCAGTTCCTCGGGGTCATCGGTGACTGCCGCAGGACCGACCGGTCCGCCGGTGGCGAAGATTTCATCGCGCAGGACGCGAATCTGATCAGTTACCGGAATCTCGATGGCTTGCCCATCGGGAGAGGTGCTGAACGTCACATAATTGGGCGGTCCGATGATACCGCGCTTGATGTTTTCCTTGTCAATTTGCTGGCTCAGCCACGCCAGTTGAACGATTTGCTCCAGTGTCAGGTTGGTGCGCACGCCGGATTGCACCTCAGCATACAGGCGCGGTGCTTTGGCAATCAGCGTGGGGAGCATGTTGAACTGCAAAACGCGGTCGCGAATGGAGATGAGTACTTCCTGCTGGCGGGCGGCGCGGTCAAAGTCTCCGCCCTCGGTGTAGCGGTTACGCGCATACGCCAGCGCGGTAGCGCCATCCACCACGTACACCCCCGGATCCAGCCAGATGGTGTTGTTGGGACCGATGGGGTCGAGTTTGATGCGTTCTTTGGGGCGAATCTTGACCCCGCCCAGTTCATCAATGATGCGTACAAAGGCGTTGAAGTCCACCAGCGCATAGTACTGAATGGGCACGCCCAGCAATTGCTCCACGGTGCGCATGGCAAGCCCCGGACCGCCATCCGGCAGTTTATACACCTCCCCGAGGAAGTAAGCGGTGTTGATTTTGCCGTAATCAAAGCCGGGGATTTGCACCCACAGATCGCGCGGGATGGAGAGCATCCCGGCGGTTTTGCTCACCGGGTCAACGGTTAACAACATCATACTGTCGGTGCGCGAAGCGCCGTTCTGGTCGCACTCGGCAAAGTTGTCCTCACAATCGCGATAATCCAAGCCCATCACCAGCAGAGTGACGCGGGTCTTCCCGTCCCAGGGTTTGGGTTCCGGTCCGGCACCGTTGTTTTGCAGAGGACCTTCTGGAAGAGGCACATTGCTGTTGCCCTGATTTTGTTCGCCGCTTTGGGCAGGGGATGAGGCGGCAGGGGCATTGCCCATACCGGTCATCGTCCACGAAGAGAACAGGTTGCGCGCCCAGAGATACGCCACAACGGCGGTCGCCAGCGCCAGTACCACAAACACCCCCAGCAGAATCAGCGTGGTGCGATCCAGCGAAGGTTGGGATTGTCGATATCGAGAACTTACACGAGCCATGGATTGCATACTCTCTTCTCTCCCGTTGCGGATGTTCTCAATGGACTGTGCAAGAAGCGTTCCATCCGCCGGGAGAGGAAAAATGAAATTACTTTGGCGCGGGGGGCGGGACAGGCAGGTCTTCCACTGCTGTCTGAATCCACTTGTCCCCTTCGTCAATCAGCATCACCGGAATTTCATCCACGATGGGGTATTTGCGCTGGCAGTCCTGACACACCAGCCAGTAATCCCGCGAAAGGGTCAGCAATCCCGTTTTGCCTTCTTCTCGAACGCACACAGGACAGCGTAAAATCTCCATCAAGTCAGGGTGTACCATTCCATCCTTCTCCTACCATTTTGGTCGGGCTAGAACCAATTGTATCACGAAAAAAGGGGCATCCCAAGCGCGCTTTTCTCAGGCAAGGTTGTCATGAGAAAACAGGATGAGCGGGATGGCTGGATGCATTGGATATCCATCAGTAAACTTTACCGAAGCACGGCGGGCAAATATACGCGCGCATTGAGAGAATTCACCACGCTGACACGAACAGGAATGGTTTTGCTCGAACCCTCGGGCGGATATACGGGGTTGGTGATGGCGATGGTCAGCGTTCCCAGTGTGGTTCCCACATTTTGCAGTGTGGAAGCATGCGGCATGACCAGAAGGGTATCGTTGGGGGTAGTGCCGCTGGTGCGGCTGAGTTGCAGGAAGTTACTGGTGGGGTTCACTGCGGCGCTCCAGGTGAGCGGCGTGCTGTTAAGGGAGTTTGTCGGTTGCAGAGCAAGAGAAGCCGAAGGGTACAGGGTGCCGGTGCTTTTGTCGTAGAGAAAAGTGATGGAATCGGGCAGGTTGCCCAGGCGGTTTCCGCTGGTGGTCAGTGTAATCGTGTCGCTGGCGCTGGTGGTGGTTGTGCCACTGCGAAGTTCCACTGAGACGGTGCGCGTGCCGGCAATCCAGGGCAGACTCCAGCCGTTGACCCGTTCCTGAAAAGGCATCCACGCTGTCCAGGTGCCTGAGTCGTTGCGCAGGCGCATTTCGCTCCATTTTCCCTTGCCGTAGATGTATAAATTCACATCCGGAGAAGCGGTTTGCGCGGCTTCCAGATTAATGACGATGGGATAAACGCTGGAACGGGTGCCAAAGTCCTGCGTCCAGTAGCGGTAGTAGGTGCCCCCGCCGTAGGTGTAGCCCACGCCAATCTCGCGGTAATTGCTGTCGAGAATGTTGGCTTTATGTCCGGGAGAATTCATCCAGGCTTCTACCACTGCTTCGGGGGTGGAGTGTCCTGCGGCGATGTTTTCAGCCAGTGAAGAATAGCCTGTATAGAAATTGCCTACCCTCGTATACCATAAACAAACTTGGGTTTCGCCGTCGTAGGAATTATGATCGAAGTAGTCCTCATCCATCATATCTTTGGAGTGGAAGCGCCCGGCATAGTCCAGGTCGGTGTTGCGTTTCAGCGGGGGAATGCCTAACTTATCGCGCTCGATGTTGCTGAGTTCCACCACGCGGTGTTCATAGGCATCGTTCATCGGGGCAACATTGACCCGCGTGCAACCGGTAAAGAGCAAACCGGGTTGGGATGGGGTATCCAGCATCACCGGCTCGCCGATGACTTCCTCGGGAAGCGGGGTCTGGGCAATGGCAATGAAAACCCACAGGATGAGAGAAAGAAACAGGAAAATGCGTTTCATGTGTTCCCTCATAAAAAAGATGTGCCTACCCAGAGAATAAGCACATCCTGGTAACTTCGAACTTTACAATCCCCTTACGATTTACTCCTTTGGGGGCAGTTCGGTGCCGGGCCCATACTCGAAGACCTCGCCCCAGGGTTCGTAATGGGTGACAAATTGATCGCTGAAGTACAGCGCGCCGTTCTTGTACACCCGGCGGGTCACAGTCACATCCGCGCCTTTTGCCGCCCATTCCACCTGTTTGATTTCGCCCTGTTTAAGATCGGGGTTCTCACGGTACACCGTTTCAGGTGGATCGACTACATTGGTGGGACCGGTGGTATCCCACTCCACCGTGCGTCCGTCTTTGGTGGAGTAAAACTTCCAGGTCAAACTGTAACCGTTGATGTAGGTTTCCATCAACAGCCAGTAGGGGGTGTCGTTGACGAACTTAAAGTCCACCAGCGGGACGAACACGGTGGCATCCAGACCGGCAAGGCGGTCGGAATGACCGGACGCGGTTTGCTCGTAATATCCCACACGGTAAGCGTGCGCATGACGTTCAACGATGGGAAATCCGGCAAAGAAGGCATTACGGAAGAGCGTCGTGCTTACCTGACACACTCCGCCGCCCACGCCTTTGATGGTTTGCCCACCAATGATGATGAGTGCTTCGGCGTAACCGTTATCCAGAGTGATGTCGCCCAGCGCCTGCGCCATGGAGAAGGTCTCGCCCGGAGCCACCAGCAAACCGTGGAATTTGGAAGCCGCGGCTTTGATGTTCTGTACCCGCGCCGCGCTTGAACCGCGGAAGTAAGTGGTGGTGGCTTGCACCAGTTCGGTGATGCCCAATTGCTCGCCGGTCATCTCATCGGTCACCGGCGGGTTGGTGTAGTTGATTTGCAGGGCAATTTCGTGCTCGCCTTGCGCCAGTTTTTCCTGGATAAAGTTGGCACTGGCAGATACATCCAGTTCTCGACCAATCACCGCGTTCTGGATGACTTCCAACTGGCGGGTGTCATCTTTGAAAATAAAACGGGCGTTGACCGGCGAACGGCGCAGTTTGGGGGCTAAATCGCTCAGGTACGTCAGCAGGTAGGTCTCGTTGAGTCCGACCTGATAGCGGGTATTGCCATCCGCTTCAGCGCGGCGGATGACCAGCATCTGAGCTAATTGTTCGGGGGGAATCGTCCATGGGCCATCGCCGGAGTTGTCGGTAGCAGGCAGGGTCAGCGTCAGCGGGGTGCTGAGAATGCGGCGGGCTTGCTCGGCGGCAGTGCTGGCATCCAGAATCGCGGGTTTTTCTTCCTGCACATACAGGTTGAGGATGGCATCTTTGAGGGTTTGCATCTGCACGCTTACCAGAATCAGCGAAGCGTTGAGATCCAGTTTGCGTCCAATTTGTCCGGGAGTTACTTTGACCTCCGTACCTTCCACCTGCAACGTGGCGTCCTTCGCCGGAACGTCAATTTGGGTGGCGAGATTGTTGAGGTAGGCAAAGGTCACCCGCTGATCCAGAAGCAATACGGGGGGAACATCCTTGCCGCTTGCCAGGGTCAGGCTTTGTTCCCACAGGCGGGTGAACGGATCACCACTGCGTCCGATCTGAAAAGCTGCGCGAGCGCTTGCCGAAGCATCGAGTGCCAGCCCCAGTTCGGCAGGGGTGACAATCCAGAAGCGCTCGCCGTCTTTAAGGACCAGTTTACCTGTTTGTGGGTAGGTGATGCGCCGCTGGATCTCCTGCGCGGCTTCGCGCGGGGTCATCCCGCTGACATCAATTCCCGCCACGCTGACGCCGGGAAAGATTCTGCCGGCATACACAATCTGGAAACCCAGGAAGAAAATGACCAGAACCACCACGAACAGGACAACACCCAACATCCCCGCCAGCAGGACTTGCTCCAGGGTAATTGCGCGAGGTTGTGGGGTGGGGCGTCTTACAGGGTAAGAAATTGTACTCATCTGGTCTCCATTATAACAAACCCGCTTAAGATATTCATGAGACGTTTTTGGATGCAAAAAAGGTTCCAGAAAAAAGCCCAACGAATTTTGAATCAATTTCCCCAAATCCCTTGACAGCCCATAGAAGGCGTGTATAATTCAGCCCGCTGTGACCAACAGAACGGTTCCGAAAAACGGAGCCGGGGGCGAGAGAAAGAAAGCCCTGTAAAAATTGAGTGGCGTCGAGATTGACAGCCGGTGTCGGAACAGAGATGGGAAGACATCGGATTTTTATCGCCACAAACAAGGCACCTTAACAACTGAAGAGTGATAGGGAGAGAGAAAGGAAGGGCACTGAAGATTCCGGAAGAGATTGAACCACTGAAGAAGTGGAGGAAATTTTTTGCGGAGAGTTTGATCCTGGCTCAGGATGAACGCTGGCGGCGTGCCTAATACATGCAAGTCGAACGGGGGCAGTAGCGATACTGTCCTAGTGGCGAACGGGTGAGTAACGCGTTGGTGACCTGCCCCAGAGAGGGGGATAACAGACCGAAAGGTCTGCTAATACCGCATAGATTCTCAGCAGTTAGAGGGGCTGAGAAGAAAGCCGAAAGGCGCTCTGGGAGGGGCCTGCGTCCCATCAGCTAGTTGGTAGGGTAACGGCCTACCAAGGCGAAGACGGGTAGGGGACCTGAGAGGGTGGCCCCCCACAATGGAACTGAAACACGGTCCATACACCTACGGGTGGCAGCAGTAGGGGATATTGGTAAATGGGCGAAAGCCTGACCCAGCAACGCCGCGTGCGCGAAGAAGGCCTTCGGGTTGTAAAGCGCTTTTCTGAGGGATGAGGAAGGACAGTACCTGAGGAATAAGTCTCGGCTAACTACGTGCCAGCAGCCGCGGTAAGACGTAGGAGACGAGCGTTATCCGGATTTACTGGGCGTAAAGCGCGTGCAGGCGGCTCGTTAAGTTGGATGTGAAAGCCCCTGGCTAAACTAGGGGAGGTCGTTCAAGACTGGCGGGCTAGAGTGCAGCAGAGGAGAGTGGAATTCCGAGTGTAGCGGTAAAATGCACAGATATTCGGAAGAACACCAGAGGCGAAGGCGGCTCTCTGGGCTGCAACTGACGCTCAGACGCGAAAGCTAGGGGAGCGAACGGGATTAGAGACCCCGGTAGTCCTAGCCGTAAACGATGTGGACTTGGCGTGGGGAGGGTAAAGCCTGTCCGTGCCGAAGCAAACGCGATAAGTCCACCGCCTGGGGACTACGGCCGCAAGGTTAAAACTCAAAGGAATTGACGGGGGCCCGCACAAGCAGCGGAGCGTGTGGTTTAATTCGATGCTACACGAAGAACCTTACCAGGGTTTGACATGTACGTGGTAGGGAAGCGAAAGCGGACCGACCCTTCGGGGAGCGTACACAGGTGTTGCATGGCTGTCGTCAGCTCGTGTCGTGAGATGTTCGGTTAAGTCCGCTAACGAGCGCAACCCGCGCCGCGTGTTACAAGTGTCACGCGGGACTGCCGGTGTCAAGCCGGAGGAAGGTGCGGATGACGTCAAGTCAGCATGACCTATATATCCTGGGCTACACACACGCTACAATGGCCGGTACAATGGGTCGCGAAGCCGCGAGGCGGAGCCAATCCAGAAAGCCGGTCTCAGTTCAGATTGCAGGCTGCAACCCGCCTGCATGAAGACGGAGTTGCTAGTAACCGCAGGTCAGCCATACTGCGGTGAATACGTTCCCGGGCCTTGTACACACCGCCCGTCACGTCATGGGAGCTGGCAACACCTGAAGTCGGTATCTGAACCGAAAGGGAGGAGCCGCCGAGGGTGGGGCTGGTGACTGGGACGAAGTCGTAACAAGGTAGGAGTACCGGAAGGTGCGCCTGGATCACCTCCTTTCTAGGGAGGGGGTTCAGGGTGAGGCTGAGGCTGAGCCCTGCACTTCCTTGTGAAGATGAGAAAAAATCCTCGCCGGAGCGGATCGGTGAGGTTCTCCAGGGGTCTTTCCCCAATCTTTCCCTGTCACTCTTGAGTTGTTGAGGTGCGGCGTCCTCGGACGTCGGTTGCAAATTTCCAACGAAATAGGCAACCGAGGCTCGAAGACGGAGCCTTGAGAGAGGAAGCACCTTAAGAATAGAATAGTGTAGTAGAGAGAAGAAGGCGCATCAAGCAGTAGAAGAAGGAGAAAGAGGACTGAGGTCCTCGCATCACGTGAAGAAGCTGATAAGGCTCGTGGTGGATGCCTTGGTGCCAGATGCCGAAGAAGGACGTGGGTCACTGCGAAAAGCCTCGGGGAGCTGTGAACGAGCGACGATCCGGGGATATCCGAATGGGGAAACCCGATGGAGCGAACCTCCATCATCCTCTGCTGAACCCATAGGCAGAGAGAAGGGAACCTGGGGAACTGAAACATCTAAGTACCCAGAGGAAAAGAGAGCATTCCCTGAGTAGTGGCGAGCGAAAGGGGAGCAGCCCAAACCGTGCGGGGAACCGTACGGGGTTGTAGGGCTCGGCGGATAGGAGGAAGAACGCGAAGGTTAGCGGAAAGGTGTGGGAAAGCCTACCAGAGAGGGTAATAGTCCCGTACGCGAAAACTGGAGCGCTCCTGCCGAGTACCTGAGTACTGCCGGGCACGCTAATCCGGCAGGAATCTGGGGGGTCCACCCTCCAAGGCTAAATACATCTGGCGACCGATAGTGAACAAGTACCGTGAGGGAAAGGTGAAAAGTACCCCGGTGAGGGGAGTGAAATAGAACCTGAAACCGCGAGCTGACAAGCAGTTGAAGGGCTAATGGCGTGACGGTGGCCTGCAGGAATGCGGGACGCGGCGCTAGGCCTGACAGCGTGCCTCTTGGAGAATGAGCCTGCGAGTTAATCTCTGTGGCGAGGTTAAGGGAGAGACACCCGAAGCCGTAGCGAAAGCGAGTCTGAAGAGGGCGCAGAGTCGCAGGGATTAGACACGAAACCGGGTGAGCTACCCATGTCCAGGGTGAAACGGGTGTAAAAGCTCGTGGAGGCCCGAACCTACTAACGTTGCAAAGTTAGGGGATGAGGTGTGGGTAGAGGTGATATGCCAAACGAACCCGGAGATAGCTTGTTCTCCCCGAAATAGCTATAGGGCTAGCGCTTCTCAGTAATCAACGGAGGTAGAGCACTGAATGAGCTAGGGGGCTTAGGGCTTACCGAACTCAATCAAACTCCGAATGCCGTTGATGGAAGGGAAGCAGTCGGACTACGGGTGATGAGATTCGTGGTCGAGAGGGAAACAGCCCAGATCATCGGCTAAGGTCCCCAAATTCAGGCTAAGTGGGAAACGATGTGGAGTTACCGAGACAACCAGGAGGTTGGCTTAGAAGCAGCCATCCTTTTAAGAGTGCGTAATAGCTCACTGGTCAAGTGATTCTGCGCGGAAAACTTAACGGGGCTAAGCCTGATACCGAAGCCATGGGATCTACGCGAAGGTGTAGATCGGTAGGGGAGCGTTCCGCGAGCGGGGAAGGCATACCGGAAGGAGTGCTGGAGCGAGCGGAAGTGAGAATGCAGGCATGAGTAGCGCAAAACACGTGAGAACCGTGTTCACCGAAAGTCTAAGGTTTCCGACGCCAGGTCAATCCGCGTCGGGTTAGTCAGGTCCTTAGGCGAGGCCGAAAGGCGTAGCTGATGGGAAGTCGGTCAACATTCCGACACCGGTAGACTGGAGCGAAGGGGGGACGCGGGGAGGTAAGCCAGCCCACGAATGGTGGAGTGGGTGCATGGGATGGCAGGCGCAGAGGCGAGGAGGGAAATCCCCTGGCCGAGCTGAGATCCCGTGGCGAGTCGTAAGGCGAAGTGAGCTGAACCTAACCGCCGAGAAAAGCCTCTAAGCGAAGAAGGTCAACCGCCTGTACCGCAAACCGACACAGGTAGACGGGTAGAGAATACCCAGGTGAACGAGAGAACCCTCGTTAAGGAACTAGGCAACATAGCCCCGTAACTTCGGGAGAAGGGGTGCCTGCCCGGGTGACGCAAGGAGCCTGGGCGGGTCGCAGCGAAGCGGCTCTAGTGACTGGTTAACAAAACCACAGGTCTCTGCGAAGTCGAAAGACGACGTATAGGGGCTGACGCCTGCCCAGTGCCGGAAGGTTAAGGGGAAGGGTTAGCGCAAGCGAAGCTCCGAACCGAAGCCCCGGTGAACGGCGGCCGTAACTATAACGGTCCTAAGGTAGCGAAATTCCTTGTCGGGTAAGTTCCGACCCGCACGAACGGCGTAACAACTAGAGCGGTGTCTCAACGAGGGACTCGGCGAAATTGAAATGGCTGTGAAGATGCGGCCTACCCGCAGCAGGACAAAAAGACCCCGTGGAGCTTTACTGCACCCTGTCATTGAGTTTGGGCACTGTTTGTGTAGGATAGGTGGGAGGCTGAGAAGCTGGGACGCCAGTCTCGGTGGAGCCGACGGTGAAATACCACCCTGACAGTGTTTAGACCCTAACCTCTTGCCTGAAAGCAGGGAGAGGGACCGTGGCAGGCGGGCAGTTTGACTGGGGCGGTCGCCTCCTAAAAGGTAACGGAGGCGCCCAAAGGTTCCCTCAGGCTGAATGGAAACCAGCCGGAGAGTGCAAAGGCAGAAGGGAGCTTGACTGCAAGACCAACGCGTCGAGCAGAGACGAAAGTCGGGCTTAGTGATCCCACGGTACTGAGTGGAAGGGCCGTGGCTTACCGGACAAAAGCTACCCCGGGGATAACAGGCTGGTGAGGTCCAAGAGTTCACATCGACGACCTCGCTCGGCACCTCGATGTCGGCTCATCGCATCCTGGGGCTGGACAAGGTCCCAAGGGTCGGGCTGTTCGCCCGTTAAAGCGGTACGCGAGCTGGGTTCAGACCGTCGTGAGACAGGTCGGTCTCTATCCGCTGTGGGCGCAAGGGGTTTGAGAGGAGCTGCTCCTAGTACGAGAGGACCGGAGTGGACAGACCGCTAGTGTGCCAGTTGTCGTGCCAACGGCATCGCTGGGTAGCTATGTCTGGCAGAGATAACCGCTGAAAGCATCTAAGTGGGAAACTCGCCTCAAGATGAGACCCCTCATCCGCAAAGGAGTAAGATCGCAGGAAGACGACCTGCTAGATAGGCGGCATGTGGAAGCGCTGTAAGGCGTGGAGCAAAGCCGTACTAATGATCGAGGGCTTCTTTGGGTGGTGCGAGGATCTGGGTCTTCTTTCAAGAAGAAGCGCCTTTATAGAACTCTCTACACGTGAAAACAGTCTTTTGGTGATAGGAGCGACGTTGGTACACCCGGCAACATCCCGAACCCGGTCGTTAAGGACGTCAGCGCCGATGGTACTTGGGGGGCGACCCCCTGGGAGAGTAGGTCATCGCCAAAAGACTTTTTCTTTTTAACTCCACCAGTATATCGCTCAATTGGGCAAAGCCGTTTCCCTCCGCGTCATAGTGCCTGGCAATTGGAAACAAAAAAATCGAACACGTTTTCAATTTTTTCCTCTATAATTAATGACAGAAGTTCTCGACCTTCGGGTTAGAAAGGTGTTTTTCTATGACATTCCATACGATCATCATTGTGGGGAATGTAGGGCGCGAGCCTGAAATGCGTTATACCCCTGCCGGGCAGCCGGTAACCAGTTTTTCTGTGGCTTCCAACCGTTCCTACACCAATCAACAGGGCGAAAAGGTGGATGAAACCATCTGGTTTCGCGTTTCTGCTTTTGGCAAATTAGCCGAAACCTGCAACCAGTTCCTTCATAAGGGCAGTAGGGTGCTGGTAGAAGGACGTCTGGTTCCCGATAAAAATGGCTCGCCGCGCATTTGGACACGCCAGGATGGCACGGCTGGGGCATCCTACGAAGTGACGGCGACCACGGTGCGATTCCTCAGCGCTCGTGGAGAAGGTGGGGCGGAAGCCGGTGGCGATCTGACGATTCCCGATGTAGGGGATATGGGAGAGGACATCCCCTTCTAGGAAGGGAAGCATTTAGAAGCCCATGAAAACCCTCCCTGAAATTGCCGAGCGCATCCATCAGGCGCTGGAGGCGCGCACCCGCGCCCGCGACCAGGTGTTAACGCAAGCCCGCGTCCTTACCCGTCATGCCGCGCATGCCATCCGTGCCGCCCACCGCGAGGAATGGAGTATTGCCGCGGAACAGTTGGAGCAAGCCCGTCTGCTGGTGCGCCAGTTACAGCAAGATTTAGCGCCCTATCCGGAACTTTACTTTGCCGGATACACTCAGGATGCCATCAAAGAATTTGCCGAAGCCAGCATCGCCTGTGCGCTGATTCAAAACCTTTCTCTTCCCACTCCCGAGGAATTAGGGGTGGAGGATGTCACCTATCTTAATGGTCTGGCAGAAGCCGCTGGAGAACTGCGACGCCGTTGCCTGGATATCTTGCGTCAGGGCTATTCGCAGGAAGCCGAGCGCCTGCTTTCCTGCATGGATGATATTTACGATGTTTTGGTAACCATGGACTACCCCGACGCGGTAACCAACGGACTGCGCCGCCAGACCGATGTTGCCCGCAGTCTGCTGGAGCGCACCCGCGGAGATATTACCCTCAGCCAGCGCGAACAGCATCTGGAACAGGTCATCCGAGATGCTGTGAAACGGCTCGAATCCCCCTCTCATGACTCGCCGGACAATCCGCGCTTCTGAAATCGGCGCTTTTCTCTACTGCCGACGGGCGTGGTGGTACCGCTTGCAAGGGGTAGAACCACAAAACCGGGAAGTCCTTGGCGAGGGTACAGCATATCATCTTCGTCATGGGAAAGAAGTCTGGCTTGCCAGTCTGATTCGGCTGGCAGGCTGGCTTTTTTTAAGTGGGGCGTTGATTCTTCTCGTCGTTGGACTGACCCTGTATGTACTCCGTTGAAAGGCAAGCCTTGCCATGATGTGGATTGGAGTGGGGCTTTTTCTCTTCCTGCTGGCAGTGTTGATGCTCATCTGGGCACAGCATCGACTGCAAGCGGTTGGGTTACCCCTGGGGCGGATTGTCTCCACCGATACTTCCAGATGGCGAGCGTTGGAAAAGCCGCTCTACGACCCGGAAACGGGGTTGACCGGTAAGCCCGATTATGTAGTGAAGGTAGGGGGAGTGCTGGTTCCGGTAGAGGTCAAAAGTGCCTGGGCGCCTGCCGAGCCGTATGATAGCCATGTATATCAGTTAGCCGCGTATTGTTTGCTTCTGGCGCGTACTTCAGGCAAGCGCCCGCCCTATGGGTTCATTCATTACCGCAATCGCACGTTTGCGGTGGATTTTACCCCCGCGCTGGAGCAAGCCCTGCTTGGGGTGATTGACGAGATGCATGCGGAACAGCGCCGTTCAACGGTTAACCGTTCTCATGAGGAATCTTCGCGCTGTGCTCGTTGCGGCTTCCGTGCGGTGTGTGATCAACGGCTGTAGTCGCTTTTTTGGTGGTATGCTTAAGGCTGTGACCCCTTTGTATCGTTTGCTGGTGGGGCTTTTGCTTTGCGCACTGGCGTTGAGTGCCTGTGGGGCTGAACAGGATATCACGGCACGGGGAACCGTTTTCCCATCCTATGCGGTGCAGATGCCGCCTACCCTCTCCCCCACACCATCCCTGACCCCGCTCCCGCCTCGCAGCACTGTCTATCCTACTCCACGCTTTACCTCGGTAACTCCTATTCCATCGCCTGCCGAGCCGCTGACCCTGCCTGATGAGGTCATGGTGTATTTGCTGGCAGGGCAGGATCGCAGTCAGCCGTTTGTGGGGCGCACCGATGCTATCCATCTGGTGTTTTTGCACCCTCGTTTTGCCAAAGCGGCATTGATTTCTCTGGCACCCGATTTGTTTGTATATCTGCCGGGGTATTCCATGCAGCGTCTTTCAGCGGCGTACCCGCTGGGTGGAGCCCGCCTTTTGCGTGAAACGCTGGCATACAATTTCGGCGTCCGGGTGGACGAATGGGCGGTGATGCGCATGGACGATTTTGCGTTTCTGGTAGATGAATTAGGCGGAATCAACGTTCCTGTGCTGGAAGCCATCCCCGGGGTGTGTGGAGACCGCATCTACCCGGGGCAGGTGTTCATGAACGGTGAACTGGCGCTGTGTTACGCCCGTCTGCGTCAGCAGGAACAGGAAACTGCGCGGGGATTGCGTCAGCAGGCACTGCTGGAGCAGATGCTTCTCCGCCTGGCGCAGGGGGGCAACCTGGTGCGCTTACCCGGTATTTTTGAGACCATTGCCCCACGTCTGGATACCAGCCTGAGCCGTGAGGATGTAGTCGGTCGGGCGGCGCTGGCATTGCGGCTGAGCGATACCCGCCGGTTGGGATATTTTCAAATCGGCGAAAATGCCGCACGCGTTTGGCCAATTCTGGATAACCCTCGCACCATTGTTTTCCTGCCCGATGGGCAAGCCGTGAGGCGCGTGCTGGAGCAAGCCATGGCGTTCATCAGTCGCCCGGAAGCATTCTCGGAACGCATCGCCACGCTGGAGTTTGAACTGACCATCTCGCCTACCCCTACTCCGTTGCCTACCGATACCCCCATTCCGCCGGATACGCCCACCCCGCTTCCCACCTTTACCCGCACCCCTGCCCCGCAGACACTCACCCCAACCTTCACCCCCACACTGGCGCCCTGACGAATTTCCCTTGAAAGCGGGAGGCTCATCATACAGGGAGGTGGATTTTCATCTCTTGTTTGCAGGAAGGGAATTTGTTATCTTATACTTGTAAACCGTGGCGGGATGGAGAAGCCTGTGAGCAATCAACCCCACATAAACTGGCAAAACAAGCGGGCACAGTCCGTAGTGCCCGCTTATTTTTTTTGCCCGCCGTATTCCATCTCATCCTTAAATTCTCGTTTGTAGAGGAGTGTCCGCATGTCAGGAATGATCAACGAGTTTGAAATGGCTCAACGCCAGTTCGATCATGTCGCGAGCCTGATGCATCTGGATCCGCAGGTGGCAGAATTCCTGCGCTGGCCCATGCGTGAGTATCATTTCCGCATCCCGGTGCGCATGGATGATGGCACAATCCGCACCTTCCAGGGTTTCCGTGTGCAGCACAATGATGCCCGCGGTCCCAACAAGGGTGGCATTCGTTTCCATCCTGCCGAGACTATTGATACCGTGCGCGCGCTGGCTTTCTGGATGACCTGGAAATGTGCTGTAGCAGATTTGCCCCTCGGCGGTGGCAAAGGTGGTGTGGTCATTGACCCGGCAACCCTCTCAACGGCTGAAAAGGAACGCCTGTGCCGCGGGTATGTGGACATCATGTGGCGCAATCTCGGTCCCCGCACCGATGTGCCCGCGCCAGATGTGGGTACTACCCCGCAGATGATGGGCTGGATGATGGATGAGTACTCCAAACTGGTCGGACAGTACACCCCCGGCGTGATTACCGGGAAACCCCTGGGCGGCGGCGGATCTGCTGGGCGCACTGAAGCCACCGGTTACGGCGTCATCTACACTGTGCGCGAAGCCATGAAAATGCTGGGAATTGACTCCAGGGGTACGGTTGCCGCCATTCAGGGCTTTGGCAATGTGGCTCAGTACGCCGCGATTGGCTTTGTGGAAATGCTGGGCGGGAAAGTGGCTTGCGTGTCCTACTGGGATCGCGAGGACCGCTGCGCTTACACCGTTTCCAAAGAGGGTGGTATTGACCCGCACTTCCTGATGTCCATCACCGATCAGTACGGCACCATTGATAAGAACAAAGCCGTTGCCGCCGGCTATAAGATTGAAGATGGCGAAGCCTGGATTACCAAAGAAGCCGATGTACTCATTCCCGCGGCACTCTCCGGCACCATCAACGCCGAAACGGTTAAGGGTGTGCACGAGCGCGTGAAGATCGTGGCGGAAGGCGCTAACGGTCCCACTACCCCCGAAGCCGATGAGCTCTTCAAAGCCCGCAACATCTTTGTCATTCCTGATTTCCTGTGCAATGCCGGCGGTGTAACCGTTTCGTACTTCGAGAGTGTCCAGAACGACATGAACTACTACTGGACGAAAGAAGAAGTCCTCAGCCGTCTGGATACCAAGATCACCACAGCCTTCCATGGTGTGGTTGAGATGGCGCAGAAGCAAGGCGTCTTCATGCGCGATGCCGCTTACATGGTGGCGATTGACAAGGTTGTCAAAGCCATGCAACTGCGCGGCTGGATCTAAACTTCTTTCAGCCTCAACCGGCGCCTGCCAGATGGCAGGCGCTTTTTCCTTAACAAATGGTAAATTCCGGTCAATTCAAGAGCCTGCGCCTTGACCGTCTCACCGTTGGGGGTTATAATTCAACAACTGAATTTTGGAACTTCCTATGACCCTTCAGCCAGAAGCCGAGCGCGATCTCATCATTTTAGAACACATTGAGCAAAACCCGGATGCCACACAGGCGACACTGGCGGCTCAACTGGGCGTTGCGGTCGGGACGATCAACTGGCATCTCAAACGCTTGATTGAAAAGGGCTATATCAAAGTGCGCCGCGCCGAGCGGCGCAAATTGCGTTATATCATCACTCCCGAAGGCATTGCCCTGCGCGCCCGCCTGACGATGGATTACATTCAAACCTCTTTCCGCCTCTACCGGCTGGTGCGTCAGCGCACCATCGAAGCCTTGACGCAGGTACAAGAGCACGGTATTCGCATGGTTCGCGTGGTGGGGGATGGGGATGTTGCCGAAGTCTGCCGGTTGACCTGTCTGGAACGGGGGATGCAGGTGGTGGAAGATGAGCACGCGCCAGCGCTCACCATTCAGGGGCTGAAAATTGTGCTGATGGGCGATGGATTTGACCACAAGGAGGAGGAAAACCATGCAAGTTGAGTCTTTCTGGCACGGAAAACGGGTGTGCGTCACCGGCGGGGCGGGGTTTCTGGGACAGTTCGTGCAGAAAAAACTGCGCGAGCGCGGCGTTTCTCAGGAGCAGATTTTCGTTCCTCACTATCCTGAGTATGATCTGGTCAAGCCAGAGGATGTGCGCCGTGTGCTGGATGATTCCCGTCCGGATGTCATCATTCACCTTGCCGCTCATGTGGGAGGGATTGGTGCAAACCGCGAGCATCCTGCCGAGTTCTTCTACGACAATTTGATGATGGGCGTGCAATTGATGCACGAAGCATGGAAAAAGGGTGTAGGCAAATTCGTTGCCATTGGCACGGTATGTGCCTATCCCAAATTCACCCCCGTGCCTTTCAAGGAAGATGATTTGTGGAACGGCTACCCGGAAGAAACCAACGCGCCTTACGGGCTTGCCAAGAAGATGTTGCTGGTCATGGCGCAAGCCTACCGCCAGCAGTACGGCTTCAACGCCATCTTCCTTTTGCCGGTTAACCTGTATGGTCCTGGTGATAACTTTGACTTGCAATCCTCACACGTCATTCCGGCGATGATTCGCAAGTTCATCGAAGCCGAAGAAGCCGGAAAGGATGAGGTAGTTTTGTGGGGCGACGGTTCGCCGACACGCGAATTTCTCTATGTGGAAGATGCCGCCGAAGGCATTGTGCGGGCAACTGAAGCCTACGAGGGCTCTGATCCTGTCAACCTGGGTTCCGGGTATGAGATTCGCATCCGCGACCTGGCAGAACTGATTGCCCGCCTGACGGGCTATTCCGGAAAAATTGTCTGGGATACTACCAAGCCCAATGGTCAGCCGCGCCGAGCGCTGGATACCACCCGCGCTGAAAAGTACTTCGGCTTCCGCGCGCGTACCAACTTCGAGGAAGGACTGCAAAAGACCATTGAGTGGTACCGCCAGAACCGCCATAAGATTGCGTAAGGAAAGAATCATCCCGGCAGGTTTGCCGGTGGAGTCAGCATGACGACCGTGAAGAATCATTCCTACCCCATCACTTACCTGCGTCCCGCCAGCGGCTGGATGCCGCTCGACCTTGCCGCTTTGTGGGAGTACCGCGAGTTGATTTATTTCCTCACCTGGCGGGATATCCGCGTGCGCTACAAGCAAGCCCTGCTGGGCATCGGTTGGGCGATTCTTCAGCCGGTCTTTCACATGGTGCTGTTTACGGTCATCTTTGGACGGCTTGCCGGGTTGAAGCCTGATGCCGGTATCCCCGAGCAACTGTACCCCATCTTTTCCTTCGCGGCGTTGTTGCCCATGCAGTTGTTCCAGCAAGCCCTTCAGCGTTCCAGCATCAGTCTGGTGCAGAATGCCAACCTGCTCACCAAGGTCTATTTCCCGCGCCTGATTATCCCGCTTTCGGCGGCGGGTGCGGCGCTTGTGGATTTCTTCTTTGCCATGCTGGTACTGGGCGGGCTGATGGTGGCGTATCAGGTGCCGGTGACCGCGCGCCTGCTCTGGCTCATCCCGCTGACCTTGCTGGCAGTGCTGGCGGCGCTGGCAATCGGCTTGTGGCTTTCGGCACTGAATGTTCAGTACCGCGATGTCCAGCATATGATTCCTTTCCTCATTCAGGCGTGGATGTATGCCTCGCCGGTTGCCTACTCCATAGATGTCATCCCGGAGTCGGGTATCTGGCGCTGGGTGTATGCGCTCAATCCCATGGCGGGGGTTATTCAGGGGTACCGCTGGGCATTGCTGGATGCTACTCCACCGGCAGGTTTTTTGTGGGTTTCGGTAGCGGTGGTGGTCGTCTTGCTGATTTCCGGGCTGTATTACTTCCGCGCCATGGAGCGCACTTTTGCGGATACGGTGTAAGATGAGCGATTGGGCGATTCGAGTAGAGAAAATAGGCAAACAATACCGCATTGGCACGCTGAACAGCCAGCGTTACCAGACGTTGCGCGATGCCATCACTGGCTTGTTCGACCGTTCCGCACGCAATGTGGTCTCCGGGCGCATCTGGGCGTTGAAGGATGTCTCATTCGAAGTGCGTCAGGGGCAAGTGCTGGGCATTATTGGGCGCAACGGCGCGGGAAAAAGCACCCTACTCAAGATCCTCTCCCGCGTGACTCAGCCTACCGAGGGCTTTGGCGAAATTCGCGGGCGGGTGGGGTCCCTGCTGGAAGTGGGTACGGGGTTTCACCCGGAACTGACAGGGCGGGAGAACATTTACCTGAACGGCGCCATTTTGGGCATGAAACGCCGCGAAATCGAGCGCAAATTCGATGAGATTGTCGAGTTTGCCGAGGTGGGTGCATTCATTGATACACCCGTCAAGCGCTATTCCAGCGGCATGTACCTGCGCCTGGCGTTTGCGGTGGCGGCACATCTTGAGCCGGAAATTCTGGTGGTGGACGAGGTCCTGGCGGTGGGCGATGCCGAGTTTCAGCGCAAGTGCCTGGGCAAGATGAGCGATGTGGCGCAGGAAGGGCGCACGGTGCTGTTCGTCAGCCATAACATGAGCGCCATTTTGCGCCTGACTCAGGAAACGCTGGTCATCGAAAAAGGGCGTCTGAAGATGCGTGCGCCCACACCTGAAGCGGTGGATTACTATCTCTCTCAGGGCTATTCTCAGGAAGGACAGCGCACCTGGGATGCCGATGAAATTCCCCCTGAGGCGGCGCCTTTCCGCCCGTGCGCGGTGCGCATTGTCAACGCCGAGGGCAAGGTCACCGAGACCGTGCGCTCCACTGAACCCTTCCATATTGAAGTTGAATATGCTCTCGATGCGCCCATCACCGGCTTGCGGGTGGGTGTTTACCTGATGAGCATGCGCGGGGAGTACATCTTTACGTCGTTTGATACGGATGACCCTCAGCGCTTCGAGCGTTATCCGGTGCGGCAAACCGGCGTATATGTCAGCCGTTGTACCGTGCCGGCAGACTTATTGAATGAAGGACGTTATGCGGTGGGAATCAACGCCAGTTCCTTCCGTGTGCGCCGGTATTTTCAGGATGATCAGGCTTTGAGTTTTACGGTGGATGCGACCGGTGCGCCCGGCACGCACTGGACAGAAGCCCGGTTGGGTCCACTGCGTCCGCGTTTGGACTGGAAAATTGAGGTGAAAGCATGAAAGCGGCAGGCAAGCAAGTCATCAAGCAATTTTTGGGGCAGATTCCATTTACTGCCGAACTGTACTGGCTCTTGCGCCAGAATGGCAAGCCCATTCGCACGCGCTTCAGCCTGAAGCACCTGCAAAGCGAACTACCCGAAATGGTGCGTCAGGCGGAAGCCATGCGTCGGGTAGTGGAAACCAGCAAAAATGTTTTCATTTTTGCCACCTTGCATTACTGGATTGAGCATACTGCCCTGCTAGGCATGGCGCTGGCGGCGCAGGGTCACCGCGTGACTCTGGGCTTTTTGCCCTATGCCGAGTGGCAGGAACCCATTAATCTCTTTGATTTACGCCGTCAGAACGCCTACGCCCGTAAGGTGTTGAGCACGGCAGAGCCGTGGTTACATCCGGTTTCATTTTTGAATAATCGTCCAACGGTTGTGCGCCTGCCTGATGAGGTCATGGATGCCGTGCGTCTGGTTTCGAATTACGATGCTCAGTACACCCTGCAGGTAGAAGACGTTGACCTGGAGAGCGGGATTTACAAACTGCGTTTGGAGCGTAACACCGAGGCGGCGCGTACGCTGTACCCCTACCTGAAAGCCAACCGCCCGGATGTGGTGATTGTTCCCAACGGCACCATTCAGGAACTGGGCGTAGCCTATCGCATTGCCCGCATCTTGAACATTCCCGTAGTCACCTATGAATTTGGCGATCAGCGTCAGCGCATCTGGCTGGCGCAGAATGCTGAGGTGATGCGTCAGGAAACCGATGCCCTTTGGGAAGCGCATCAGGGCGCTTCGCTGACTCCCGAACAACTGGAGCGCATGCGCGCCCTGTTCATGGCGCGCCAGCGCGGCGCGTTGTGGGAGAACTTTGCCCGTCAGTGGCAGGGTACGCCCGCGCAGGGCGGCAACACTATCCGCGAGCAGTTGCGTCTGGATGAGCGCCCGCTGGCACTGCTTGCGACCAATGTTCTGGGCGACAGCCTCACCCTGGGGCGACAGGTCTTCTCGCAGAGCATGGCGGAGTGGATTGAGCGCACCGTGCAGTACTTTGCCGGACGCCCGGATGTGCAGTTGGTCATCCGCATTCACCCCGGCGAGGTGCTGACTCACGGGCAATCCATGATGGATGTGGTCAAGCGTGTTCTGCCGCGCCTGCCGGAGCATATCCGCCTGATTGGACCAAAAGAGAAGATCAATACCTACGATCTGGTCGAGGTGGCGGATGTGGGGCTGGTGTACACCACTACTGTCGGCATGGAAATGGCCATATGCGGTTTGCCGGTGATTGTCAGCGGGCAAACGCACTACCGCGGCAGAGGCTTTACCTTCGATCCCGATTCGTGGGTGAGTTACTACAAACTGCTGGGGCAGATTTTGAGCAAACCCTCAGCCTACCGCCTCAGCCGTCAGCAGGTGGAAAGCGCCTGGGAGTACGCCTATCGCTTTTTCTTCGATTACCCGCGCCCGTTCCCGTGGCATCTGGTGCGCGCCTGGGAAGATTACAAAGCCCGTCCGCTTCAGAGTGTGCTGAGCGATGAAGGGCTGGCGCAGTACGGCGATACCTTCCGCTATCTGGTGGGCGATCCCATTGACTGGAAACGCATTTTGCAGGAGAACCCATGAGCGGAGAGCCGGTGCGCCAACAGGTGCGCTCATTTTACGACCAGATTGGCTGGCAGAAGGAAGCCGATGGGCTGTACCAGAATGCCCGCTATGAAGACCTGCGCCCGGTCTCGGCGGAGTACATTCACCGCTGTCATCTGCGCGTCAAGCGGCATCTTGCGCCCGAAGGGCGTTATCTGCTGGATGCCGGTTCAGGTCCGGTGCAGTACCCTGAGTACCTGACCTATTCTGAGGGATATCAGTACCGCGTTTGCGCCGACCTGTCCATCGTGGCTTTACAGGAAGCCCGCCGCAGGCTCGGGGAGCATGCCCTATGCGTGGTGGCAGATGTGGCGCATCTTCCCTTTGCGCCGGAAGCCTTTGACGGCGTGGTCTCTCTGCACACCCTGCACCATTTGCCTCTGGAAGAACAGCCCAACGCCTATAATGAACTCTTCCGCGTGTTGAAGAGTGGTAAAAAGGGCGTGGTGGTCAACGGCTGGACGGATTCGCCACTGATGCGCCGTTGGGCGCCGCTGGTGGCATTGGCAGAACGGCTGGGAACCTGGGTGGCGCGTCTGCGCAGTCGGGCTGTCGCGGCTGAGAAAAAGACATCTGTGTCTCAACCCACGGGGACGTTTGTGCGCAAACTGGATGCCGCCTGGCTCCGGGAGCATTTGCAGGGCAAAATTCCCTATGAAATCTATGTGTGGCGCAGTGTCAGTGTGCGCTGGCTGCGCGCTCTCGTTCATTCCATCACCGGCGGAAAGGTATGGCTCAAACTGCTTTACTGGCTGGAAGAGCGCAATCCGCGCTGGTATGGAGAAAATGGTCAGTATCCGCTGATTGTGATTTCGAAAGAACGCAGGAGTTAAAGGCATGAACTGGAGTGAAAAGGTTGTGCTGATTACCGGGGGCACTGGTTCGTTCGGCAAGAAATTCGTAGAAATCATGCTCAATGAATACCATCCCGCCAAGTTGATTATTTACAGCCGGGATGAACTGAAACAGCATGAGATGCGTCAGTCGGGGTTTGATCACCCTTCTCTGCGCTACTTCCTGGGTGATGTGCGCGATAAAGACCGCCTGCGCCGTGCCTTTGAAGGGGTGGATATTGTTGTCCATGCCGCCGCGCTCAAGCAGGTGCCTGCCTGCGAGTACAACCCCATGGAAGCCATCAAGACCAACATTCTGGGGAGCAGTAACGTGGTGGATGCCGCACTGGATACCGGCGTGGAAAAGGTGCTGGCGCTCAGCACCGATAAGGCGGTCAATCCCGTCAATCTGTACGGCGCAACCAAACTGGCGGCAGAAAAACTCATCATCCAGTCCAATGCTTATGCCGGCGGCAAGGTGACGCGCCTTGCCTGCGTGCGTTATGGCAACGTGGTGGGAAGCCGTGGGAGCGTGGTGCCGGTGTTCCTGAAACAGCGCGAGAACGGCAAGGTCACGGTGACTGATGAACGCATGACCCGCTTCTGGCTGACGCTGGAACAGGGCGTGCGCTTTGTCATCCGCAGTATCGAGCAGATGCGCGGCGGCGAGGTGTTCGTTCCCAAGATTCCCAGTATGTCTATCATGGATTTAGCCCGTGCCGTTGCGCCAGAGAACGACATTGAAATTATCGGCATTCGTCCCGGCGAGAAACTGCACGAGGTGCTGGTTTCGGAAGACGAAGCCCGCCACACGGTGGAACTGGATGATATGTTCGTGGTCATGCCCGCCGAAGCCATCTGGTTTGGTCTGGACTGGCACGACAAGGGCAATCCTCTGCCCGATGGCTTCCGTTACGCCAGCAATAACAATTCTCAGTGGCTGACTATTGAACAAATCCGCGAGATGATTCGCCCTATAGAAGAAGCGCACCGTAAGGGAGTGCTGGAGTAAACAGGCTTATGGGAGAACGGCGCAAACGTCTGCTGGTGACGGGAGCAAGCGGCTTGCTGGGCATCAGCCTCTGCCTCGATGCAGTGGGCGATTTCGAGGTCATTGGGGTGGTGAACAGCCGCCGTCTTGCTGGCGCGCCGTTTTCCCAGGTTCAGGCAGATTTTACGCAAACCGGTTCTGCCGCAAAGTTGATTGAGGAAGTGCGCCCGGATTGGGTGGTGCATTGCGCCGCTCTGGCAGACCTGGACGCCTGCGAGAAAAATTCTGCCCTTTCGGCGCGTTTGAACGCAAACCTGCCCGGTGAGGTAGCCGAAGCCTGTTACAGGTCAGGAGCGCGCCTGGTGTACATCTCCACCGATGCGGTGTTCGACGGCGAACGCGGCGGCTACCGCGAGGATGACCAGCCCAATCCACAAAGCGTCTATGCCCGCGACAAGTGGCTGGGCGAGCAGGCGGTTTGGCAAGCCAATCCGCAGGCGATTGTGGCGCGGGTCAACTTTTACGGCTGGAGTTTGCTGGGTCAGCGCAGTCTGGCGGAGAAGTTTTACTACACCCTTGCGGCAGGCAAGGGCATGATGGGCTTTACCGATGTGTACTTCTGTCCACTGGTCAACCAGCACCTGGGACGGATTTTGCTGGAAATGCTGGAAAAGGGCTTGGAAGGGCTGTACCACGTCTTCAGCGCAGAATGTCAGAGCAAGTACGCCTTTGGCGTGGCGCTGGCAAAACGCTTTGGGCTGGATGCCGGATTAATTCGTCCGGTTTCGGTGCAGGAAGCCGGTCTGGCGGCGCGGCGCTCTCCCAATTTGACCATGCGCGTAGAAAAACTGGAAGCGGCTTTGGGACATGCCATGCCCGGACAGGAAGAGGAACTGGAAGCATTCCATCGTCTGTATCTTGAGGGTTACCCTCAACGACTGCGGGCGATGGTGGCTGTTGCGTAAGCACAAGTAGAGCAGGCTGGAAAGGAGAGGTTTACCATGGACATTCAAATTGGCAATCGTCTGGTTGGTTTGAATCATCCCACCTATTTCATCGCGGACATTGCCGCCAATCATGACGGTAGTCTGGAACGGGCAAAGCAGTTGATTCGTCTTGCCAAAGAAGCCGGCGCCGATGCCGCCAAGTTCCAGAATTTCCGCGCGCCCAAAATCGTTTCCGATTACGGTTTTAAGGCGCTGGGCGGGCAGAAGTCGCACCAGGCCACCTGGCGCAAGAGTGTCTTTGAGGTCTATCAGGATGCATCCATTCCTTTCGAATGGACGTATGAACTCAAAGCCGTCTGTGATGAAGTGGGTATTGATTACTTCTCTTCCCCCTACGACTTTGAAGCCACCGACTTCCTTGTGCCTTACATGCCTGCCATCAAAATAGGTTCGGGAGAGATTACCTGGCATGAAGCCCTGGAACACATTGCCCGCAAGGGCTTGCCCGTCATTCTGGCTACCGGCGCGTCCGACATTGGCGAGGTGGCGGCGGCGGTGCGCCTGATTCTTTCCATCAACAAGCAACTGGTGCTGATGCAGTGCAATACCAACTACACCGCCAGCCTGGAAAACTTCAACCATGTGCATCTCAACGTGCTGAAGACCTATGGACTGATGTTCCCGGATGTGGTGCTGGGGCTCTCCGATCATACCCCCGGACATGCCGCCGTGCTGGGCGCGGTCGCGCTGGGCGCGCGGGTGATTGAAAAGCACTTTACCGACGATAACAACCGCGAAGGTCCAGACCACAAATTTGCCATGAACCCCGATACCTGGGCGCAGATGGTGGAAAACACCCGTCAGTTGGAGCGGGCGCTGGGCTCGGCAGATAAATTCGTTGCCGAGAATGAGCAGGAAACCGTCGTTTTGCAACGGCGTTGCCTGCGCGCCGCTCGCGATTTGCCCGCCGGAACTGTCATTACCCGCGAGCATCTGGATGTACTGCGCCCGGCTCCGCGCGATGCCATCATGCCCTATGACATTCCGCGCGTGCTGGGCAAGCGATTAATCGTGGATAAGGTTGCCGGTCAGGAACTGCGCTGGACCGACCTGGGAGAGTAAATGCGCGTTTTGTACTTCACCCGCGCTTACACCCCGCACGATCACCGCTTTCTTTCGGCGCTGGCAGAAAGCGGTCAGGAAGTGTTTTACCTGCCGCTGGAAAACGATGGTAAAGCGCTGGAAGACCGCCCGCTCCCGCCTCAGGTGGAGCGTCTTCACTGGCAGGGCGGGAGCGGACGCTTCCGCTGGCGGGATGTGCCCGCGCGGGTGCTGGAACTGCGCCGTATTCTTCGTCAGGTGAACCCGGACGTGATTCATGCCGGTCCGGTGCAAACCTGCGCCTTCGTGGCGGCGCTGGCGGGGGCGTCCCCGCTGGTGACCATGTCCTGGGGTTCGGACTTGCTCAAGGATGCATTCTCCAGCGGGTGGATGAAATGGGTGACGCGCTTCACCCTGCGCGCCAGCCATGTGCTGGTGGGCGATTGCCTTGCCGTGCGCGATGCCGCGGCGGGGTTGGGCTTCCCGGCGGAGCATGTGGTGCTGTTCCCCTGGGGCGTCAATCTGGAGCGCTTCCATCCCGTGCGGGAGTCTTCTCCCCTGCGGGAGCGGCTGGGCTGGCAGGATGCCTTTGTGGTCCTCTCCCTGCGTTCGTGGGAGCCGATCTACGGCGTGGAGACGGTGGTGGATGCCTTTGCGCAAGCCTTTGAAGAAGAACCCCGCCTGCGCCTCATCTTGCTGGGGCAGGGTTCGCTGGCGGGACGCATTCAACAGCGCCTGCATCAGCGTCAATTGCATGAGGTGGTGTACCTGGGCGGGCAGGTCAATCAGGACGATTTACCGCGCTTCTATCAGGCGGCGGATTTATACGTCAGCGCCTCTCATTCCGACGGCTCTTCGGTCTCGCTGATGGAAGCCCTGGCGAGCGGCTTGCCCGTGCTGGTCTCGGACATTCCCGGAAACCGCGAGTGGGTCACTCCCGGAGAGGCGGGCTGGCTCTTCCCTGTTGAAGATGCCCATGCGCTGGCGCAGGGGATTCTGCGGGCAGTGCGCGAACCGGAGACATTGAAAGACATGCGCATCCGCGCTCGCCGTCTTGCTGAAGAGCGCGCCGACTGGCGCAAAAACTTCCCGAAACTGCTGGAGGCGTACCGCATGGCGCTCCGGCGGACGGGAAAACTCGTGGAGGAAAAGCAACCCCTATGACCAACACCGTCATTCTCATTCAAGCCCGTATGACTTCCAGCCGTCTGCCCGGAAAAGTCCTGCTGGATTTGGGCGGTCAACCGGCGCTGGCGTGGTGCGTGGAACGCTGTAAGCAAGCCCGCTCCGCTCAGCGGGTGGTGGTGGCAACCACCACCAATGCCTCGGACGACCCGGTGGCGGCGTTGTGCCATCAGCGCGGCTGGGAGGTCTTCCGCGGTAGTGAGTTTGATGTGCTGGATCGTTTTGTTCAGGCGGCGCGCTGGGCGCAGGCGGATGTGGTCGTGCGCGTCACCGCCGACTGTCCGCTGATTGACCCCGCCGAGATTGACCGGGTGGTGGAGGCTTTCTTTGCCACCGGTGCGGATTTTGCCGCCAATCGTCTGCCGCCCCCCTGGAAGCGTACCACCCCCATTGGACTGGATACCGAGGTGTGCCGCATGGCGGCGCTGGAACGGGCATGGCGCGAAGCCGCCCAAAAGTTCGAGCGTGAGCATGTCATGCCTTATCTCTATGATGAACCCGGGCGCTTTCGCGTTCACATTGCCGACTGGGAACAGGATTTGAGCCATCACCGCTGGACGCTGGATACCCCCGAGGATTACCAGTTCCTGCGCGAAGTGGTAAAGCGTCTGGGCAACCGCATGGATGTGCGCTGGCAGGATGTGCTGGCATTGCTGGAAGCCGAACCGCAGTTGATGCAAATTAACGCCGGCGTGCGCCACAAATCCGGGTTGGAACATGACCCCCGCATGAAGTGAGAGAGCCATGAGCCTGATCACCCTTTTTACCGCCCCCAAACCCTTTACCGACCCGCACATTGCGCTGATTCAGCACAATGCCATCCGTTCCTGGCTGGCGCTGGGCGATGAGGTGGAAGTCATCCTGCTGGGCGAGGAAGAAGGACTGGCGGAAGCGGCGGCGCTCTATGGCGTCAAACACCTGCCTCAGGTGGCACGCACGGCTTCAGGTACGCCGCTGGTCTCGTCCATGTTTGCGCTGGCGCGGGAGCATTCCACCAGCCCTCTGTTGTGTTGCGTCAACGCCGATATTCTGCTCACCCCCGACCTGCTGACGGTGGGGCGGGCGATGCTGGAAAAGCATTCCCGTTTTCTGGTGGTGGGTCAGCGTTGGGATCTGGACGTGCATGAGCCGCTGGAGTTTACTGCGGGCTGGGCAGGACGTCTGCGCCGGCGCGCTCAGCAGGAAGGTAAACTGCACAAAGCCACCGGCTCGGATTACTTCCTCTTTCCGCGCGGGTGCTTCAGCGATATGCCTGCCTTTGCCATTGGACGCGCTGGCTGGGACAACTGGATGATTTACTCCGGGCGCGCTCAGCATTTCCCGGTGGTGGACGCCACCCATGACCTGTTCATTGTTCACCAGAACCACGACTACCGTCATCTTCCCGGCGGACAACCCCACTACAAGCACCCTGAAACGCTGGAAAATATCCGCCTGGCAGGCGGCAGACGGGCAATCTTCGAACTTCCCGATGTCAGCCACCGCCTGGTGAAGGGCAAACTGGTGCGTCCGCCGCTTACCTGGCAACGCTTCTGGCGCGAGGTGGAGATTTTCCCGCTGGTGACTTTGCATTCCTACCCGCTGGCGCTGGCAATGTACTTCCTCTTGCATCCCCGCAAAGCCTACCGGGAATACCGCGAAGGGAGACTTTAATCTATGCGCGTTGGACAGAACCCGGCAAAATTCGTCAAAGAGGTAGCCCGTCCGGAACGCATTACCGTTGCGGTGCTGAATTATATTCCTTTTCTCAGCGGTTTTTACGCTGAGGCGCTGGACGTGCTGAAAGTGTGCCTGGAAAGCGCCCGCACCGAGGCAGGTTTGCCCTTTGATTTACTGGTCTTCGATAACGCTTCCTGCGAAGAGGTGCGCCAGTACCTTTTGGATGAGCATCAAGCCGGACGCATTCAGTACCTTTTCCTTTCAGAGAAGAATCTGGGCAAGGGCGGCGCCTGGAACATCATCCTCTCCGGTGCGCCCGGCGAGATCATCTCGTATGCCGACAGCGATGTGCTTTTCTCTCCGGGCTGGCTCAAGCGTTCGGTCGAGATTCTGGAAACCTACCCCAACGTGGGCATGGTGACCGCGCGCCCCTTCCGCACCCGCGAGGAATACATGACCGCCACACTGGACTGGGCGCGGCGCACCTCTGAGGTGCAGGTGGAGCAGGGTCAACTCATCCCCTGGGAGACCTTCCTGGAATTTGACCTCAGTTTGGGACAGAGCGAGGAAGAAATCCGCCAGCGTTATGAAAGCACCCGCGACGTGCGCCTGACTTATCAGGGCGTTCCGGCGTTTGTGGGCGCTTCGCACTGGCAGTTTACCGCCTGGAAGAGTACCCTGCAGAATTTCCTGCCCTTCAACATGGATCGCCCGATGGGGCAGGTTAAGCAACTGGACGAGCGCATGAACGCCGCGGGTTTTCTGCGTCTGATGACTGCCGAACCGCTGGCGATGAACATGAGCAACACCCTGCGCGGCGTCCGTCAGACGGTTACCGCGCCTGCACCCCAACCCGGGCGCAAGAAAACTTCTCCCCTGCTGGAGTTTCCGCCGGTGAAGAAGGTGTTGCTCTCACTCTACGATTCCATTTTCCGCTGGTATTATGACCGATAAAACGATTTTCATCTCTGCCGATCACGGACTTTCGATTGTCTATTTCCTGCAAACGGACGTCCTGCCCACCCTGCTGGAAAGCGGCGCGCGGGTGGTTGTCCTCACGGATGACGGCATCCGTGATCAGATTGCCGCCAAATTTTCCCAGCCCAATCTGATCATCGAAGGATTGCGCTTCCGCCAGTGCCGCGAGTACTTCGAGAAAAACGATCACTCACTGCAGTACTGGATGCACTTTCTGCGCTGGATGGGCGGCTCAAACCGCATCAACACCAATGCCATGGACGGACATTTGCGCCAGATGGCGCACGAAGCCTCGCCGCGCGGCAAGCGCCTCATGCCCCTCATTCGCGGGCTGACGTACGTCCTGCGCCGCTCTCGTCTGGCGCGCCAGGCGCTGGTGAACTTCCAGCGCCGCTACACGCCCAACATTTACGGCGATTTGTTCGAGAAGTACCAGCCCTCGCTGGTGGTTGCCAGCACTCCCGGCTGGCGCTGGGATCGCTATCTTCTGCGCGAAGCCGCGGCACGCGGTATCCCCACCGCCGCGGTGATTGTCGGCTGGGACAACCCTTCCAGTTACCGCCTGCCCGGTGCACCGGTGGACTGGATTACCTGCTGGAGCGAGATTCAGAAGCAGGAACTGGTGCTGGGCTCGGACTGGAAGCCTGAGCGCGTGCATGTGGGCGGTATTCCTTCCTACGATGGCTATTTCCGCGGCACGTGGAAGATGTCCCGCGAGGAATACTTCCGCCTGCATGGGCTGGATCCCAACCGCAAACTGCTTTCGTATGCCTGCTCGTTCGTCACCTTTTCGCCAAATTTTGCCAACATCCGCGCACTGGCGGAACTGGTGCATCAGGACGCGCTGGCAGAGCCGACACAACTGCTCATCCGTCTGCACCCCAATCACTTCCAGCCGGGCTCGCTCTACGAGCAGGAAGCCAACCGCGTGCGCGAGTTGATTCGCGGTATGCCGCACGTTCATCTGGTGGAACCGGTGCCGCTGGGCGGCGAACTGGGCTACTACTCCGGGGAGGACATGCCCGAAAAAGCCTCGATGATGGCGTATTCGGACGTTTTTCTGACGGTGTACTCCACCATGGTGGTGGAGACCGCCATTCACGACCGTCCGATTGTCAGCGTGTGCATTGACGAGCCGGGCGGCTGGAACACGCCGGGAAAATTCTCTCTCTCCCTGCAGGAAATTGGCGAATGGCCCACCCATCTGCGCTTCCGCGCCGCCGGAGCGGGCAGGGTAGCCTACAACGCCGAGCAGTTGAAGGACATCCTCAACCTGTACCTGCGCGCCCCCGAAACCGACTCGGCTCAGCGCCGCAAGTTCATTCAGGACGAGTGCACCTTTACCGATGGCTCTGCCGGATGGCGCACTGGAACTTTTCTGCGCAGTCTGCTGGAAAGAGGTGAGGCATGAAATTTCTGATTGCCGGATTTGGTTCGATTGGCAGACGTCACCTGCGCAATTTGCGTGCGCTGGGAGAGGAAGATATCCTGCTTCTGCGCTCCCATCGCAGTACCCTGCCTGATGATGAAATTGCCGGATTGCCGGTAGAAACCGATATCCACGCCGCGCTGGCGCACCGCCCGGATGCGGTGATTATTGCCAACCCCACCGCACTGCACCTGCAGGTAGCCATTCCGGCGGCGGAGCAGGGCTGTTCTATCCTCATGGAAAAGCCCATTGCCGACTCCACCGAGGACATTCCCGCCCTGCGGCGTGCGCTGGAAAAGGGCGGCGGGCAGTTGCTGGTGGGCTTTCAGTTCCGCTTTCATCCCACCTTACAGCAAGCCGCCAAACTGCTCTCTGAGGGTGTTATCGGACGGGTGGTTTCGGTGCGTTCGCACTGGGGCGAATACTTGCCCAACTGGCATCCCTGGGAGGACTACCGCCAGAGTTATGCCGCGCGTCCCGACCTGGGCGGCGGGGTGATTCTGACTCTCTGTCATCCGTTCGATTACCTGCGCTGGTTGCTTGGCGAGTATGCCATCGGCTGGGCAGGCGGCGGTACCCTGGGCGATCTGGAATTGCAGGTGGAGGACTGCGCCGAGATTGGGTTGAAGTTCCGCAACGGCGCGGTGGGCACATTGCATCTGGATTACCTGCAACAGCCCCCCCGCCATACGCTGGAAGTCATCGGCACGGCAGGCACCTTGCAGTGGGACAACGCCGATGCCACCTTGCGGGTGTTCCGCGCGGGCGAAAGTGACTGGCAGGTCTTCTCTGCACCAGAGGGCTTTGAGCGCAACTGGATGTTCCTTGAAGAGATGCGCCACTTCCTGGCGGTGGCTCGCCGGGAAGTTCAGCCTGCCTGCACGCTGGAAGACGGCGTGCGCGCTCTGCAACTGGCGCTGGCGGCTCGCGAAGCCCTGAAAGCGATATAATTGCCTGCCGAAAAGGAGAAACGCGGAATGAAACGCTTGCAATTTCATGGGTGGATGGGACTGCTGGTGCTGACGATGCTGGTGGTGAGCGCATGCACCCCGCCAGCGCCCGCGGCTACTCCCACCCCGGTTTCGACGGATACGCCTCAGCCTTCGGCGACGGCAACCCCCACGGCTACGCTCACGCTGACGCCCACCGTCACGGCTACACCTACCCAAACCCCCACCTCAACCCTGACTCCCACGCTTGCGCCGTCCTTTGAGCAGGCTAAGGTCATTGAACTGCGTTATCAGACCGTAGGCGGGTATCAAATCACCATGGTGGTGCCGGCTGTCAATGCCCCTTACAACGTCATCCTGGGCGGGATTAACTTCAAATGCTCTTTTGATGAAAAGTACCCGGATCGGTTGTTCTGCTTTGGCTTGGCAAAGCCGCCTATGGATCAATCCATTACGCTGGCTTTCCTGCACCCGGACACGGGTAAGGTGATTTATCAGGGCAAAATTGTGCTGGATTCCCGGGCTTTGCCTACGCCGGTTCCATCGGGATACAGTCAGTATGATTGTCCGGATCGCGGCAAGAACGTCACCTGTGAGATTGAGTGTCGTATTGCGCCGGATGGCGTGCCCTGTATGGTAGCCACCTGTTTCGATGCATGCGGTCCGTATTACTCGGTGCATACCTGTCCGGAGGACGTTTCGCAGTGGAACATGTGCAACGATGAACTCTTGAGGGAGATGAAATCCCGCTACAACATTCCATAGAGGTGCTTCAACAATGAAAAAAGGTTGGATGGTTGTTGTTTTCTTGGTAGTTTTCCTGCAAGCCTGTCAGCCTCAGATGGTGTCTTCTCTCCAACTGCCCACCAATACCAGTGTGGTTATTCCTACAGACACGGCTGTTCCCTCGGCGACGGCAACTCAGACCCCTACCATGACTCAAACGCCTACCATGACGCCCACGGTCACGCAGTCCCCTGCTGCGACGCCGATGGCGCGTTTTAACGAATTGAAGCTGCTGTTGCTGGAAAACAAACTGGGCGGCTGGACGATGCAGTGGGTTCTGCCTGGCGTTCAAATTCCTTTGAAACTTTTGCTGGACAACCGCGAATATACCTGCACGGTGGATGTAAAGTACCCAGACCGTCTCTTCTGTCAGGGGCTGGCTCAACCTGCGCTGGAGCGTCCCATTACATTGGTCTTTGTGAACCCGGAGAACGGTAAAGAGATCTACCGTACGGAATTTATCATCCCTGTGGCTTTGTTGAAGCCCCCCACGCCGGTCGGCTATGCTCAGACCAACTGCCCTGACCGCGGAAAGAACGTTTCCTGCGAGACGGAATGCCGCATTGCCCCGGATGGAACGCCGTGTATTGTAGCCACCTGCGTGGATGCCTGCGGACCGTACTTCTCGGTGCATTCCTGCCCGGATGACATGCCGCTCCCTTCGCATTCCTGCACTGCCGAACAATGGGTGGCAATGAAGAAAAAGTATCAGATTCCGTAAAAGAGGAAGTATGAGCGATATTTTTGAGAAATTCAGTTTGAAGGGGCGCGCCGCGATTGTCACCGGCGGCGCTGGATTGCTGGGCATGGAGTTCTGCCGTACGCTGGGACAGGCAGGCGCTTCTGTGCTGGTGGCAGACCTGAACGCCGAGGCGGCATACCGCACTGCAGAGAGCCTGCGCGCTGAGGGCTTGACGGCTTTACACGCTGTCGTGGATGTCACCCAGCCCGAATCGGTGCAGGCGATGGTGGAAGCCTGCGTGGACGAATTTGGCTCGCTGGATGTCATCGTCAACTCTGCCGCCATGGATCCCAAGTTCGACGCCTCGCAGGCGGGCAAACACACCAACGCCTTTGAGGATTACCCGCTGGAGATGTGGAAGCAAGCCCTGGATGTCAACCTGACCGGTGTGTTCCTGTGCTGTCAGGCGGCGGCGCGTCAGATGGTAGCGCAGGGCGGGCGCGGTTCGATTATCAATATTTGCTCTACCTATGGGCTGGTGCCCCCCGATCAGCGCATTTATGAAAAGCCCGGTCAGCCCAAGCAGTTCAAGCCGGCTTTCTACACCGCCACCAAAGCCGGTGTGCTGGGCTTGACCAAGTACATTGCGGCTTATTACGCTGGCACGCAGATTCGTGCCAACTGCCTCACTCCTGGCGGTGTGTACAACAATCACGATGAGACCTTCGTGCGCAATTATTCCTACCGTACCATCATGGGACGCATGGCTCAGCGCGACGAGATGAATGGTGCTCTGCTCTTCCTGGCTTCGGATGCCTCGTCTTATATGACCGGCGGAAACATTATCGTGGATGGAGGCTGGACGGTATGGTAGATGCCAAGCCTGAAGTCCTTGCCATCATCCCGGCGCGGGGCGGTTCCAAGGGCATTCCCCGCAAGAACATCAAGTCCTTTGCCGGTCATCCGTTGATTGCTTATTCCATCGCCGCAGGTGTGCAGGCGGAGAGCGTCACCCGGGTGATTGTTTCCACCGATGATGAGGAAATTGCCACGGTGGCACGGGAGTACGGCGCGGAAGTGCCTTTCCTGCGCCCGGAAGAACTGGCGCAGGATCAGACGCTGGATTTACCCGTCTTTCAACATGCCCTGCGCTGGCTGGAAGAACACGAAGGCTATCGCCCCGAAGTGGTGGTGCAATTGCGTCCCACTTCTCCGGTGCGCCCGCCCCATCTGGTGGATGAAGCCGTGCGCATCCTGCTGGAACATCCCGAAGCCGATTCGGTGCGTGGGGTGGTTCCTGCGGGACAGAATCCCCACAAGATGTGGCGAATTGACCCGCAAAGCGGGATGATGAAAAATCTGCTGGACGTACCTGGTGTGGATGAGCCTTACAATGCCCCCCGGCAGATTCTCCCGCCGGTATACTGGCAGACCGGACACATCGACGCCATTCGCCCGCGGGTGATTCATGGTGGTTCGATGAGCGGCAGGATCATCCTGCCGGTGATGGTGGATCCGGCGTACACGGTGGACATTGACACGCCCAAGGATTGGGCACGCTCCGAATGGCTGGTATGGTACAGTGATCTGGAAATTGTTTATCCCGGACGCCGCCGCCGACCGCTTCCTCAGCGGGTGGATCTGGTGGTACTGGACTTCGACGGGGTGATGACCGACAACCGGGTTTGGGTGAACGAGGAAGGGCGCGAAATGGTCGCCGCCAATCGCTCCGACAGTTTGGGGCTTGGCTACCTGCGCCGCGAAGGCGTGAAGGTGGTGGTGCTTTCCACCGAAACCAACCCGGTGGTGGCGGCGCGTTGCCGCAAGTTGAACCTGCCGGTTTATCAGGGCGTTGCCGATAAAGCCGCGGCACTGCCGGGAATTTTGCAGGAAATGGGGGTATTGCCTGAAAACACCATCTACGTAGGCAACGACAGCAACGACATCCCCTGCTTCCCGCTGGTAGCCTGTGCGCTGGTGGTAGAAGACGCACAAACGGCAGCACGGCGGGCAGCGGATATCATCCTGACCCGTAAGGGCGGTCACGGCGCGGTGCGGGAAGTCTGCGACATCCTGCTTCAGCGCATGGGGAAATTTGCATAAATTCAAACAGAGGAGTGGAAAAATGGCACGAGAAGTGAAAATTGGCAACCGCATGGTCGGAGACGGACATCCCACTTACATCGCGGCTGAAATCGGTATCAATCACAACGGCGACCTGGATATTGCCAAGCGCATGATTCTGGAAGCCAAGCGTGCCGGGGTGGACTCGGTCAAATTCCAGAAGCGCACCCCGGAAATCTGCGTCCCGCGTGATCAATGGGACATCATGCGCGAGACCCCCTGGGGTTACATCAGTTACATTGAGTATCGCCGCAAGATGGAGTTCGGGCTGGAAGAGTACAAAGAGATTGACCGCTACTGCAAAGAAGTGGGGATTGACTGGTTTGCCTCGGTGTGGGATGAGCCTTCGGTGGACTTTCTGGAGCAGTTTGACCCTATTGCCTACAAAGTGCCCTCGGCGGCACTGACCGATCACGGCTTGCTGAGTAAACTGCGCGAGACCGGACGCCCGGTGATTCTCTCTACCGGCATGTCCACCATGGAGCAGATTCGTGCTGCGGTGAGTTTGCTGGATATGGATAAACTGGTGATCACCCATGCTACCAGCACTTATCCGTGCGACCCGGAAGAACTCAACCTGCGGGTCATTGAGAAACTGCGCGCCGAGTTTCCCTGCCCGATTGGCTACTCCGGACATGAGGTGGGCTTGATTCCTTCGGTGGTGGCGGTAGCGTTGGGGGCTTGCCTGGTGGAGCGCCACATCACGCTGGACCGCGCCATGTGGGGCTCGGATCAGGCGGCATCGGTCGAGCCGCAGGGCTTTGAGCGCCTGGTCAAGTACATCCGCGTCACCGAGGTGGCGCTGGGCGATGGCGTCAAGCGTGTTTATCCCAGCGAACTGTCTTCGCTGAAGAAACTGCGCCGCTTCCAGTAGGGAGGAACGGGTTTGAAACGTCTGGTGAAACGCATCGAACACGGTTTGCGCCGCCGCTGGGTGCATGGGCAGGCAAACCTGCGCCTTGCCGCGCTGGATGAGGCGGTGCGCCGTGCGTCTCCGCGTGCGGATGGTACGGCGCCAGTGGTGTTGTTCAACGCTTCAACCCGCCTGCAGGGGATGAGCCTGAACGCGGGGTTTCAGCGGGTGACCGCCTGGGCGCTTCAAATGGCGGGCGTGCCGGTGGTGCATTTCGTCTGTCAGGGCGGGATGAGCCGCTGTGTGCTGGGGACAAAACCCGATGACCCGGCGGCTCTGCCCCCCTGTGCGGAGTGCATTGCGCAATCACGAGCCATGTATGCGTATAGTAATGCGCGCTGGTTCCTGCCTGAACGGGATGACGCGCTGGAGCGCTCCCTGTCCGGGTTGAATTTGCCAGAGTTGATGTCCTTTGAATGGCAGGACCTTCCTCTCGGCGCGCTGTGCCTGCCGGGACTGCGTTGGGCGTTGCGCCGTCACCATCTCTACGACGATGATCCTACCCGTTTCCTGTACCGCGAGTACATCCTCTCAGCGTATCGGGTGGCGCGGGCATTCCGTGCCCTGCTGGACGAAGTTCAGCCGCAGGCAGTGGTGGTGTTCAATGGTATGTTTTACCCGGAGGCAACCGCTCGCTGGGTTGCCCGTCAGCGCGGCTTGCGGGTCATCTCCCACGAGGTAGGCTTGCGTCCTTTCACGGCTTTCTTCACCACTGGCGATGCTACTGCTTACCCCATCGACATCCCGGCAGATTTCACCCTTACCCCCGAACAGGAACAGCGTCTGGATGCCTATCTGGAACAGCGCCTGCAGGGCAACTTTACCATGGCGGGGGTGCGCTTCTGGCCTCACATGCGCGGTTTGGAAGCCGACATGCTGGAAAAGATTGCCCGTTTCCGCCAGATGGTGCCGGTCTTCACCAACGTCATTTTTGATACCAGCCAGCCCCATTCCAATGTTTTATTTTCCAATATGTTTGAGTGGCTGGATCAGATACTGGAAGTCATCCGCAGGCACCCGGAGACGCTCTTTGTGATTCGGGCACATCCGGATGAATCCCGTCCGGGCAAAGCCTCGCGGGAGAGCGTGGCGCAGTGGGTGGACTCGCGCGGGGTGAAGCAACTGCCCAACGTGCATTTTGTCGATTCGCACGAGTACATCAGTTCGTATGAGTTAATTCAGCGCGGCAAGTTTGTTGCACTGTACAATTCAACCATCGGTTTGGAGGCTTCACTGATGGGCGCGCCGGTGCTGTGCGCCGGACGGGCGCGCTTTACCCAGATTCCCACCGTCTTTTTCCCCGCTTCGGCGGAGGAATACCTTCGGCAAATGGAAGCCTTCCTCGAAACCGAGACTATTGAAGTCCCGCCGGAATTCCGCCAGAATGCCCGCCGCTTCCTCTATTACCAACTGTACAGGGTTTCTCTGCCGTTTGATGAATTTCTGGAAGAAGACGGCGTATGGAACGGCTACGTGCGGGTGAAAGACCTGCCGCCGCAAGCTTTTGACCCGCACCAGTCGGCGGTGTTGCAGGTCATCGTCAACGGGATTTTGCACGATACCCCCTTTGTCCTGGAGGGATGAGCATGACGACAGCATTGAATCGGGTCGTGGCATTGGTGCCCATGCGGCATCATTCCGAGCGCGTGCCGGGCAAGAACTACCGCCCGCTGGCGGGCAAACCCCTGTACCGCCACATTCTGGATACCCTGCTGGCAGTCCCGGAGATTTCCGAAGTGGTGATTGATACCGACAGCCCGGTGATTCTGGAAGGACTGGCACGCGATTATCCGCAGGTGCGTGCCATTGAGCGCCCTGTCCACTTGCGGGATGGCGGTATTCCCATGAATGAAATTCTCATGCACGATACCTCGCTGGTGCCTGCGGATCTCTACCTGCAAACCCACAGCACCAACCCGCTCTTGCGCGCAGAGACCCTCTCCCGCGCCATTCAGACTCTGCGCGGAGTGTACCCGGCGTATGACTCACTCTTTGGCGTGACCCGCTTGCAGGTGCGCTTGTGGGATCAACTGACCCGTCCGATCAATCACAACCCTGCCATCCTGTTGCGCACGCAGGACTTGCCGCCGGTGTACATGGAAAATTCCTGCGTCTATCTCTTCACCCGCCAAACGCTGGAACAGCGCCGCAACCGCCTTGGCGAGCGCCCCTACATGTTTGAAATTTCCCAGGAAGAAGCCTGGGATATTGACGAAGAAAGCACCTTCCAGATGGTGGAATTCCTTTTACTTGGCAGACAGG
Organism: Anaerolinea thermophila UNI-1; assembly: GCF_000199675.1. Lineage (GTDB taxonomy): Bacteria > Chloroflexota > Anaerolineae > Anaerolineales > Anaerolineaceae > Anaerolinea > Anaerolinea thermophila. Next base: position 701,279 of record NC_014960.1, read on the forward strand.
CAAAAAATCAACAAGGATGAGGTGACCATGCCGACCGTATTGCTCTCTGCTCCCTACATGATTCCGGTGGTGGACCGTTTCCGACCGGTGTTTGCCCATTATGGTCTGGAAATAATTGTCCCGCCGGTGCGCGAACGCCTGGAAGAAGCGGAACTGCTGGAATACGCCGGACAATTTGACGGCGCAATTTGCGGCGATGACCGCTTCACCGCCCGCGTCATTGAACGCTGTCTGCCGCGCCTGAAGGTCATCTCCAAATGGGGCACGGGGATTGACTCGATTGACCACCAGGCGGCTCAACGTTTGGGCGTGCAGGTGCGCAATACCCCCAACGCCTTTACCCTGCCCGTCTCCGACAGCGTGATGGGCTACATTCTGGCGTTTGCCCGCCAAATCCCCTGGATGGATCGGGCGGTCAAAAGCGGGGTATGGGCGAAACTGCCCGGCTATTCCCTCAGCGAGCGTACCCTGGGTGTTGTTGGGGTGGGAAATATTGGCAAGGCGGTCATCCGCCGCGCGCGTGCCTTTGGCATGAAGATTCTGGGCAATGACATTGTGCCGATTGCGCCGGATTTTATCCTCGAAAATGGTGTGGAGATGACCTCTCTGCATGATTTGCTGGAGCGCAGTGACTTTGTCAGTCTCAATGCCGACTTGAATCCCACCAGTTATCATCTCATCAATGCCGAAACGCTGGCGCATATGAAGCCCACTGCCGTGCTGATTAACACCGCGCGCGGTCCGCTGGTAGATGAGCCGGCGCTCATCCGCGCGCTGGAAGAAAAGCGCATCGCTGGGGCGGCACTGGATGTCTTCGAGATTGAACCCCTGCCGGAGGATTCCCCCTTGCGGCGCATGGAGAATGTTTTGCTGGCGGCGCACAATTCCAACTCCAGCCCGGCGGCGTGGGAGCGGGTACACTGGAACACCATCCGCAACCTGCTGGATGGCTTGGGCATTCCTCACGAAGACCTTGCGCAGTGGATGCAGTCCTGAGATAAATGAAAAAGCGTCTTTCCGAATCTCTGTTTTTCCTGATTGTGCTGGCATACCTTGCCTATGGCGTGGTGTTCCTGCTCAAGATGGTGGTGGAGATTGATGGAAAGCCCTACTTCCTGCTTTTTGACGACGCTACCATCTCGATGACGTATGCCCGCAATCTGGCGCAGGGCTATGGGCTGGTATGGAATCCCGGCGGCGAACGGGTGGAAGGGTTCACCAACCTGTTGTGGGTACTGTACATGGCGCTCTTTCATCTCTTCCCCATTCCCGAAAACTGGATGGCGCTTCCCATCCAACTCACCGGGCTGGCGCTGGTGATTGCCAATCTCTTTGTGGTGCGGCGCATTGCCGAGCGGCTTGCTCCCGGCAATCTCTGGGTGATGGTGCTGGGGGTGGGGATGACGGCTTTCTACTATCCCCTGACCAACTGGTCGCTGATCGGCACGGAGGTCAGCGTTATCCTGCTGGGGGTGAGTGTCTCGGTCTGGCTGGCGCTGGAAATCCTGAACGATGGGCGTTTCCGTCCGGAGTTGTACCTGTGGATGGGACTGCTTACCCTCGTGCGCCCGGATGCGGCGGTGGGCTTCCTGACGGTGTGGGGCTTTTTGCTCTGGTTTGATTCACGCAACCGCCGTGCCCATTTGCTTTGGGGTACGGGAATGTTCCTCCTGTTCATGGGGGGGCAAACCCTCTGGCGGTGCTGGTATTACGGCGAATGGGTGCCGAATACCTACGTGCTGAAAATGGAAGGGCTACCCGCATGGGCGCGTATTCGCCGCGGATTGGTGGCTTTCTATCATTTTACGTTGGGCATGTTCTTCCCGCTGGTGCTTTTCCCTCTGTCCCTGCCGTTTTTCCGCCGTGATCGAAAGGTGTTGTTGCTGGCACTGGTCTTTCTGGCGCACTGCGCCTACAGCATTTATGTGGGCGGGGATGCCTGGGAGCACCGCGGCGGCGCCAACCGTTTCATTGCCCCAGGCATGCCTGCATTTTTCCTGCTCTTTGCCCTGACTGCCTGGCACTGGATGGACGGGATTCGCCGGTGGGTGCAGAGTCGTTTTTCTTCGCTCAAGGTTGGTGTCAGCGCATTGGCCGGGGTGGGGCTGGCGGCGTTTGCCCTGGCTTCCCTGCTGATGATGAACCGTCTGGTCAACAACGGCTGGTTGTTAACCAACCTGCGCAATCCCGAAAAAGGCGCATTGCGCTTTTTCCTGCTCTACGAGCGTTCCATTTACGTTCCCGGCAGTCTGCGCTATGCCCGAGATGGATTGCTCATTCGTGAAGTCACCACTCCTGAGGCAAAGGTGGCAATGGTGACGGCGGGAAATATCTGCTACTTCGCCCACCGCACCTGCATTGACCTGCTGGGCAAAGCCGACCCGTACATTGCCCGCGCTCCCATTCAGGTGCCGCCCGATGCCGACTGGCAAATTCTGCGTCCGGGGCATATTAAATTCGATTATGAGTATTCCATCGGCATTTTACAGCCCGATGTGGTGGTAGAACTGCTGGAAAGCACGTATGATATTGGTGAGCGTTATTTGACGGACTATGAAAAGGTCAAACTGAACGGTCACTGGATGTATTTCCGAAAAAATTCAACGGCTGTGAACTGGGAGAGGTTGTATGTCCTTCGAGAAGACTCATGAACCCCGTTATATGCTCATCACCGGCGCGGCGGGCGGTATTGGGCGGGCAACCGTCAAGGTGTTTGCCGAAGCCGGCTGGGTGGTGATTGGCGTGGACCGCCGTCCCTTTGGGGAAGATTTTCCCCAAAATGGCTTGTTCATCCAGGCGGATATTGCCGACCCTGAAGCCCTGCGCGGCATTTACGACCAGGCAGCAGCGTTTACGCATACGCTGGACGCGGTCATCAACAATGCGGCGATTCAGATTGCCAAACCCCTGCTGGAAACCACCGCAGAAGAGTGGGATCTGGTCATGGCGTCCAACCTGCGCTCGGTCTTTCTGGGCGCCAAACTGGGCTATCCCTTGCTGAAGGCGGGCGGCGGCGGGGCAATCGTTAACGTCTCGTCGGTGCATGCTATTGCCACCTCGGCGAACATCTCTTCCTATGCCGCCAGCAAGGGCGGACTGCTGGCGCTGACCCGCGCCATGGCGATTGAGTTTGCTCCCGATAACATCCGCGTCAACGCCATTCTGCCCGGTGCGGTGGATACGCCCATGCTGAGGATGAGCATGCAGCGCGGCAGTCTCACCGGTTCGGATGTGCTGGACCGCCTGGAAAATCTGGCGCGCAAGACCGTCAATGGACGGGTTGCCCAGCCTGAGGAAATTGCCCGCTGTATTTACTTCCTTGCCGACAGCACCCAGTCCTCGTTCATGACCGGGCAGGCGCTGGTGGTGGACGGCGGGGCAACTGCCCGACTCAGTACGGAGTGAAGAGGAAAAAACCATGCTGGACTCGCTGAAAAAAGCCATCCCTGTCCCGGTGCGCCGCGCTATTGGCGAGACGCTGGACGCCTTTGACCGCGCCCGTCAGATGCCTGCGGCAATGCTCCATCCCTGGCGGCGCGATACCATGGAGCGCCTTGAGGCTTTGCACAACCGCCATAAGGGCGAGCGCTGTTTCATCATTGGCAATGGCCCCAGTTTGCGCCATACCGACATGAGCAAACTGCGTGGGGAGTACACCCTGGGGATGAACCGCATTTATCTCATGTTCCCCGAATTGGGTTTTCAGACCACGTATTACCTTTCCGTCAACGACCTGGTCATCGAGCAGTGCGCCGCCGAGATTCAAGCCCTCAAATTGCCGCGCTTTGTCTCGTGGCGGGCGCGCCGCTGGTTAACCCCTGAACCCGACCTGTACTTCCTGTGGACGACCTACACCGGTCCTAAATTTGCTACCGACCTGCGCGGCCGGCTCTGGGAAGGCGCAACCGTGACCTACACGGCTCTGCAGACGGCGTATTACCTGGGCTTTTCGGAAGTCATTTTGATTGGCGTGGATCACAACTTTGCCACTCAGGGCAAACCCAACACCACCGTGGTCTCGCAGGGCGATGACCCCAACCATTTCTCTCCCGCGTACTTTGGCAAAGGCTTCCGCTGGCAGTTGCCCGACCTGGAAACCTCGGAGCGGGCTTACCGTATGGCGCGCGAAGCCTTCGAGCGGGATGGTCGGCGGGTGCTGGATGCTACCGTGGGGGGCAAATTGACTGTCTTCCCTAAAGTGGGTTACGAGACTCTCTTCTAGGACGTTTTCCCCATGCCCCCGCTGGTTTCGATTGTCACCCCGTCCTTCAATCAAGCGCCATACCTGGAGCAGACCCTGCGCTCGGTGCTGGAGCAGGATTATCCTGCTATCGAGTACTTCGTCATGGATGGCGGTTCTACCGATGGCAGTGTCAAAATCATTCAACGCTATGCTCGTCGGCTGGCGGGGTGGGTGTCTGAACCTGACCGCGGGCAGGCGGATGCCATCAACAAGGGCTTTGCCCGCGCCCATGGGGAGATTGTGGCATGGCTCAATTCCGATGACCTGTACCTGCCCGGCGCTGTTCGGGCGGCGGTGGAAATCTTTGAGCGCCATCCGCAGGCAGGGATGGTGTTTGGAGACGTGGTCTCGATTGACGGCGAGGGCAATCCCATCCATGTGATGACCTTTGGGGATTGGGGGCTGGAAGAGTTAATGCAGTTTCGCATCATCAGCCAGCCGGGGGTGTTCGTGCGCCGCCAGGTGCTGGAACAAGCCGGCTTACTGGATTTGTCCTATCATTATCTACTCGATCACCATCTCTGGTTGCGCTGTGCGCAGGTAGCGCCGATGGTGTATTTGCGTCAGCGGCTGGCTTGCGCCCGTTTTCATCCGCTGGCGAAGAATGTGGCGCAGGCGGCGCGTTTTGGGCAGGAAGCCTACCGCCTGGTGGAGTGGATGGCGCAGGAACCTGTCCTGTCGGAGCGTTTTCGCCGTCTGGAAAAGCCCATCCGTGCGGGAGCGCACCGCCTCAATGCCCGCTATCTGCTGGATGCCGGGCTGATTCGTCCTGCGGCGAGCGCCTACACCCGCAGTCTGCTCACCCATGCGCCCACCGCGCTGGTGGAGTGGCGGCGCATTCTCTTTGCCTATGCCCGTCTGCTGGTCAACGTTGAAGGGTTGAAGCGTCTGTACCTGCGCGCGCGGCGCAGACGCATGAGGTTATAACGATGACACTCCGCGGAAACGCTGTGGGGCAGGAACTGCGCAGTGTTTTTTCGCTTGTGCCTTTCTCGCGCGGTGAACGGTGGTTTTTACTGTTCGTCACCCTGAGCGGGATGCTGGCGCGCCTGCCTTTGCTCTCGCGTCCGATGGTGCATGATGAAGCCTACACCTACGTGGCGTTTGCCTCGCGCCCGTTGCTGGCAGTGATTTCGGACTATCATCTTCCCAACAACCACATTTTTCATACCCTGCTGGTGCATCTTGTGACGGCATGGCTGGGAGCGCACCCCTGGACGGTGCGCCTGCCGGCGTTCCTTGCCGCGGCGTTGTGCATCCCTGCGCTGGCACTGCTGGGTGCGCGCCTCTATTCCCCCCGCGCGGGATTGCTGGCGGCGACTCTGCTGGCAGGACTGCCGGTGCAAGCCCTCTATGCTACCAATGCGCGCGGTTACAGCCTCTATACCTTCTTTACGCTGGCGCTTTTCCTGCTGGCGCAAGTTCTGGCGCATCGTCCGTCAGTTTCTCTCTGGGCGCTTGTGGCAATTGTGGCGGGGCTGGGCTTCTGGACAGTCCCTTTCATGGTGTATCCCTTTGCCGGGGTGATGCTCTGGCTGGCTATGACCCTGTGGGACGGAGAAAATCGCTCTTTTGCCCGCTGGATGAAAAAAGTTGCACTTCCCTTTTTGGGGGTGACGTTAGGCGTGGGACTGCTGGTTGTGCTGGTGTATCTTCCCGTTGTCCTGTGGGGTACGGGATGGCGTTCGCTGGCGGGCAATGGTTTTGTCCAGCCGCTGGAGTGGGGAGCGCTCTTTCCGACCGCGCTGATGCGTTTGCGGGAAACCGCCGATGAATGGACGCTGGGACTGCCTGCCTGGGCAGGCTGGGGCATTTCAGCGGGAGCGCTGATGGCTATGCTTCTTCATTCCCGTTTCAGCCGGGAGCGTTTTTCTCCCCTGCTCATGGCTGTCATCGGCGCGTTTGGGGTGTGGCTCATCCAGCGGGGCAACCCCATGGCGCGCCTGTGGACGTATCTCATCCCGTTGTGGGTGCTGGGCGGCGCAGTGGGCTTGTGGCAGTTGTGGGCATTCCTGCGTCAGCGTCTGCTCTGGCTCTCCCGTTTTGAAGGGGCGGGAGCCGTAGTGCTTCTGGTGGTTCTTTCGGTATCTTCCCTGCGCGCTTTTTCGCTTCACGCTGGAGAGGTTCAGCAGGTAGCGGATTTGCTGGTCAAAGAAGGGTCAACGCAGTTTTTCGCCGCCGCAGGCACACCCGATGATGCGCCATTGTGGTTTTACCTCATGGAAGCGGGGGCAGGGCGGGAAACGTTTGAGCGTAAACGCATGAACTCCCCTGAGAGCATTTTTGTGGTGGTGCGTCCTTCTGAGGAGCAAACCCCGCAGAGCGTGCTGGCAGAGCGTGGCTTGGATGAAAGCCTGTGTGCGCCTCAGACTTTGCATTTGTGGCAGGTGGTTGGCGGGTTGCAGGTGTATCGCTGTGAGAGGCAGGACTGAACGAAAATGATGGAAAAGCATAGAGGCTTTTCACGGTTCTGGAATCGCCGTACAGGTGAGGTGCTTTTCGTCCTGGCATTGCTTGCGCTGGGACTGGTGATTCGCCTGTACGATGTGGATGACCCGCCGCTGGATTTTCATCCCACCCGTCAACTGCATTCGCTCATCCTCGCGCGGGGTATGTACCTGCCCGAGGCGCCCAATGTGCCCGCCTGGCAGAAAGAACGCGCCCGCCTGCAAGCCCAGGCTGAGGGCATCGTCGAACCGCCAATTCTGGAAATGCTGGTGGTGCAGACGTATCGCCTGCTGGGGCGGGAAGTGCCTTTCGTGGGCAGGTTGTACTCCCTCAGTTTCTGGGTGCTGGGCGCGCTGGGTGGTTTTTTGCTCATGCGCCGTTGGCTTTCTGTGCCGGTGGCGGGGGTGGGGCTGGGTTTGATGCTCTTCTTCCCGTATGGGGTGATTGCTAGCCGTTCGTTCCAACCCGATTCGCTGATGACCGCGCTGATTCTCTGGTCGCTTTGGGCGCTGGCGGGCTGGCGGCAGACGGACTCATGGCGCTGGGCACTTGCCGCAGGGGTGTTGAGCGGGTTGACTCTGCTGGTCAAAGCCACCGGGGGCTTTTTGCTGTTCTTTCCACTGGCGGTGTTGCTCTGGGCGGAGAGGAAACGTTTCTCCCGCCGTACCTGGATGCAGTTGCTGGGAGTGGGTGTGCTGGCATCTCTGCCCTTGCTGGCGTATTCCCTCTACGGCTGGTTTGTGGCGGGGTATCTGCAACAGCAGATGAGTTTGCGCTTCTTCCCGCAGTACTGGCTTGACCCCGTCTTTTACCTGCGCTGGGCAAGTTTGCTCGTCCAAACCTTTGGCTTGCCCTGGCTGGTATTTGCCCTGCTGGGGACGATGGTTTTGCCCGTGCCTCTGCGAGCCGTTGCTTGGGGCGTCTGGCTGGGATACCTGGCGCTGGGATTGGCGCTCTCGCACCACATTTCCACCCATGATTATTACAGTCTCCCGCTTGTGCCTTTCCTGGCGTTGGGAGTGGCTGGGCTGATGCAGGTGTTCCTGGAACATTTGCCTGGGCCGCGCCGATGGTGGCGCGCGGGGGCGGCGCTGGTGTTGATTGCAACGGCAGGCTGGATGCTTTACGAGTCCCGTACTATCCTTAAAAAAGCAGACTACCGCGCCGAACCGGCTTTCTGGCAAATGCTTGCCGGGCAGATGGGTGATGATGCCCGCGTGATTGGCTTGCTTCCCGATTACGGCGCGCGTCTGACGTACTGGGGCTGGATCACTCCCGCCAACTGGTGGACGCAGGCAGAAGTGGACTTGCGCCGCCGCGCCGGTCAGAATGTGGATGTTCAGGCGTTATTGCAGGAACAAACCCGCGGCAAGGACTTTTTTGTCATTACCTTGATGGACGAGTTTCAGCGCCAGCAGGAATTACAGCAATTTCTGGCGCAATATCCGCTCTTTCGCCAGGGTGATGGTTATCTGATTGTTGATTTGCGCACAAAGCGAGGGAATTAATGGATCCACAATTGAGCCGTCGAAGGGGATATGATGCACCCCGCGCTGTGCAGTGGCTGGCGGTGGGAACGTTTATCATGGCGCTGGCATTTCTGGGTTATCTGGGCACGTATGCGCGCTACTGGGCAGATGACTACTGCTATGGGCTGGTTGCGCGTCAGTCGGGGCTGTGGCAGGGCTTGCTGGAATGGTACACCCTTTCGGGCAACCGCTTTTCTGCCTTTGCGCTGGTGGCTTTGCTCGAGCCGCTGGGACTGAATGGCGTGCGCTTCTTGCCTGCGGCGGTGCTCTTGCTCTGGGTGATTAGCGGCTATGTGTTCCTACAGGAACTGCTGGGACTTTTCCGGGTAAATTTTTCCCGCCGCGGTGTTTTGCTCCTGGCACTAATGCTGGTGTTTTACAGCGTGTTCCTTGCCCCCGACCGCTTGCAGACGCTCTACTGGCGAATGGGCACGCTTCACTATACCCTGCCTTTACCCCTCATGGCTTTGACAGGTTGGACGCTGTTGCGCGCGTCTCGCCAATCGGCCTTGCAGGGCTGGCGCAGGCATCTGTACCTTCTCCTTGGACTGTGGACGTTCTTTATCGGAGGGCTTTCGGAAACCACCGGCGCTTTGCAGGTGACTTTCCTGGTTCTGCTGGGACTGGGAGTCTGGTACAAGAGCGCCTCTATAACAAAATCGTTCTGGATTGGCTGGCTCTCTGCGCTGGCGGGTGCGTTGCTAGCGCTGGGGGTGATGCTCCTTTCGCCGTCCAATGCCTGGCGGCAGGCACAGCTCCCGCCGCCTCCCAGCCTCTGGGCATTGGTGACGTTTACCCTGCGGTATGTGGTGGACTTCGTGGTATATTCGCTGCGCGGAATGCCAATCCCGCTGGGAGTACTGGCTTTGACGGTGTGGGGGCTGACCATTCTGCAGTCGGGAGAGCGCATTCCCTACAAAAAAGGTTTGGCGGGGATTGGCTTATCTCTGGCGATTGGCGCATTATTCTTGCTTTCCAGCATGGCGCCCAGCGTGTACGCTGGATTGCAATACCCTACCGGCCGCGCCTTGATGCCTGCACGCTTTATCTTCATTTTTACCTTCATGACGATTGCCTGGATGCTGGCAGGAATGATGCGTTCCTCTCCATCTGTTCCGGGGATATGGCGCTGGCTGGCGATCGGGGCGCTGTTGCTGGGAGCGTTGTACCCCATGCGTGGGGTGTTGAACCTGCAGGCAGAATATCAGGGGTTAAGCCTGCGTGCCCAGCGCTGGGATGAGCGCTATGCCCATATTACTCAAGCCCTCGCGCAGGGGGAGCGCACGGTGACGGTGAAGGAAACCGATGTAGTCATGGGGCTGGAGGACTGGAACGCCGGAGGCAACTGGGTAAGCACCTGCGCCGAGCGGTATTATGGTCTGGAACACCTCGAAATTGTGCGGTAAGGGAGGTCAAATGACGCTGGTAACCATTGTGACGCCTTCGTTCAATCAGGCGCGGTTTCTGGAAGAAACCATGCTTTCGGTGCTTCACCAGGATTACCCTCATATCGAGTATATTGTGGTGGACGGCGGCTCGACCGATGGCAGTGTGGATGTCATCCGGCGTTATGCTGACCGCCTTGCCTGGTGGGTTTCGGAACCTGACCGCGGGCAGACCGATGCCATCAATAAAGGGTTTGCTCATGCCCATGGCGAGATTCTGGCATGGCTCAACTCCGATGACACCTATCAGCCGGGAGCGGTGCGCGCCGCAGTGGAGGCGCTGGAAAAACATCCCGAAGCCGCTATGGTGTACGGGGATGCTCATTATATCGACGAAAACGGCAGGGTGATTGGGCGTTTCCCCGCCGCCCAGACCGATTATCGCCGTCTGCGTCAGGGGTACGTGCATATTCCCCAACAAGCCGCGTTTTGGCGCGCCTCGTACTGGCGGCAGGTAGGTCCGCTTGATCCGACGTTTTACTTTGCCATGGATTACGACTTGTGGGTGCGGCTGGCGGCGCTGGCGCCGCTGGTGTACATCCCCGGGCAGGTGTGGGCAAATTTTCGCCTGCATTCGGATGCTAAAACCATCTCCGCCGATGATCGTTGCTGGCCTGAGATGTTGCGGGTGCACCGCCGCCTGGGTGGTGGGTGGTTTGCCCCGATTGTCTTCAAGTATTATCTTCGCCGCCTGGTGGCGCCGTATATTCGCTGGAAGCGCAAGCGTTTATTTACAAACGGCTAACAAAAACGATTTGGTGGGTATAAAATGGTTTTCTATATCCCTGTCTTATAATACAATACAGGTGGTGCCCAAAGTACATCCGCACTGAGAGATTGTCATGCCTGTTTCAAAGGGAGGCTCGCATGGGTAAAGCCCGTCTTTTGATCGTAGAAGATGATGTGGATATCTCCAACATGTTGAAGATCTACTTCAGCAGCCAGGGCTATGATGTGGAAACTGCCCTGCGCGGCAGCGATGCGCTGGAAAAGACCCGCCAGAACATGCCCCACTTAATCGTGCTGGACATCATGCTCCCGGATATCAATGGGTACGAGGTTTGCCGTCAACTGCGCACGACCACCCGCACCAGCCATATTCCGGTGATCTTCCTGACTCAAAAGGATGAACGCAGTGACCGTTTGCAGGGGTTGGAATTGGGAGCGGACGATTACATTACCAAGCCCTTTGACATCGATGAACTGCGCTTGCGTGTTCAGAATGCCATTTCCCGTTCGGAGCGCGAGAGCCTGACCGACCCGCAGACCGGCTTGCCTGCAGGGCGAATGATTGAGGATCAACTGCGCCAGGTCATTCGCCAGCCGCGCGGGTGGGCATTCCTGGATGTGCGCATCAATTACTTTGAGCCGTTCAAGAATGTCTACGGCTTTATTGCGGGCGGCGATGTTCTGCGCTTTACTTCCATGTTGCTGGGCGAAGTGGTGGATGAACTGGGCACGCAAAACGATTTTGTTGGACATGCCGGCGGTGATAACTTTATCATCATTACAGCAGAAGACCGCGCCGAAGCCATCAAACAGCGCGCCAAGGAACGCTTCAAGGAAGAAGTTCTCACCCACTACAACTTCATGGATCGCCAGCAGGGCTACATTCTCGCTCCAGATGAAGAAGGGAAAATCGAACCCACTCCGTTGATGACGCTGGCGGTGGGGGTGGTTTCGCCTGCTACCCACTACTTTGCCGATATTCGGGAAATCACCGAACTGGCGGCAGAAGAACGGCGCAAAGATGCCGCCAATGAGCGTTAAATCTTTATTGTTGATTTGACGGTTGACGTGAACGCACTCGATCTGGGGCTGATTTTCATCATTACAGGATTGGTCTTCTTTGGCGTGGTGCGCCTGCTGGCGCAAACGGCGCCAAAAATGCGTCCCATGCCTGAAGGGGACTTGTTGAAAAGCCCTGCTGGGAATGGCGATGAAGCCGTACTGGTCATTGAAGCCGGCGGACGGGTGCGTTCGCTGAACGCCCGCGCCCGCGAAGTTTTTCAACTGCGGGAAGACGAGACTCCCGATTTGGAGCGTTTGGTGCGCCATGCCCGCCCAGTGGATGCGTTCATGATGTTATGCGCCGGACAGGGACGGGCGCGTTTTGTTTTGAATGGGCGTTTTGCCGAAGGTTCTTCCTATGCGCTGACTTTTCAGCAGGAAAAACTGGTGCTGGTTTCCCTGCGTTTCCCCGAACTCACCGGGTTGACCGAGGGAGGTGATCAGGGGCTTTCTTCCCAGACCCTGCAAACCTTTACCGAACTCACCCGTGCCATGGCAGCCAGCCTCGATTTGGAGAAAACCCTCACTGCTGTGCTGGAGGGGGTGGAGAAAATCGTCCCTGCCGATTATCTGGAAATTGGGGTTTGGGATAGTGAGATTCGTCGCTTTGTGTTCTTTCAATTGAACTGGGTTTCCAGCAGTGAACGGCGCCTGGAACAGGATCCTGTGGTCGGCACACCCGGCGAGGGGTACACGGGGTATTTATTCCAGGAACGTTCCCCGTTGCTGGTTTCGGATGTGTCACGGCGCATGGATGTACGTCCCGCCGAAGGGCGAATGCCTGGAATGCGCTCGTTCCTCGGTTTGCCGCTCATGGCAGAGGGTGAGTTTGTCGGCACGCTGGAACTGGGCTCGCGGGTGGTGGGAGCATTTCGCGAAGAGGATCTGGGACTGATTCGTCTGCTCGGCGAGCAAGCGGCGCTTGCCATTCGCAATGCCTTGCTTTTCCGTGAAGAAAAGAAACGCAGCAGCGAGTTGAGCCGTTTGTCGCAACTCACCCAGGCATTTGGTTCGATGCGCGATCCCAAGAGCCTGTTTGCGCGGCTGGTGGAAAATGTGGCTCAACTCATCAGAGTCCATGTGGCGGGGTTCCTGCTTTACCATGAAGCCCAGCGCATTCTGGAAGCGCAGGTGCCTTTCTACGGGTTGCCCGATCAGATTGTGGAACTGTACCGTGTCAATGTGGGTATCAACAGCCCGCTGGAAAATGCCCTGCTCGAGCAGGATGTTTTGCTCAGCGAAGATGCCAGTGCGGATACCCTTTGGGAAAACCTGGGGCTGGCGTTTGTTGCCCAGGCTGCCAGTTTACATGAGACAGTGCTGGTGCCTCTGCAGTCGGGCGGACGCATGCTGGGGTATTTGCAGGTCTCTAACCGTGTTGAGGGCGGCTCTTTCACTCAGTCGGAATTGAACCTGCTGATGATTGTTGCCAATCAGGTGGCTTCGATTATCGAGAATGCCCTGCTGGTGCAGCAGTCCCGCCAGCGCGCTCAGCGGGCAGAAGCCCTGCGTCAGATCGTCAGTCTGACCAGTTCCGCCGCCAATCTGGATGAAATTCTGCAATTTTCGGTTCAGGAACTGGCGCGTTTACTGCGGGCAGAAGTAGGGGCGGTCTTCCTGATGGATCAAGCCCGTACAATGCTCAGTTTACACCGTGCTTCTTTCTTTGGTCCTCCCGTGGAAATCCCTGAGCGCGCCACACGCTTACAGGTGGACGATGCCCAATTCCCCTTCACCATCACCGAGTCTCAGGAAGTCCTGCGGGTGGGATTGATTAGCGATGAAGTGCCCATTATTCCCTTCTACCGCCATCTGCTCAATTTGTGGAAGGTGCGCTCGGTGCTGGCGGTGCCTTTAGTGGTACGCGGTTTGGGGGTGGGTGAATTGTGGTTTGGCAATTCTGGCGAAGATGCGTTTGATGCCCTGGATGTTCAGTTGGTGGCTACGGCTGCAGGACAGTTAGCGGGTGCCGTGGAGCAGATTTTCCTGCGCGAGCAAACCGATGAGAGTTTGCGCCGCCGGGTGGAGCAACTGATCTCCATCACCCGCATCAGTCGGGAATTAAGCAACTCGCTGGACCTGGATACTACTCTGAAGGTGATTCACAGCGAAGCGGTTCGGATTACCGGCGCCGATTGTGGTTCAATTCTTTTCTTTGATCCCAAGCAACCAGAAGAAGGACTGCCGGTTGTCCGCAGGGTGTATGGCGATGCCCACAGCGGGGAATTGACCGCTCTGGAACTGCGCGCGCTGGAAACTTTACAGGGTGTGCGTGAAGAGGATTTTGAGCGGGAAGGCATCACGCCACCCCATGCAGGTGTGCGATCCGGGTTGGCAGTGCCCATTCTCATCCGTCAGGTACTCGGAGGGGTAATTTCCCTGCACGGTTTGCGCCCTGGTCAGTTTGACGAAAATGCGCTGGAAATGGCGCAATCCTTAGCCGTGCAGGCGGCTGTAGCGTTGCGCAATGCCGTGCAATTTGAGGATGAGAGCCGCCGCAGTGCCTTGCTCAAACGTGAACTGGATACTCTGGCGGAATTGCTGGAGGTCTCCCGCTTCCTGCGACCTGACTTGCCTCTGGAAGAGTCTCTGGTAGCCATTGGCGGTGCCATTCGACAGGCTACACCGTTTCAGGTGAATGTGATCAGCGTGTATGAGCCTTCGGATGGCACGCTGAGACGGGTATGCGCCACCGGATTGACCCTGGAGCAGTGGGAAGAACTGAAATCACACGTTCAACCCTGGGAAAGTTTGCGTTCTCTCCTGCGCCCCGAGTTCCGCGTGGGCAATGTGTATTTCATTCCGGCGGATCGCTCGCCGTCCATCCCCGCTGATGTTCATGTGCTGGAGTTTGAGCAACCTACCACGGATGTGGGAAAAGATGCCTGGAATCCCGAAGATTTCCTGCTTGTCCCGTTGTACGACTCAGCGGGCAATCCTTTGGGCTTAATCAGTGTGGATATGCCTTCTGATGGGCGGCGTCCTGACCGTCCTACCTTTGAGGCTTTGGAAATCTTTGGCGTCCAAGCCGGTTTAATGATTGAGAGCCACCGCCGGGTTTCCATGTTGGAAGACCGCCTGAGTGAACTGGAAGGTGAGCGCGAGCGCTTGACCCGGGCGGCGGAAGCGGCGCGCCTGAACATGCCGGTGCTGTTACGCCGCGATCTGGATCACACCCTGGAACTGCAGGACCTCAACCGCCGGATTGAGCGCATCCGCGCCTCGCTGGAAATTGCTGCGCAAGCCAATGCTCAGGATGATGCCTTTGCGGTTCTGCGTACGCTGGCGCAGGGATTGCTCACCCGTTTTGCGTTACAGGTGGCGCTGATTGCCGAACGTACCCCCTCTGGCGTACGCTTGATTGAAGTGTTGGGCGCTGTCCCGGAAGGCTGTAATGTTGAAGCCCTGTTTGGTCAGCGTAATCCGCTTCGCCATTTGCTTCAGACGGGTGCGGAGCAGGGCAACGCTTTGCTGGTTGCCAGCCTTGACGCTAGTCCCGACTGGCATCAGAGCGCACTGCTCAACGGGTTGGAAGCCAAAAGTTTTGTGGGTTTGTACCTGCCGGGCAGAAGCGGCAAACGCTATGGTGTGCTGGTCGTTGGACGCCGCACTCTGGGGGCTTTCTCGGAAGAGGATCGGCGCATTTTTGAGCAATTAGCCCGCCAGGTGAGTACCGGTTTGCAAAACCTGCAATTGCTGGAAGAGACCCGCCGCCGCCTGGAAGAAGTCAACTACCTGCTGGACTTTAGCCTCAAACTCAGCACCCTCAAACCTGAGGAAATCTTCCGTTCGCTGGTGGAAAGCGTGCGCGAAGTTCTGCCACAAGCCCAGGCGGGCTGGGTGGGCTTGTTCGATGCTGAACGAGCCGTCATTACCCCACAGGTGGCTTCCGGGTATGTGGATAATGAGGCGGCGTTGAAGACTACCTATAGTCTGGTGAGCACAACCGGTCTGCTGGGTGATACCCCGCGCCTGCTGATGTTGCGCGTTTTGCGTACTGGCGAGCCTGTGCGTGTAGCCGAAGTGGATTTCCCCACCCAGTATCACCTCTCTCCCGAAGACCTGTTGAATTATCGACAAGCCACCCGAGGGCGTTTGCCCATCTCCTGCATGATGTTGCCCTTACGCCTGGCTGATAAAGTCAGCGGTGTGCTGGTGCTGGAAAATTTTGAACAGCCCGATGCCTTCCATGAGGATGATGAGGCTCTGGCGTATTCCTTTACCCAGCAGGCAGGGTTGGCGCTGGAGAATGCCCGTTTGTATCAGACGGTGGAAATGCGTGCCACCCAACTGCAAAACCTGACGCAGACTTCCAGCCGTTTGACTTCCAGCCTGCAACGCGAGGAACTGGTTTCGCAGTTGCTCGATTTGCTGGGCAGGGTGGTGCCTTACGATACCGCCACCCTCTGGCTGCGGGAAGGCAACCTGCTCACTGTCTTCTCGGCGCGTGGCTTTGAAGATGACCAGAGCCGGTTAGGCATCTCAGCCGCAGTGGAAGACAGTTTACTCTTCCGCGAGATGATTCAAACCGGCGCGCCGATTGCGGTCAAAGATGTGCGTTCCGATGTGCGCTTCCCCTCACTGGTGCCGCCAGATCGGCTTTCCTGGCTGGGCATCCCGTTGATCGTCAAAGGTGAGGTTATCGGGTTGATTGCCTGCGAGAAGAAAGAAGTGGGCTTCTACACGGATGAGTATCTCCAGGTGGCAACCACATTTGCCGGGCAGGCAGCCGTGGCGCTGGAAAACGCCCGCCTCTTCGAGGAATCGGTACGGCGTGCCGCCGAGTTGGATCAGCGCTCTCAGCGCCTGGCATTGCTCAATCGTCTCTCTGGAGAACTGGGACAGTCGCTGGATATCCCCTACATCCTGCGGGCGACGGGAGAACACCTGCGCGAAGCCCTTCGTGCCGACGTTGTGGCTTTTGTGCTGGTTTCCCCCGATGGGGAAACTTCTCTCGAATTGGAAGAACCTGTTCAGCCGGGAGTGTCTTTGCCGGTGGTTCTCAGAGACGTGCCTCTACTCCGTCACCTGAAGGACACTCAGGGCATCTTCAACTCCGATCATCTGGCGGAAGAAGCCTACCTGGGGGGCTGGTATGACGATTACTTTAAGAAGCGTGGTATTCAGTCCCTGCTCATCGTGCCGTTGATTGCCGCCAATACCCTGCATGGCTGGATTCTCCTGCAAAAGCGGGAAACCTATCGCTTTGCGGTGGCAGAAATCGAACTGGCGCGTACCGTGGCGAATCAGGCGGCTATTGCCATCCAGAACGCCCGTCTCTTTGAGGAAACCCGTAGTCTTACCGAATTCCTTGAGAAACGGGTGGAAGAACGCACCAGCGAACTGCGCCGCGAACACCAGAATTCGCAGACTCTCTTGCGGGTCATCAGCGAACTCTCTACCAGCCTGGATATGGATCTGGTGCTCAACCGCGCGCTGGGGGTCATCAACGATTCGCTGGGCTCAAACGAAAGTCTGGCTTTCATGTTGCAGAGCAATGGCAAGTCCTTCCGCGCCGGAGAAAATCTGGTGGCTACCTGGGAGAGCGCCGGACGCAAGGTGGCTTTGGAGCGGGAAATTACCATGCTGGTAGCCAAGAATCGCAAAGCCCTGCTCCTCTCCGACGTGCTGGCAGACTCGCGCTGGCAGATTCCTGCGGAAGAAACGCCTACCTATCGCAGTGTGCTGGCGGTGCCCATTATCATGGGTGAGGAAGTGCTAGGGGCTCTCCTGTTACTCCATCGAGAGGTGAACTACTTCCATGAAAACCAAATCCCGCTGGCAGAAGCCACAGCGCGGCAAATTGGCATTGCGATTAACAATGCTGAACTCTTCAACCTGATTCGCGATCAATCGGAACATTTGGGGAAGATGCTGCGCGAACAGCAAATCGAAGCCAGCCGCTCCCGCGCTCTGCTGGAAGCCATTGCCGATGGGGTGCTCGTCACCGATGGCGAGGGCAAGATTACCCTCTTCAACGCTTCTGCCGAGCGCATCCTGGATCTGCGGGCGCAGGAAGTGATAGGCCGGTCGCTGGAGCAGTTCTCCGGCTTGTTTGGACGGAGTGGGGCGAACTGGGTGCGTACCATTCGCAACTGGTCAAAAGAGCCCAAATCCTACGGCGGGGAGTTCTTCGCCGACCAGTTTGACCTGGACAACGGCAAGGTGATTGCCGTCCATCTGGCGCCGGTGTTCTGGCGTTCTCAGTTCCTGGGCACCGTCAGTATTTTCCGCGATATCACCCATGAGGTGCAGGTGGATCGCATGAAGTCCGAGTTTGTTGCGAATGTCAGCCATGAACTGCGTACGCCGATGACCTCTATCAAGGGCTATGTGGAAATCATGCTCCTGGGGGCTACTGGTGAACTGACCCCGCAACAGCGTCATTTCCTTGAGATTGTTAAGAACAACACCGAGCGTCTGGGTGTTTTAGTTAATGACCTGTTGGATCTTTCTCGCATCGAGTCGGGGAAGATCACCCTCAATATGACCGATTTGAACCTGCGCCTGCTGGCAGAAGAAGTCATGGAGTACGTCAGCCGTCGTTCGCAGGAAGAAGAAAAGCCGATGAACTTCTCGCTGGAGGTTGAGGAAAACCTTCCCACTGTACGTGGCGACGAAGAACGCATCCGTCAGGTGATAACAAATCTGGTGGTTAATGGGTACAACTATACACCCGAAAACGGACATGTCTGGGTACGCATCTTCCGCAATGATGGCGAGGTGCAGGTGGATGTGCAGGACGATGGCATTGGCATCAGTATCGAAGACCAGGAGCGCATCTTTGAACGCTTTTACCGCGGCGAAGACCCCCTGGTGTTGAAGACCGCAGGGACCGGTCTGGGCCTGGCGGTGGCAAAGACGATTGTCACCATGCACAACGGACGCATTTGGTTCAAGAGCAGTGGTATTCGTGGAGAAGGCAGTACATTCTCTTTCACTTTACCGCTCAATCCTGTGGAGTGAGGCGAAGGAATGGCGAAAATTCTGATTGCCGAAGACGAACCCGATATTCGTGATCTGGTGAAATTTACCCTGGGATTTGCCGGGCATGAAGTCATTGCTGTGGGCAATGGAGAAGAAGCCGTTGAAGCGGCGCGTGCCGAAAAGCCCGATTTGATCCTCATGGATGTGCGCATGCCGCGCATGACAGGCTATGAAGCCTGCGCCGCCATGAAGGCTGACCCCTCTATCGCTCATATTCCTGTGGTGTTTCTCTCTGCCAAAGGGCAGGAATCGGAGATCCAAACCGGTCTCAGCGTGGGGGCTTCGGAGTACTTGCTCAAGCCGTTTGCTCCCATGGACTTGACGCAACGGGTGGCGGAACTGCTGGCAAAATTCGCCGGTAAGGGGTAGGACGTGCCATGAGTGCAATCCTGCTGGATGGGCAGATGGTGCATTACGAGGTATTGGGACGGGGACGTCCGGTCATCTTCCTGCATGGCTGGATTGGTTCCTGGCGCTACTGGATTCCCACCATGCAGGCGGCATCTATTGCCTACCGCGCCTATGCCCTGGATTTCTGGGGCTTTGGTGACAGCGCCAAAGTGCCTGAACGCTATGGTCTGGATGGGCAGGTCAATCTGCTCCGGGGGTTCATGGATCAAATGGGGATAGGGCGGGTGGCGCTCATCGGACATGGGCTGGGGGCAACCGTCGCGGTGATGTTTGCCCTGCGCTATCCTGAAGTGGTGGATCGAGTCCTTGCGGTGGCTTATCCACTGGATGAGACACGTTTACACCCGCGCCTGCGTTCGCAATCTCCGGAGGAACTGGTGGATTGGCTGCTGGAGCGTAACTCAACCACCGAACCGGTGCGGGTGGAAGCCGCCAAAACCGATCCGCGCGCCATCCAGGATTCCCTGGAGGGATTGACAACTCTGGAAGCCCGCGAAGCCAGTCAAAAGCTCACCTGCGCCTGCCTGCTGGTCTATGGGGAAAAAGACCCTGTTGTCCCTGCCCCTTCCGATGAAGTTTTTCTGGGGTTGCCGTTCCAAACCCATGGAATTGTCTTCGACCAGTCGGGACATTTCCCCATTCTGGATGAAAGCAGCAAATTCAACCGCCTGGTAATGGATTTCCTTTCCCTTGGGGTGGGGGAAAGCCCACGAATGTTACAGTTAAAGGAAGAATGGAAGCGCCGCGTGCGCTAGCAGTAAAACCAGGATAAAAACAACAACGCCCTCTCTGGCCTGCAGGACGAGAGGGCATTGTTGTCAATGGATCATTCTCTTAAAGCCCTGAGTACGTCACGGTAGAAAGATCCCAGGCTTCATGAATCTTGGGTACGTCGCTGATCAGGCGTTTGGTGTAGGGATGGTGCGGTGTAAGAATGACCTGCTCGGCAGAGCCGGATTCGACAATCTTGCCGCGCTCCATGATGAAGACGTTATCCGAAACGTAGTATGCCAGACCGATGTCGTGGGTGATGAAGACGATGGTCATGCCCACTTCGTCGCGCAGTTTCATCAGCATGTCCAGGATTGTGGCGCGCGAGCAGGCGTCAATCATCGAGGTGGGTTCGTCGGCAATCAGGATCTTGGGCTTGAGCAGGAAGATGCGGGCAATCATCAAACGTTGCATTTGCCCGCCGGAGAGTTCGAAGGGGTACTTGTTGGTGAGTTCTTTGTATTCGAGGTTGACGAAACTGCACGCCTCACTCATCAGTTCAATTTTCTTTTCGCGCGGCAGCCAGAAATCTCCCCGCATGCGAATACAGTCCAGCAGAAGGGTGTCAATCTTGTTAAAGATGTTATAGGCTGAGTAAGGATCCTGGAAGATTGCCTGAATACTCTTCCAGTACTCGCGTTTCTTCCGCTGGGTGCTGATGTCTCGCTTTTTCCCCTGGAAATAAATTTCCCCTTCGGTGGGGTTGAGCAACCCCAGAAGCATTTTTGCCAGCGTGGTTTTGCCGCTTCCCGATTCGCCCACGATAGAGCAAACTTCCCCTTCGCGGATTTCAAAGTTCACATGGTCTACTGCAACGGTCTTTGTTTTCCCCCAACCGAATACTTTGGTCAGGTTTACCCCTTGCAAGACAACTTCACCCTTCATTTTCGTACACCTTTCTCAGTTGTTCCTCAGGATAAATACAGCGGTAAGCCCGATTGTTGGCAGCCTCGCGCATGTAAATGGATTGAACCCGGCACTCTGCCTGAACGTATTTGCATCGGTCGGCAAAACGACAACCCTGCGGCGGGCGCTTCAGGTTTGGCGGGGCGCCCGGAATGGCAGTCAACTTGACATCCCTCACGCCGCTTTCCGGCACAATGATGGAGCCCATCAAGCCTTTGGAATAGGGGTGGAGCGGGTCAAACACTACCTGCTGAGCCGTGCCTTGCTCCACAATTTGCCCGGCGTACATGACCATGATATCATCGGTGACGTTGTAAAGCAGGGGCAACTCATGGGTGATGAAGATCATGGCTTTGACCAGCCCTCTCTCCATCATGTCCCTGAGCATCTTGATGACCATTTTCTGCGAGGTCACGTCCAGTGCTGAAGAAGGCTCGTCAGCAATCAGGACTTTTGGCGAAAGAATGACCGAAGTGGCGATGACTGTACGCTGTTTCATCCCGCCGGACAGTTCCACCGGATACTTTTGAAGCACCTCGGCGGGCAACCCCAGTTCCTCAAAGCGCTGACGCGCCATCTCGTAGATTTGTTTCTTGGGGACTTTCGGGTCGTGCGCGTGAATGACGTCTTCAATGAAGTTAATGATTTTCAGCGTAGGGTTGAGCGCATTCATGGCTGCCTGAGGGATGTAGGCAATTTCTTTGCCCAGGATTTTCCGCCGCACCTCATCGGGATGCATTTTGGAGATGTTGACCCCGTCAATGATAATATCTCCGCTGATGTAGTGCAGAGGAGCAAAGTAGTAGCCCATCAAACTCAAGGCAAGAGTGGATTTTCCACACCCCGACTCGCCCGCAATTCCCAGGGATTTCCCTTCTTCCACCTTTAAGGAAACACGGTCAACGGCATACACACTTTCCCCAAAGCGGGTGACATACTTTGTTGAGAGTTCTCGAACGTCCAGAATGACTTTTCCCATATTCGCCTCATTCTCTCAATGCAGGATTGAACACCTGATCCAGCCCGGTGTTCATCAGGTTCATCGAGAAAGTGATCAGTGCAATGGTCACCAGCACAGGGAGGTATGCCCACCACTTTCCCAGGACATGGGCTTGATAAATCATTGCCCAGTTCATCATTAAGCCCAGGGTGGGGACTTCGGTGGTGCGCGGTCCCAACCCTAGAATAGACAAGCCGGCTTCTGCCAGAATGCCGGAGGAAATTTGCAGGATGAGCGCCATCACCACATACGACATAATGTAGGGAAGAATGTCGTTCAGGATGATGTAAAGCGTAGAGTGCCCGGACAATCGCGAAAGATTGACATGATCCCGGTTGCGCAGAGAGAGCACCTGGGCGCGCACAGCTCTTGCCGTCCACACCCACGAGGTGAAGCCAATCACCGTTGCAATGGTGAAAGCGCCGCGCTTATCCTGCCCGATGCTGAAGGAAATGAGAATCAGCAGAACGAAGGAGGGGATGACAATCAGCAGGTTGGTGAAGAACATGATGATGTCATCTACTGTTCCACCGATGTACCCTGCCAGCAGTCCCAGCACCAAACCAATCAGGGTGGCAATCAACCCTGCCACAAAGCCGATTTGCAGGGAGACCCCTGCGGCTTTGACCAGTTCGGTCAGTACGTCGCGTCCAAAGTTATCTGTGCCCAGCGGTAAAACGCGCACGTTCGGCACTTCACGGACATTCACATAATCGGATTGCTCAATGACTTTAACCTGCTCCAGCGTGCCGGTTTGGGCATTGGGCAGAGCCACAATCAGCCCTTCAGTTGCCAGCAAACCTTTGAGCGAGTTATTCAGCCGCTGGTAATAGCGCATTTTTGCTAGGGTCATGCCCTCAATGTTCTTATTGGGATCGTAATTTTTTTCCCATAAATCAAGCAGTTTAGCGGTGTCTTCAATGTCAATTTCCTCTTCAGGGATGCCCGCGGCTAACAGCCACTCCTTCATGTCCTGACGTTCTTTTGCCCCCAATTTGTTAGCAATACGGTTGGTTGCGGCTTCGGGCAGGTTCAGGGTATATGGCGCGGTATTCACGCTGTCATAGACGTTGACATAAATTCCCGGCGGGAAGAAAGTGCCCAGCCCGATGATTGCCAGAGGGTCATCAGGAACCAGCAGGGGGTAAATTAATACAATCAGCAGTAAACTGACGAAGATGACAAATCCCGTCACGAATTTTCCTGAACGAAAGACCTGTCGAATGGTGTGCATCATGGTTCACGCTCCTTGCTCTGTCTGGGCGGCTTTGATGCGCGGGTCAATGATGCCGTAGAGGATTTCGATGGCAAAGTTGGCGACCAGCGTCATGATGGTGATGATGAGCGTCACCGCAGAGATCAGGGGATAATCCTGCCCCATCACACCGTTCAGCATGGTGTACCCTAATCCCGGGTAACTGAAGACGATTTCTGCCACCAGTGCACCGCTGACCATGGTTCCGATGGACAATGCCAAACCGGTAATCTGAGGGAGCATGGCGTTGCGGAAGACGTAACGCACAATGACGCGATCCTTAATGCCAAGGAAGCGCGCATATTTGACATAATCTGCATTCAGTTCGTAGATGGACATGGAGCGCATGCCGATAGCCTGTCCACCAATGATAATCAGCACAATGGACCAGAAGGGTAACTGGTAGTGAACAATAACCGACCAGATGAACTCCCAACTGAAGTTGGGAATCAGGTTAAACCCATATCCTCCCGATGTGGGGAACCATTTCAGGTTCACCGCGAAGATGACCATCAGGATGATTGCCATACCGAATGCAGGGAAATTGCTCACGAAAATGCTGATGGGCATGAGGACTTTATCGAAGCCCTTTTTCAGGTAGGCTGCCATGGCGCCCAGGGCGTTGCCGATAATCCACCCCACGATGATGGCAGGAAACTGCAGGGCAACCGTCCAGACAATCGAGGCGCGGATGATGTCTGCAACGGGGCGGGGATACTGGCTGAAGGACGTGCCAAAATTCCCCTGGAGGATGTTCTTCATGTAAATAAGGAACTGTTCGTGAATGGGTTTGTTGGTGCCGAATTGCTCGGCATATCGCTCATACACCTCTTTCATGCCGGTAGTGTTGGACATTCCCTGAGCAATCCGGGCAGTGATGGCAGCCACTGGATCACCGGGCATGAGGCGGGGAAGGGTGAAATTCAGGATGAAGGCAAAGATAGCGGTAACCAGCAACCATGCCAGTTTATTCAGGAAATACCGAAGATAGTTTTTAGACACCGATACCTCCTTACTTCACTCTCATATATCTACATTTACATTATATAGTGAACAGCCATGTTCTGGTTAACAGAACATGGCTGTTCGTTTGATTTAAGGTTGCTTACGGATTGACCAGTTTGAGGTTATAGAGGCCTGCGATGCTCCAGCCATCCGTCAGATTCAGCGGCGGTACGGGCGGGTTGGTGCCATCACCCTGATGCGGGAAGTTGGTCCAAACACCCTCGTACACCGTGTGGAACGATTGTGGGCGATACATGAGCGTGAACGAAGGCACATCGGTCAGGTAAATCTCGACCAGGCGCGTGTAGGCTTTCTTGATCTCTTCCTGATCGGTCATGGTCGGGATCTTCTTGATCAGTTCATCCACCTCGGGGTTCTTGTAGCCGCCCCAGTTGCCGGTCCAGTTGTTGGTGGTCTCGGCGAATTCGGAGGACAGCAAGTTGCGGATGCGGCCCCAAGGCATGGTCGGGCCAGCCCCAGCGCTCCACATCATGAAGATGTCATAGCCGGTTTCGGGCAAGGGCCAGTTGGTGACCACGGTCTGATACACCGACCATTCAGGATAGTTGGTGGTGATGTCAATGCCGATCTTCTTGCCGGCGGCGGCGACCACCTCGATGGCGGCTTGCCAGTCAGACCAGCCGTTCGGGCAGGTTGCCACGTATTGCAGTTTCTTGCCCTTGTACTCGCGCCAGCCATCACCGTCAGTATCAACGATGCCAGCCTCGTCCAGCAGTTTCTTGGCGCCTTCGATGTCGTTGCCTTCCCACTGCAGGGCTTTCACGGCGTCGTGATCATACAGGGCCTGTTCGCCGGGGGTCGGGTTCATCAGCGAGCGCGGAACCTGCTTGAAGGTCGCCGACTGGTTGGTCATGGCGTTCGCCACAATGGTGTCATAATCCACCGCGATGGCGATGGCTTTGCGCACCGCAACCTGATCCAGCCCGTAAGAGCGCAGGTTGTAGAAGGCGGTGGGCAGGCTGGCGCCGATATTATACGGCGGTTCGGGCAGGTAGGTGGAGATCGGCAGTCCGTCCTTCAGCCACAGGTCCTGAACGTTGGAGTTGAACTGCTGGCTGACATCCACTTCCCCAGCCTTCAGCGCGGTGGTACCGGCGGCATTATCCTTGAAGATCACGTGCGCAAGGTACTTCGGCGCAGGCAGTTTGCCCCACATGGAGGGATCCTGACCCCAGTAATTATCATCGCGCACCAGGACAACCTTGGTCTCATCGGTGTAGAACTTGTGATACGGACCGGAGTACACCACGTCTTCAGCAGGATCGGTGAGGAATTTCGCCGCATCGCCGCCAACGCGCTCTTCCAGTTTCTGCGTCCACGCCTTTTGGATGACGTAGTTGCTGCTGACATACGCCGCAACGATCAGCGGGTTGATGGCTTTGCCGTTCTCATCCAGTTTGGCTTTGATGACCACGGTCTGAGGATCTTTGGCTTCGATGGTTTCGATGTAGTCTTTGTTGGAAGCGCCAGTGGAAGTGTTGTATTTCACATGGGCGTACCAGGTGTAAGCCACGTCCTCAGCGGTGACCGGTGTACCATCGCTCCAGCGGGCGGCGGGCTTAATCTTGAAGGTCAGTTCGGTCATGGTGTCGTTCCAGGACCAGGGGCCATCCGCCAGCAGAGGATATTGCTTGCCGTCCAGCATGTTGTACAGGTACGGTGTCTCAAACATGGTCACGCGGGCGTTGTCACCCTGAGCAATGGCCATGGCGTTATTGCAGGACGAGGAATACGGATTCCAGCACACCACCGGACCCCACTGCTGACCGTTGAAGTACAGAGTCTCCTTGCGGGGGAGGGCGGCGGCGATTTCAGCCGCGGACAGTTCCTTGGTGGGTTCTTCCGTCGGAGCCACAGTGGGCGCCTCGGCCGGAGCCTCGGTAGGCGCGGCGGTGGGCTCAGGGGGTGCCGCGGTGGGAGTCGCCGCAGGGGCGCACGAAGCCAGGAGCATGCTGAGCATCAGCAATGCAGACAAAAACCAGGTCAAACGTTTCATGTTCTCTTTCTCCTTCTTGAAATCAAGGTAAGAATGGATTGGTGATTAAGAGGAAAATTCTGGCTGTATTTGAGGAATGGATCACCTCCTTTCATCGTCTGGATCAGAAAGCCTATGTGAAATGGAAGGATCAGCAAGTGTTTTTCTGTTAACCTTAACAGTAAAAAACAACTGTGGAAAGAAAACCGTTATTTGTGTGCGGAGGGTACTGATCATCTTTTCCAGGCAGAAATAAAGCGGAAAAACTGTTGATTAATTTTTTATAGAGAGTCTGTCGTGGTTTCCACAAGATGCCCTGTTTCTCTTCAAAAAATTACCCGTTTGGGGATTTTCATTCGAGACTGTGGAAAACCTACTTCAATATGTTACACCCTCTCCAGAAAAAAGTCAACAGAATCAGCGCAAAGAGACTGTAACAAAATTGGTGGGCGAATTTTCGAAAAAAGGAAGGAAGAGAGAAGACGGGGGGAGAGGAGGGAATTACGGGAGGGCTCATGCCCAGAACTGACAGGCAACTGTGCTTCCGCGGAGCAACCCGGCGGTGGTTTTATATCGCCTGGCTTGCTGGGCGCGGCTCTTGAGCCTGCCAATCATCTGTTCCGTGCGATTATTGGTCCAGGGAATACCCACATCAGCATAGAAAGCCACATAGCGTTGCCAATCACGCGATAAGCGCAGGATCAGGTCGCGGAGTTTTTCCAGGGGCGTGCGTTTTCCTTCCGGTGGTGTACTCCTGCCCGGCAGGGATTTCCACAGGCGGTGTAAGAGGCGGTCTCCATGCAATGGCAGGTCGCGCAGGATTTCCTCGACCTTTTCAAGCACCCCCTGCCAGGCTGGATCCAACTCAGCCTGTAACCCCTTCAAAGCATGCTTTACCCAGCGCCGCACATGAAACTGACAGACCTGATGCCCTATCTCCAGTTCATCGGTCAGTTGCTTGTAGATCGCCAGATCATCGCTCACGATGGCGCCGATGTCATGCATCTCTTTCAACCGTTTCAGCCAGGTGAACAGAGCCCGGCTGTCTTTCTCGTCTACCTCGGCAACCTCCAGCAGACTACCATCTCCCAGATCCACCGCCACCATCACTCCTTTGCCTCCCACCCAGGCTCCATCTACCCCCACCACCCGCACGCTTTTCCATTTCAATTCCCCCATCAACTTTTCCCCCTCTGCCTGTACATGCCGCCACCCGCTCATATGACTGAGCCTCAGCCCAAAGATCCTCAACACCCCGGCTACCCTGCGATAACTCAATCCCAGTGACCACAGGATCACACTCAATTTCTTCAACCGTTCACTGTGCCGTCCATTGCCTACCCCCTCCGGATAGTCCCGAAAGGTGCGCCTGCACCGTGTGCATCGATACCTCACCACCTCGACATGACGAACTTTGACATCCTCGATGCGCCTTTTCTCCACTCCCCATCGCTGGAATGTCTCCCCCTGACAATATGGACAGCGCTTCGGACGAGCAGGCTTTTTTCGTTTTACCTGTGGCAGTTGGAGTATAATCTTCATGGAAGGGCTCCTGGAGTTGTGATATCAATATCTTACAGGATCCCTTCCTTTTTTTCCCTTTCTCCACCAAGTTTGTTACAGCGTCAGCGCAAATTGAGTTCTTAAGGAAAAAGCCCTTCGCGCGAAAATGTTTTATCCAATGGCGCTTGACAATTCCGCCTCCTCTTACTATACTGAAGGTGCAAAACGGGGAGCCCGGCGCACCGGGCTGAGAGGAAGACAGGCATCGGTCTTCGACCCGCAGAACCTGATCCGGGTAATGCCGGCGGAGGGACGAGATGAATGCTCTGAGTGACTTTTTCTTTGCCCTCCGCCACAGGAGGGCTTTTTTGATGACTTCCCAACGTGCCTTAATTTTTGTTTCAGGTGCATCCTGCAACGAGGAGGCTCTGCGCCATTTCCGTCAGCCTGAAGATTTCATCATCGCTGCCGATGGGGGGGCACAGCATTGCCTGCGTTTGGGGTGGCGTCCTCATGTGGTCATTGGGGATTTCGATTCTCTGTCTGCCGAGATCCTGAATCACCTGGAGCGGGAAGGTGTGCTTTTGTTGCGCTATCCTCCTGAGAAAGACGAGACTGACCTGGAACTGGCGTTGCAGTACGCCGTGCAGCGGGGATTTGAAGTCATTCGCATTTTGTGCGGGCTGGGCGGCAGGGTGGATCAAACTCTGGCTAATCTCTTTCTGCTGGGGTTGCCCATGTTGAGCGACAGGGATGTGCGTTTGGAGGATGGGGAGGTGGAAGCCTTTCTCATCCGCTCGGAGGCGGTTTTAGAAGGAGCGCCCGGAGAGACGGTTTCGCTCATTCCGTTGTCGGGCGCCGCCCAGGGCATCTGGACCGAGGGATTGCGTTATTCCCTGCACGGTGAGACGCTTTACCCCGAACACTCGCGGGGAGTCAGTAATGAAATGATAAGCGCGCGAGCGCGGGTGCGGCTTTCACACGGGATGTTGTTGTGTATTCACTTTCATTCTGTTTAACTTTTCTTTACTGACAGGAGGTCCAAATGATTCGTAAACTGTGGATGTGGCTGATGGTTTTGATGATGGCGCTGGGGGCGTGCGTTCCTCAAACCACGACGCCCGCGCCAGCCCAGGCGACTACACCAGCTGTGTCTGCCAGCCAGCCGGTCGAATTGCGGGTGATGACACATGATTCTTTTGCAGTGAGCGAGGAAATCGTGCGCGCCTTTGAGGCAGAGCATCGGGCAAAGGTTACTTTCATTAAGTCCGGGGATACTGGCGCGGCGCTTAATCGTGCCATCCTGACCAGGGAAAACCCGCAAGCCGACGTCTTCTACGGGGTGGATAACACTTTCCTCTCCCGTGCGCTGGATGAGAATATCTTTGAACCTTATGCTTCCCCTTTGCTGGAGAAAATCCCGGCGTCCTTCAAACTGGATTCTTCGAATCGTGCCCTGCCGGTAGATTACGGTGATGTATGCATTAACTACGATAAAGCCTACTTTGCGGAGAAGAATCTGCCCATCCCCCAATCGCTGGAGGATCTGACCAAACCTGAATACCGCGGTTTGCTGGTGGTGGAAAATCCGGCAACCTCTTCGCCGGGGCTGGCATTCCTCTTCGCCACCATTGCTCATTTTGGGGAAGAAGGCTACCTGGATTACTGGAAAGCCCTGCGCGCCAATGATGTGGTCGTAGCCAGTGACTGGGAGAGTGCTTATTACACTTATTTCAGCGCCTCTTCAGGCAAGGGTCCCCAGCCCATGGTGGTTTCGTATGCTTCCAGTCCGGCGGCAGAGGTGATCTTTGCCGAACAGCCCCTCTCCGATGCGCCTACGGCTTCTTTGACCGGAGCGGGTATGTGCTACCGCCAGATTGAGTTTGTAGGCATTCTGAAAGGCACTCCCCAGCGCAAACTGGCAGAGGCTTTTGTGGATTTCATGCTCGGCAAAACGTTCCAGGAAGATATGCCTTTGCAGATGTTTGTCTTCCCCGTTAATTCTGAGGCAACCTTGCCTGAGGCTTTTACCAGATATGCGCAGGTTGCCGAGCAGCCCGCTGCGCTGGATTCTGCAGTGATTGCCGCCAAACGGGAAGCCTGGATTCAAGCGTGGACTGAGGCGGTCCTGCGGTGAACGCGCTTCGTGTTTCGTCTTATAGGAAAACCCCCGGAGCAGAGTGGTGGGGATTCCTCCCTCTGCTCTTTTTGGGGGTATTTTTCCTCTACCCGCTGGGGATTATTTTCATACTGGTAGTCAAAGCCGGCTGGACCGATGGGGTGGGCGAAGCCGTCTGGCGGCAGATTGCCCGCCCTTTGGGTTTCACGGTGTATCAGGCAACCCTTTCAACTTTGCTAACCCTTCTGCCTGGTTTGCCGATTGCCTGGGTATTTGCACGCTTTCGTTTTCCCGGCAAGCGTTTTCTACGGGTATTGATGACCTTGCCGTTTATCCTGCCTACTGTGGTGGTGGCAGCCGGGTTTACGGCGTTGCTGGGCCCGCGCGGCTGGTTGAACTTGGCACTGATGTCTCTTTTTCACACCAGCGAGCCTCCCATTCGCTTTCTGAATACGCTGGGAGCCATCTTAACCGTACATGTTTTCTACAATCTTTCGGTAATCGTGCGTGTAGTCGGCGCAGCCTGGGCAGGGCTGGATGTGCGTCTGGAGCAGGCAGCCCGCACCCTGGGGGCTTCTCCGTGGCGGGCTTTCTGGCATGTCACCGTGCCTCTGCTTCTTCCCCATATTGTCGGGGCAACCTTGCTGGTCTTTCTGTTTGACTTCACCAGTTTTGGGGTAGTGTTGCTGTTGGGGGGACCGCGTTTTGCTACGCTGGAAGTGGAAATTTACATTCAAACCATGCAATTTCTCAACCTGCCGCTGGCAGCCCTGCTCTCGGCGGTGCAGTTGTTGTGTACTCTGCTGGTGCTGGGATTGAGTCAGCGCTTAACCACCGGCGCTGTGGTGAGTTTGACGCCCAGGGTAAAGGGAGAGGGTATTTTCTTCCCTCGAACCTGGATTCAATGGCTCACGGTGGGTTTGACGATTCTCGTGCTGGTGAGTCTGGTACTCTTGCCTCTCGGTGCGCTGGTGACGCGCTCACTGGTGCGCATGGAAGCCAGCCGCGGCGAACGCGGTGCGGTACAGGCGGGATGGACGCTGGACTATTACCGCGAACTGTTTGTGAATCGGCGCGGCTCGCTGTTCTATGTGCCGCCTGCCCGGGCAGCGGTCAATTCGCTGGGATACGCCTTTGCCACCATGTGGATTGCGCTGGGCTTGGGATTCCCAGCGGCGTATGCGCTCAATCGGCGTGGAGCCAGCCGGACACTCCTGGATGCTCTGCTCATGCTTCCGTTGGGTACTTCGGCGGTTTCGCTGGGGTTGGGGTATGTGGTAGCATTTCAGCGTCCCCCGCTGGATGTGGCTTCGTTTCCTCTGCTCATTCCCATTGCCCATAGTCTGGTAGCCCTGCCCTTTGTGGTGCGTACCCTTCAGCCCGCGCTGGCATCCATTCCCCGCTCTCTCAGGGATGCGGCAACGGTGCTGGGGGCTTCTCCCTGGCGGGTGTGGTGGCATGTGGATTTACCTATTGTTGGCCGGGCGGTGCTGGTGGGGGCAGTGTTTGCCTTTACCGTCTCAATGGGAGAATTTGGGGCAACGGCATTGCTGGCACGTCCGGAAGCGCCCACCCTGCCGGTTGCCATTTACCGCTTTCTCTCTCAACCCGGTGCAATGAATTATGGTCAAGCCATGGCAATGTCCACATTGCTGATGGCGGTTTGTGCGCTGGGAATGCTGGTGTTGGAGCATCTTCAGCACGAGTGAAAGCAAAAAGGATAACTTCTGAAGAATATTTGCGCTGCCGGTCAATCACCGGCAGTTTTTCTTTCAGAAAACTTTGAAAAAATACAAATAAATGTTAATAATATTCAACAAACCGTTGACAAAATTTAAATTCATGCTATACTCTTTTTAGAAACAAAAAGAAAGAAAATGAATTTTCAAAAGAGGGAGTGGATGAAGGATGGAGGTGCATACATGAACCCAATGTTAACGAAATGCCCGGTGTGTGGTGGGGAACTTGTTGTGACGCGGTTGGCTTGTCCTTCTTGTGAAACGACCATTGAAGGACATTTCCAGACCATGGGTGGAGGGCTACAGGGAGCGTTTTCTGCCGAGCAGTTGCGCTGGCTGTTGCCGTTCACCCGTTTGAATAACGAGCAAATGCAGTTTATCCTGACCTTTATCCGCTGTGAGGGACGTTTCAACCGCATGGAAGAAGAACTGGGATTGTCTTACCCAACCCTGCGCAATCGCATGAACGAAATTCTGCGTACCATGGGGTACGAGCCCAGCCGGGAAGAGGGACAACCCGCACCGGTCAAACTCAGCCCTGAAGAGCGCAAGCGCATTCTGGATGATCTGGATAAGGGTTTGATTACCCTGCAGGAAGCCAAACGGCGCTTGAAGGGCATCCGTGAAGAGAGCAAGCGTGAAAACGAAGTGTCAGAGGATTAGGTGGAGAGGTGGAGCATGGCGACGAATGAAGAACGCATGAAAATTTTGAAGATGGTGGCTGAAGGGAAAATCACTGCAGAGGAAGCCGACCAATTGCTGGAAGCCCTTGAAGAAAGTGAGCGCGTGCCTGGCGCTTCCCGTCCGGGTATTCCTCCCATGCCTTCCGCTCCCGAGATGCCTCCAGCCCCCGGACGGAAACCCCGCTGGCTTCATGTGCGCGTCACCGATACTAATACCGGGCGTACCCGCGTGAATGTGCGTTTACCGGTTTCCATGATCAACATTGGCTTGAAGATGGGCAGTAAATTTGCCCCTGAAGTGGACGGGCTCAATATGGATGAACTGATGCGCATGATTGAATCGGGAGAAATTGGGCAAATCGTGGATGTCACCGACGAGGAAGATGGCGAACACGTTGAAGTGTATCTGGAATAAAACCAACCCTCTTTTATCCCCTGTTTGAGCACAATCTTCTTCCCCACAGGAAGACCCGGTCCGGCGTTCTGCTGTATGACCCGGACCGGGTCACTTCCTTGTGAGTTTCCTGGCTGAGGTGTGTGATGAGCGTGACAATCGATGAACGTTCAAATTGGAAACGTCCTTTCTTTATCATCTGGATAGGTCAGGCTTTTTCCATTGTGGGTTCAATTCTGGTGCAGTTTGCGCTGGTTTGGTGGCTTACCCGCGAAACCGGCTCTGCCACGGTTCTGGCTACTGCAACCATTTTCTCCATGCTTCCGGGCATTTTCATCGGTCCTTTTTCCGGAGCGCTGGTGGATCGTTGGAATCGCAAGACCATCATGCTGGTTGCCGACAGCCTGATTGCCCTGATGACCGCCGGGCTGGTGCTGGTGTTCTGGATGGGTCAGGCGCAGGTCTGGCACGTGCTGGTGGTGATGCTGGTGCGCGCCCTGGGTGGCACATTCCATTTTCCTGCCATGCAGGCGTCCACCTCCCTGATGGTGCCGGAGAAGCATCTTTCGCGCGTGGCTGGACTGAATCAGGCACTGAATGGGGTGCTGAATATCGCTGCGCCACCCCTCGGGGCATTCCTGATGAGCCTGTTGCCCATTTATCAGGTGCTGGCAATCGATATTGTTACTGCTGCCATTGCCGTGGGTACTCTGGCGTTCATCCACATTCCCCAACCCAAGCGTCGCCCTGAGGGCGTACTCACCCCGCAGGCTTTGTGGGGAGATGTCCGCGAGGGATTCCGCTATCTCGCTCACTGGCCCGGGATGTTAATTCTGCTGGGCATGGCGACGCTGGTTAACCTGCTGATGAGTCCCGCTTTCAGCCTGATGCCGCTGATGATTACCCGTGTTTTCAAGGGCGAAGCCATGCATCTGGGGGTCATGAACTCGGCGGAAGGCTTGGGGGTAATTCTGGGTGGGCTGGCGCTGAGTGTGTGGGGTGGATTTAAACGCAAAGTGCACACTTCGATGGCAGGCTTGGTAGGCATGGGTCTGGGGGTAATTTTGCTCGGCTCGGCACCTGCGCAGATGTTTGGGGTAGCCTTACTGGGCATTGGCATTGCCGGGTTCATGAATCCC
This sequence comes from Anaerolinea thermophila UNI-1, assembly GCF_000199675.1. Classification (GTDB taxonomy): domain Bacteria; phylum Chloroflexota; class Anaerolineae; order Anaerolineales; family Anaerolineaceae; genus Anaerolinea; species Anaerolinea thermophila. Next base: position 734,643 of record NC_014960.1, read on the forward strand.
ATTACCAATGGGCCCTTGTTTGCCCTATTGCAGGCAAAGATTGCCCCTGAAATGCAGGGACGGGTATTCAATCTGGTCGGGGCGCTGGCTTCGGCTGCCAGCCCGTTGGGATTGATGCTTGCGGCGCCGGTTGCCGATTATCTGGGCATCCGCTTTTGGTTCTGGATTGCCGGGGTGTCCTGCCTGGTCATGGCTGGGGTGGCTCTCTCCATTCCAGCGGTCGTACATCTGGAAGATGTATCGGGAGCGCCTCGCTCGGAAGGTCGCTCTGCTCTTGCTGTGCAGGACTGATTTTACTGTGCAAATCCACTAAAAACACCGCAGGAAAAATCCCTGCGGTGTTTGTTTTTACCAGGTTTCGCTTCCCTTTTCGCCGGGGCGGGGGTACAGGCGCGGATGCAGGTGGGCATTGGGCAGACGCAGATGATCGCTGTCCTCATAGTACAGGTCGCGGTCAATAACCCGTCGCTCTTTGGTGGAGAAAATAACCACGTCCGATTCGATGGTGCGGGCTGGGTAGACCAGCATACCGGCGCCGATTCGGCAGTTGTGTCCCACACACCCGCCCAGCACAATGCGGTTGGAGTTGCGCAGAGCGCCCGTGCCGTCACGGGCTTTGATGGGCGCCGAAAGCAGGTTGAAGTCCGTCCAGGTAGAGCCTGCGCCGATGAAGGTGTTGCGCCCAACCACACACATTTGCAGGCAGGTATTCTGAGCAATCAGGCTGTTTTCCATCACTGTGGTCATGAACAGTGAAGCGCGGAAGGGCAGGAAGGTGCCATCGCCTACCACCGAGAGCATTAACTGGCATCCCTGCGAAATGTTGACGTTATCGCCGATGATGCAGTTTTCGATGACAGCATTCGCGCCAATGGTGACATTATCCCCAATGGTCGTGGGACCGTGGATGATGGCATCCGGGTCAATGACGCAGTTCCGTCCAATCTGCACCACCGCTGAGGAGCGCAGTAACTGCCGCCCTTCGTACAGGGCTGTTCCCAGGACTTTTAACTTGAACCATAAATCGCGGTTCAGGCGTTCCTCAAAGCGCGCTCCACGCCCGAACAGCCCGAACACCTCGTCAGCAATGAAAATGTGTACCCACGAGTCAATGGCCATCAGACTGCGCAGGGGCACCTGATACACCAGATCGCCCTGAGAGGGCGCCATGTACAGGGGAATGTGGTAGTAGCCAATTTCCCGGGAGAGCAGGTCAATGACCAGCGGCTCGGCGCCGGGTTCCGGTCCGTTGGGGTAATACCACAAATCGGCAAGATAAAGGTTGCCTGCCGGAGTATAGGAAAGGGAAAGGGGGAGAATATGCTCCCGAAAACAGGGATCACTGGCATTGAATGCCGCGCGCACGGCTTTACCGCGTTTACGGGCTTCACTGATGAAGGCTTCCATGTAGGGGGCGTCAAAAAACAGGTTGTCGCGGTAAACGATGCAGGGTTCGTGCACCTGCGGTAAGGGTGCGCCAGGGGGCAGTTCGATTTCGCGGGTGGTGTAGGGAGCCAGCACGTCCCGCTGGAGCAACCACAGGGGTTTGTTCTGGATGCGCAGATCGCGGGCTGGTTCGTTGAAGGGTACGATGTGCTGGGGATTGCGAAGGATGATTTTCAGCATGTCCGTTTATTCCAGCGGTTTGCGGGAAATTTCAAAGCGACAGCAGGGGGAACCTTGGGCAACGCACTGTGTTTCTCGGACGGGGAAGAACCGTCCACTTCCCTGCCATTGCATGAATTCCTGGAACATTCCCATCAGCAACGAGCAGAGCACTGGTGAGGTTGAACGGGTGCATGAGGGCATTTGCCTGATCTCTACGATCCAGTGCTCGGGTTCTTCGTGGATGTTTATCTGAAGAGAGGTACGTTCTTCCAGAAAACGAGCAATTTGGTCCAGCCCGAACCTGACCCGTCGAGGGAAAGGCATCAGTCGAAAATCCAGCGAATAAAAACCCAAAGTTTCGCCCCATCGGCGCAAACCAGTTTGGAATCCGCTTCGTCCCATGCGGATTGCCATCCCCCTGCCGGTGAGGGTGCCAAATTGTTCGGTCAAAAGGCGTTCCAATTCTGTCAAAAAGGTCTTCTCTTCCGGTTGTAAGAAGCCGGACTGGCCCTTACCCAGCACCTCATGGGTGCTTTCCAGCAAAACCTGATGGATTTCGGGGAAATGAGAAAGCGCCATCTCTTAATTCTCTACCGGCGGAAGGGGTTCGGCAGGGGTGTCCAGGAAGTCCTTAATCTTGCTCATGCATTCTTTGGGTTCATCCAGCATGATGAAGTGCCCTGCCTTGGGAAAGCGCTCGATGCGGGCATGGGGCACGCCTTTTTTGAGGGGTTCCCACTGACGGGGATGCACGATATTGTCACGGTCGCCGTACATACCCATCACCGGCACGCGAATCTGATGCAGGCGGGGGCGCAGGTCGGTGCGTCTTAAGGTGGCAATGCTGATGAGGAAGGACTCCAGGGTGGTCTGAGAAAGATCCCGATCCATCATGTCGGGGAAGCGCGGGTCTTTGCAGATGGTCGGCGAGGCGATACGCATGGCGGCGCGGAAAAGCGGGAAGAAGGTGAACAGCAGCCAGGCAATGGGGCGGTAACCGGCGAATTTCAGGGGCAATGCCAGAGAAGACCCTGCAATGGGAGAGCCAATGACCACTACTTTTTGCGCCAGATGAGGGTATTGAATGGCGACCGAAAGGCTCACCGTGCCGCCCATGGAGTGCCCAATGAGCGGGGCAGAAAGAATGCCCATTTGATCCATGAATTGGGCAACCAGGCTGATGAAGTCCTGCACGTTGTAGGTGTTGCGCTTGGTGCCCGACTCACCAAAGCCCCAGAAATCCAGGGCGTAGGTGCGGTAGTACTGTCCCAGGAAGGTCATGGTTTCCTGCCATAAGCCCCACGACCCCAGCCATCCGTGTAAAAGGATGACTGGACGTCCGCGCCCATAGACTTCGTAGTGCAAAATGCCCTGATCGGTGGTGATGGATGACAAGGTCCCCCCTCCGCTTCCGGGAATTACTTTCCGCCCTCTTCCATCTCAGCCAGAATGGAGTAGAGCAGTTCCAACAGGACGTTCTTCACCGATTCTTTTTTATGGGCTACACATGGAAGCAGTTTGGCTTTGGGCTCCAGGCGCAATGCCAGGCGCATGTCTTCGAGGTCCCATGCATCGGGCAAGTCCTGTTTGTTTGCGGCGACTACGTAGGGCGTAGGGGCGTAAGCGCGGAAGGTCTGCAGGATGCTGCGCGCTTCGCGGAAGGTCTCGGGGCGGGTGCTATCCACCATGACGATGAAGCCCAGCATGCCCTCGGAGAGAATTTCCCACATGAAATCGAAGCGACGTTGTCCCGGCGTGCCGAAGAGGTAAAGCACCAGATCGTCATCTACCGTGATGCGCCCAAAATCCATGGCGACGGTCGTGGTTTCTTTGACGCGCTCGGCTTCGGAAGAAATTTTTCGCTCGGTGGAGACGACGTCAATCTCGCTGACCGATCGGATGAAGGCTGTTTTGCCAGCGCTGAACGGACCTGTGACCACCATTTTAACCGTTTGCATGAGTGCTTATCCTAACTCCATAAGTAGAATGTCATTACAGGGAACGAATGCGGTTGATCAACCGATTCACCAGCGATTTCTGTTCTTCTTTGTCCGGTGTGGGGAATTGCCGCGGCAATTGTTGAGTTTGCGGGCGCGGTGCCGGCGCTCCCTCTGGACGGACAATTTCCACCAGCCCGGCTTGAATCAACCCGTACACCACACGGCGGATTTCCAGGTCGTTCATCTTTGTGGCGCGGGCAATTTGCCGGATGGTGTTCTTGGGGTTCACATACGAGACCACCCGCCACTCTTCCAGACTGAGGTTCACCTTCTGGATGTTCGTGCCCGGGCGGTCGGTGAATTTCAACGCCATGTCCAGACTGGGGATTTCTTCCTGAAGTTGCTCCCACTCGCGTAATTGTCGGGCGCCTTCGATGATCAGGTTCTCCAGGTCCATACGGATGGTGATTTTGCCATCCGGTGGGGTGACATCCTGATCAAAGCGGAAAAAGCCTTCGACCCACGTAAACAAACGGCGCACGACGTCAATGAAGTAGGTTTGTAAACTGGTGAGGATATCGTCCTGCGTCAGGTAACCGGCGTTGATGAGAAGCAGCCCCAGTTCTTTATCGGTCATGCCGGAGGCGCGTTCCAGCAACAGGCGGTACTGGCTTTGGGAGATCTTACGAGTCTTATAGAGAATGGACGCCAGGCTGCCGTCCTCATCGCCCAGTTGGGCGTAAGCCAGTTTCCCCTGACGGAAGTTAATACGGGCTGTCTCGCCAGGACCCTCAATGACCAGAAGCCCAGTCTTTTGAGCCAGATTAATCAAATTCAGCAATTGGGTGATGGTAAAATCGCGCAGATTTCCTTTTAACGCCATAGCGCCTCGTTGAGGTTGGGCTTGTATCAATTATATCTGATTTGCGTAAAATACCCATTACGATTCCCTTACAGAAAATTTTTCCCCATGTGAAAGGTTTTCCGGTTTTTTTTCTGCGATAATCAGAGAAAATTTACAGTGCGCTTTTGCCTCTGTGTTGGGAAAGGTTTTCATGAATTCATCTTCTTTTTTCGCCTTGCAAGAAGGTCATGGGGTGGTCCTGCTGGATGGCGCCATGGGAACCAGTTTGCAACAGCGTGGATTACCCTTGGGGGTTCCCTCGGATTCGTGGGTGCTGGAGCGTCCGGAGGAGGTTTTACGTGTGCATGAAGAATTTTTGGCGGCAGGTGCTCAGATTATCCTCACCAATACCTTTGGCTCATCCCGCTTGCGTTTGCGTCAGGCCGGCATGGAAGAACATTTTGAGATCATCAATCGTCAGGCGGTAGCCCTGGCACGCCGGGCGTCACATGGATGCTCTGGGGTTTGGGTTGCGGCTTCGTTGGGTCCCCTGGGAGAATGGCTCGAACCTCTAGGGGCATTAAGCCCCGGGCAAGCCCGGGCGTTTTATCGCGAACAGGCGCAAATCCTGATTGAGGCAGGGATCGATGCGCTGGTCATTGAGACACAGATGGATTTACAGGAAGCCCTGACAGCCATTGAGGCATGCTTCTCTGCAGGGAATGTGCCGGTGGTGTGTTCGTTTTCTTTCAACGCTCAGGGACGTCTCATTCGGGGCGAAAGACCGGCACAGGTGGCACAGGTTCTGGAGCAAAGCGGGGTGTTTGCGCTGGGGGTCAACTGTGGGAGCAGTCTGGAAGGCAATCTGCAGGCGCTTGCTGAAATGCGTGAGGTGACTTCTTTGCCGCTTTGGTTCAAGCCCAACGCTGGCTTGCCCACTGTGGATGAAGCCGGACGGGTCGCCTATCCGATCGCGCCCGAGCAGATGGGTAAAGGTGCTGTACGCGCTGTGGAGAAAGGCGCAAAATTTGTCGGTGGGTGTTGTGGTGCCACCCCAGCCCACATTCGCACGATTGCAAAGGCGTTGGGAAAGTTGGGATAATTAATAGGGCGGAGTTTCTTCAATATCCAGCCGGTAACCCACACCGCGAATGGTCTTGATCAATTGGGGATGGCGGTAATCTACCTCAATGGCGCGGCGCAGCCATGAGATATGCACGTCCAGTGTGCGGGTGTCTTCGGTGTAATCGGTATTCCAGGCTTGCTGGAAGAGGCTGTTGCGCTCGATGACCTCGCCGGGATGTTCCATTAATATGCGCAGGATGGTCACCAGACGGGGGGTCAAACTGCTTTGACGATTGCCCACCCGCACCAGTCGTTGAGCCGGATCCAGCCAGATTGGACCGGCTTGAAGGACGTGTTTGCTCTGGGCAGGAACCAGGGGGCGCAGACGGTTGAGCAATTTCTGCAAGGTCAGAGGGGTGGTCAGAACTACATCTGCCAGCGATTCGCGCGGGTTCTTGCCCGCAGATTGAGGGTCTACAATCAGCAGGATAGGGATATCGCCAGCGCGTAAACGCAGGGCATGGCAAATACGTTTGCCGCTGGTGCGCATGGAAGCCGCATCAATGATGATGACATCGGGTTCAAAGGTGTTTAGCTGCTCTACAGCCGAATTTCCGTTCGGAACACTTTCCACATCGTAGCCCTTGCGGGTCAATCCTGTTAAGAAGGAAGGGTGGTCGGCTCGTTTCCCTTCAATGAGAAGGATTTTGGCTTTGTCGGAACTCACAGGTTTCTTTTGTCTCCCATGTCGAAGCAAAATTGTGTGCCCTTGCACCCCCGGGCTTTCCAGACGGCTTGGCATTGGAGCGTTCAAGGTTGTCCAGACCCAGTTTCATGGCATTATACTCGAAAACCTTAAAAAAATCCAAAGAAATGTTTCTCAATTTTTTAAGATTTGCGCTTTTCTTTTTCGAGAATGTTTACGAGAGCATTCAATCCTTGTTTAAGGGCGCTCATTTGCTCCCAGCCGATTTCTTTTGCCCATTCTTCTTCAATTTCTTGAAGGATTTCTGGTGCCGCCTGATTTATGCTTCGCCCATGGCACTCAAGCGGACAATGCTGGCTCGCCGATCCTGCGGATTGGGTACGCGCTCAAGGTAACCTCTGGCTTCGACGTAATTCACCAGTTCACTCATACAGCCATTTTGTCGAAAATTTCCTGTTCTTGCCATTGTGCCGTTAATCATTTACCCTTTCCTGGCACGTATCAGCAGTTGCATCCCCCTTGACGGCATGATAGAATATGGATAGCACTTAGCAGAAAAGAATTCCCGTTTGAGGAAGGGTGATCCCATGTCTAAAATGGTTGAGGTGGTCATTGACAGCGTGCGGGTGAGTTTAACCAACCAGCAACGCATTGTCGTGTTACGCGAGGTGAACACCGAACGATATTTACCCATCTGGATTGGACCTTACGAAGCAGAAGCCATTACGATTGCTTTGCAGGAAATCGAAGTTGCCCGTCCTCAAACGCATGACTTATTAAAGAACGTGTTAAATGCCCTGAATGCCCGTCTTTTGCGTATCGAAGTGGTGGCTCTGCGCGATGAAGTGTTTTATGGGAATCTGGTCGTGGAAGTCAATGGACGTATTCTGAATATTGACTCACGTCCATCCGATGCGCTGGCACTGGCGGTGCGTGCGCATGTACCCATTCTGGTTTCCCGTGAGGTCATGGATGTGGCGGGGGTGACCCCCGAGGACGACCTGCGCAGTGCTACCTCGCGCACATCCTCTGCTCCCCTGGCTCCGCCTACCCCCCCGACTTCATCTGAGGCTGAGGTGGATACCAGTGAGGAACGCCTTTCCGTCTTCGAGGATTTCCTGGCAAATCTCAATCTGGATAAACTGGAAGATGAAGAGGATGAGGGCGACGAAGACGAAAAGCCGGATAAGTAGCGTGCCTGTTTTGGAATTTGCGCCCCACAAACGCTGTGGGGCTTTTTTTCACCGAGGATTAGAATTTTTCCGCTATTGCCCGAAATCCGATAAAATCAATACGGGTAGAGTGATGGATTATGTCTGACTGGATGCCGGAAGAAGTTGCGTCAACCGAGGTACAGGGGCCCCCTCACAGCCGAGAAGCCGAAGAAGCCGTGCTGGGTGCGGTGCTGATTGATCCTGAGGCTTACTACAACCTTGCCCAATTCCTGCACCCCGAGGATTTTTACCTGGTGCGCAACCGCTGGATTTGGGAAGCCTTTACGCGATTGCACGAGCGGCGCATTCCCATCGATTTCCTCACCGTGCAACAGGAACTGGAGCAACAGGGCAGGCTCGCAGAGGTAGGTGGTGTAACCTACCTGATGTCATTGATTAATCAAACCCCGTCTTCGATGAATGCCGAAGCCTATGCCCGGGTGGTGGAAGAGCATTCTCTACGCCGTAAGATGATTGCCGCCGCCAACGAAATGGCGCAGTTAGCCTATGACCGCCGCACTTCGGTGGATACCCTGATTGATACGGCAGAAAAGTCCATCTTCACCGTCAGCGAGCGCCGCGTCCGCCGCGATTTACAACCCATTCAAACCGTGCTGAGCGAAGTTTATGACCGGGTGGACAAACTCTCCCAGCGCAGTGATGAGATTATGGGCGTGCCCACCGGTTTGGTGGACCTTGACCGTCTGCTGGGGGGATTACAGAAGTCGGATTTGCTCATCGTCGCCGGGCGTCCGGGCATGGGGAAAACCGGTTTCATGCTCTCGGTCATGAAGAATGCCGCTCAGAAGTACAAAAAGCATGTTGCCATGTTCTCGCTGGAGATGTCCAACGAACAACTGGTTCAGCGTCTCATCGCTCAGGAAACCGGCATTGATACCCAGCGCCTGCGCACGGGTAAACTCAATGAAGACGAATGGCCCCGCTTCATCCACGCCATCGAGGTGCTTTCCGAAACTCACATTTTCCTCGATGATACTCCCGCCATTACCCCCATGCAGTTGCGCACCAAGTGCCGCCGTCTGCACATGGAGTATGAACTGGACCTGATCATTGTGGACTACCTGCAGTTGATGAGCGGTGACGTGCGCACGGATAACCGCGTTCAGGAAGTCTCTTACATCTCCCGTAACCTGAAGATTCTGGCGCGTGAACTCAACGTGCCGGTGCTGGCGGCGGCGCAGTTGTCGCGTGCTGTGGAACAGCGTGCCGACAAACGCCCGGTGCTTTCCGATCTGCGTGAATCGGGTAGTCTGGAGCAGGATGCCGATGTGGTCATGTTCATCCACCGCCCCGATGCGCTGGATAAGGACAGTCCGCGCGCCAACCTGGCGGAGATTATTGTTGCCAAGCACCGTAACGGTCCCACTCATGGCGGTATTGAACTGGTTTTCCTGAACAACCTGGCGCGCTTCGAGAATGCTGCACCTGCTCCGGGGATGGGAAGGAGATAGACCGTGGCGTTTCAAGGCTTTCCTGCTGGCAAAGTGCGCATGGTGCCTATCCCGGAGCCGTTTTTCACCGAACTGCTCCCGCAGGTGGACCATCTGGGCGAGTTGCAGGTGATTCTCTATGCCTTGTGGTACGTTTCCCGCATGGAAGCCCCCATTCGTTTTTTAGCATATCAGGATTTTGCTCGTGATGAGATGCTCATGCGGACCCTGGGCGGTCCCCATCAATTGGAGGATGCCCTGGAACGCGCTGTGCAGCGTGGGGTGTTCCTGCGGGTTTTGCCCGAGGGAAAAAGCCTGAAGGAAGCCCTGTATTTCCTTAACACTCCGCGCGGACGTGCCGCCATTGAAGCCATTCAGCGCGGCGAGTGGCACCCTGAATCTGAACCGCATCCGACAGTCACGCTGGTGGTAGAGCGTCCGAATATTTACCGCCTGTACGAGGATAATATCGGCCCGCTCACCCCGTTGATTGCCGATTTGCTGGAAGAAGCCGAAAAAACGTACCCGCAAACATGGATAGAAGAAGCCTTTCAAATTGCGGTGGAGCGCAATGTACGCAACTGGAAGTATATCCAGGCAATTCTGAAATCTTGGCAGGAGGAAGGTCGGGATGGAGAAAATAGACGGTCCTCTGAAGAGAATCGCCGACGCTATGTCGAAGGCAAATACGCCGACTTCATCGAACACTGAGTCCCAATCCTCTGCCACTTTCCGTGGTGATCCCAACTGCCCCATTTGTGGTGGGATTGGTTTTGTGCGCCGTGACCTGCCCATCGACCATCCTGACTTTGGGAAGGTGGAAATTTGTTCCTGCCGTTCTGCTGAGGTGATGCGGGCAACCTTTCAACGCGCTTACCGTGCCAGCAATTTGCAGGCGCTGGAAAAGATGACTTTTGCCACCTTCAATCCCCGAGGACGCCATGGGCAGGGTGAGGCGATGGTGCGTTCGCTGGAAAATGCTTTCGAGCAGGCGCAGAAGTATGCCCATTCGCTCAACGGCTGGCTTCTGCTGATTGGCGGTTATGGGGTGGGCAAGACTCACCTGGCGGCTGCCATTGCACACGAAGCCGTCTCGCTGGGTGTGCCTACGCTCTTCCTCACCGTTCCCGACCTGCTGGACTGGCTGCGTTATGCTTACGATGCCCCCGATGACACTTTTGAAGCCCGCTTTGAGGAAATCCGCAACATCCGCCTGCTGGTGCTGGACGACTTGGGTACGCAAAACGCCACTGCCTGGGCGCAGGAAAAACTCTATCAGATTTTTAATCACCGCTACATTCACCGCCTGTCCACGGTGATTACCACCAATCAGGCGCTGGAAGAAATTGAGGGGCGTATCCAGTCCCGCCTGCGCGATATAGAACTGGTTAATACCGTGCGCATTGAAGCCCAGGACTATCGCCAACCGCTGGAAGATACCACCAAACCACGCCTTTCTGCTCTGCCGTTGTACAGTCGCATGACCTTTGGCACGTTTCATTTCCGTGAGAAGGAAAAGAACATCACCTCTGAAGAGCGCGCCAACTTGCGCAGAGCCTTTGAGATTGCCTATGAGTTTGCTGAGAACCCCCGCGGTTGGCTGGTGCTTTCGGGCGATTATGGCTGTGGCAAGACTCATTTAGCCGCCGCAATTGGCAACTATCAAGCCAGTTTGGGCAACCCGCCTTTGTTTGTAGTAGTCCCCGACTTGCTCGACCACCTGCGCTCAACCTTCAGCCCGACTTCTAACGTCTCTTATGATGAGGTATTTGAGGAAGTGCGTTCGGCAAAACTGCTCATCCTGGATGATTTGGGGACGCAGAGCGCTACCCCGTGGGCGCGTGAAAAACTTTATCAGATTATCAACCACCGCTACATCGCCGAGTTGCCCACGGTAATTACAACATCCAGTAAGCCCGAAGAAATTGACCCGCGCATTCGCAGCCGCATGCTGGATCGCCGTTTGTGCACCTGGTTTGCCATTCAAGCCCCTACTTACCTGCCCACAGAGGAGCGCCGTACAACGCGAGGGCGCAAGCCTTCTCTGGGCTAGTACCCGCGTTCGGGTTCGTATAGATTATATAATCTTTCCCCCTGAATGTAACGCCGCAGGTTGGTGGCGAATAATGCCATGGCGCGCTCATCATAATGCACGCTCAATCCTGCAATGTGCGGACTGATAATGAGGTTAGGCGCTTTCCACAGCGGGCTGGTAGGCGCCAGCGGTTCTTCAGCAAAGACATCCAGTGCCACCCCGCCCAACCTTTTTTCCTGCAGGGCTTCCAGCAGGGCAGTTTCATCCACCACGCCGCCGCGCCCGACGACCACCAGAAAAGCCCCTGGTTTGAGCGCCGCCAATTCATCCGCACCAATCATCCCCCGCGTTTGCGGGGTAAGCGGCACAGTGACCACGGCAAAGTCGCACTCGCGGAACATGGTGCGCAGGGCCTGGTAGGGATAGAGGCGGGTGAAATAAATTCCCTGGGGGTCGCCCATGCCTTCAGGGATGTATTCCTCATCCTGGGGATGGCGCACATCGCGCTTGCATGCCAGCACCTTCACGCCCAGCGGTTGGAGCAGGCGCGCCAGTTCCCGCCCAATGGAGCCATACCCCACAATGCCTACCGTGCTGAAGCGCAGTTCAACAGGACGAAAGCGTTCCCAACGGTCGTGCGCCCATTCTGCGCGGCTCTGGGCTTGCATGAGAGCGGGCAGGCGGTGCGCCAGCGCCAGCATCATGGTGAGGGCAAATTCGGCGGTTTGCGCGGCAGCAGCTCCGCTGAGGTTGGTCACTTTCAAGTCCTCTTTCTGCAAAAGGGGCGAATCCACGGCAAAGTCAATGCCGGCAAAATGGAATTGCAGCCAGCGCAGGGCGGGCACCTGTTCGGGGGCGGGCAGGACGCGGTCGGTGTAGAGCACCTCGGTTTTTGCCCACACTTCGGCGGGGATGTCTTCCGGGCGGCGGGCGGGGATGACCGTCAGGTTGATGTGTGGACTGAGATCCCGAACGGGTTGAAGCACTTCTTCCTTCAAAGGCAGGGTGATCAATACTTCGACGGGGGCGCGCAGGTTAATCTCCATGCTTTGATTATACAATTGGATTTTTTCCGTGAAGGAGTGTGCGGGCTTGAGCCTTTCATCAATCTCTTCGCGTGGTTTGGCTTTTGCAAATTATGCTATACTCTCAAAAAGGGGTTTCTCAATCGTTATGGATGAAACTTCACGAACCACGCTGGAACTGCTGTACAACATCAGCCGGGAACTGACCTCGGATCTGGATTTGCGCACCGTGCTTTCGCGGGTGCTGATGCTTTCCAGCCGCCACGTGGGTGCAGAGCGTGCCAGCATCATTGTGCTGGATGGCAATCAAGCCGTAGAAGGCGCTCTGATCGTCAACGATTTGCTCCTGGAGCGCAGTGTAGAACACTGGAATAATGTATTGCAAGACGGACTGGCGGGGTGGGTTTTCCGCAATCGTCAGGCGGTCATGCTCAGCGATACCAGTCAGGATGAACGCTGGGCGCAGCGCCCTGATGATGCCGTAAGCCGCACAGGAGCAAAATCTGCCATTTGTGTGCCGGTAATGGCGCGCGAGCAGGTGGTGGGTATTCTCACCATCGTTCACCCCAGACCGCACTTTTTCAATCAGGAACATCTGGCACTGGTGCAGTCCATAGCCGATCAGGCAGGCATTGCCATTTATAATGCCCGCCTCTATGACTCATTGCAGGCGGTGACCCGCCGCTACCGCGAATTGTTCGATGACAGCATTGATCCCATTTGCATTACCGGGTTGAACGGGCAGATTCTGGAATCTAACCGTCAGGCAATTGCGCTGACGGGGTATCCCGCCGAAGTGCTGGTGGGGAAAACCATGCAGGAGTTGCTCAAACTCCCTGCGGAATGGCTGAAAGACCATGTAGAAACGCTGGGGGCAGGGCAGACCCTGCATCAGGAAGCCCTCTTGTGGACGGCGAGTTTGTCCACTGTGCCGGTCGAAGTGCATGTCCGCAAGGTGGCTTTTCCCAATGGGGACGTACTGCAGTGGATTTTACAGGATATTACCGAGCGCAAGCAGTTGGATGCTCTGCGCGATGACCTGATGGCAATGGTCTATCACGATTTACGCTCGCCGCTCTCCAATATCATTTCCAGCCTTGAGATGCTCAACATGCTTCTTCCGGTGAGCGATGATGAAAACCTGCGGGCGTTGCTCAGCATTGCCATTCGCTCTACCGGACGCATGCAGAGGCTGATTAACACCCTGCTGGATATCTACCGCCTGGAAGCCGGTCAGCCCATCACCAGCCGTGCGATGACGGAGATTGCCCCACTGGTGTATGAAGCCGTGGATACCATCCTGCCGGTGGCGGAGAATAAGGGGCAACAGGTGGATGTGCAAATCGAGCCGAACCTGCCGCCGTTGAACATTGACGCCGATATGATTCGGCGGGTACTGATCAATCTGCTGGACAACGCTACCAAGTACACCCTGTTCAAAGGGAAAATCACCCTCTCGGTGTACCGCAAGGGCGAGCGGGTGGAGTTTGCTGTGCGCGATAACGGTCCCGGCATTCCCCCGGATGCGCTGGAAGTTATCTTCGATAAATTTGCCCGCTTGCAATCCGAACGCTTCCCCAAAGGCATTGGGCTGGGGCTGGCGTTTTGCCGCCTGGCAGTGCGTTCGCATGGGGGAGAAATCTGGGTGGAAAGTAAACTCAACGAGGGGAGTTGCTTTACGTTTGCTCTGCCCATCCCGCAAACCGAGGATGGTCTCTCCATGAAGAACAACTGATTTGTTTGTGTAACCCTCTCCGGCTGACCCTGTCAGACCGATATTTTTTCAGGAAAGGATTTTCTCCCATGGAACCCACTTCTCTTCCCGATGCGCAAGCCCTGGCGGCGTTGCAAAAGCGCCTCAATCTCGAGAGGCGTTTCCGCAGTGGCGTGGACTGGTTTTTCTGGATTGCCGGGCTTTCTCTGATCAACACCATCGTGTTCGTTCTGGGCGGTTCGATGACTTTTGTGGTTGGGCTGGGATTGACCCAGGTGGTGGATGCGATTGGATATGTGATTGCTCAGGAAACCAGCGGCACAACCACCACCATCATCCGCGCGGTTGCCTTTGTGATCAGTTTGTGCATCTCCGGGATCTTTGTGCTGTTCGGTGTGCTGGGGCGCAAGCGTCAACGTTGGGCAATCATCACTGGCATGGTACTGTATTTGCTGGATGGGCTCATTTTCTTGGCATTTGCCGATTTTCTCCCAGCGCTCTTCCATGCCATTGCCCTGTTTGGTTTGTGGGGCGGTTTTTCCGCTCTGCGTGAACTCATCAAACTGGATCAACCTTTGACCCCTCCCACAATTGAACCTGTATGAATCCGCAAGCCTCTCTTAAGAAGATTTTGCTCACCGATTACGGAGCTTTTTTGGGGTGGATGATCCCCATGGCTTACCTTGGGGTCATCCTTTTGCAGTTCTTTCTGGGTGAAACGCTTGAAGTCATTCTGCGGTTAGCGCTGGTGCTGTTGCCGTTGAGTCTGGCAGGGCTGGCATTGGCTTTCTGGCGCGTGCGGTTGATTCGCCGGGTGATTGAGGAAGGGGTGCAAATGCCTGCAACGATTGTGCGGGCATCCTTCTTCCGCGGGCGCGGCAGGGTAGAGGTGGTGTACACCTATCAGGGGGAGCGCGTTGTCAGCGGGAATGTGGTCATGAAGAACAAACTCACCAGTGCTTTCCAACTTGGCACGCCTGTCACTGTCATGGTCGATCGAGAAAAACCGCGGCGGGCATTTATCCTCGAACTTTACGCTGAGGATGATTGATATGGATGTTGTCTTTCAGGGACAGTACACCTCTGCGGATGTTGTTCGCGCTGTACTGGCACTTCATCAATCTGCCGGAATCTGGCGTTTTCTCCGCCCTCTGATTCTGGCAGTTGCGGTGATCCTCTACGCTTCTCTGGTATTTTCGGCGGCGACTTCCAGCGCCAACAGTGAGTATTCCTGGGCAAGGGTGGCGCGCCATTCGATTACCTTGTTACTGATTGTTTACTGGTTTGTCTCCCCTTACGTGAAGGCTTATGGGCTTGCCCGGAAAGTCAAACAGAATTACCAGGGAGTGCGGGTACGGGGCATCCTTTCGGCACGGGGTGTGGAATTGCTTTTTTCTTCTCATCAGGTAGAGGATGTGATTCCCTGGCAGAAGTTTTAC
Source organism: Anaerolinea thermophila UNI-1 (assembly GCF_000199675.1). Classification (GTDB taxonomy): domain Bacteria; phylum Chloroflexota; class Anaerolineae; order Anaerolineales; family Anaerolineaceae; genus Anaerolinea; species Anaerolinea thermophila. The sequence continues at coordinate 749,684 of NC_014960.1, forward strand.
CGCAAACGCATAACTGCGGACATCATCTCCCTGCTGACGTTAGAAGGCGCGCTCTGGATTTTCCCGCGCTCATTCTTTAAGACCGATGAAGACTGGAAACGCGCGCAGGAACTTGTGCGCGCCCGGGTTGCAGAAGCCAGATGAGCCTTGAAACAACCTCCCTTGTGCCGATACGCTGTTCCGTCTTCATGGCTCTATCGCTGGATGGCTTCATTGCCCGCCCTGACGGCGGGCTGGACTGGCTTCCTCAGCCTGAGCCGGGCGAAGATTACGGCTATACCCGTTTTATTGAAACGGTGGATACCGTCTTGATGGGTCGAAACACCTTTGACCAGGTGTTGACCTTTCCCGAATACCCGTATGCCGACCAGAGCGTGGTGGTGCTGACCACCCGTCCACTGGCGTTACCCGCGCATCTCGCCGGTAAAGTCCAATGGATGCAGGGCGAGCCAGCGCAAATCCTTGCCAGGCTGGCAGAGCAGGGGGCGCGCCATGTGTATGTGGATGGCGGTGAGACCATCCGCCGCTTTTTGCGCGCCGGCTTGATTCAGGACATAATTCTGACCCACGTGCCGGTTTTGCTGGGGCGGGGTATCCCGTTGTTTGGAGACCTGGACGGTGAGATTCCACTGGAGCATGTCGAGACGGTAGTTTATACTCGCGGGCTGGTGCAGAGCCGTTACCGCGTTTTATTGAAAGGATAGTGGATGATGCGTCTGGCTTTAATTCCTCTTGCCATTGTTCCAAGAGAGAAAGAGCAGAATATCTACAAATTTGAATGCCTGCTGGAGTATCTTCTTCCCAAACGCCCTGATTTGATGCTTTTGCCCGAATGTGCTTTCACCGGTTACCTGTACGAAGAATCTGACCTGCACGAGTTTGCCGAACCGCTGGATGGCTTTACCATCACCCGAATGGCACATCTTGCCCGTCGGCATGGGGTAGCGCTTGCTTTTGGTTTTCTGGAACGCGCTTCTGAAGGGGTGTACGACTCGGCGGTGTTGCTGGATCGTCAGGGCAACCTTTCCATGCTTTACCGCAAAATTTCTGAGCAGGCGCCTTTCCTGTGCGGGACACATGCCGGTATTATTGAGACCGAATGGGGCAAATTGGGGATGTTGATGTGCGGGGATCTCTTTCATGAAGAAGCGCTGGCAACATTATCCCGTGATATGCGTCTGTTGCTGGTGCCGATGTCCAGAGGATTCGATGGGCGCTCTCCCGATGCAGAACGCTGGGAGCGCGAAGAGCGCTCCGCCTATGTCGAAGCTGTGCGCCAGGCAGGGGTGCCGGCAGCGCTGGTCAACAGTTTGGAGCAGGATACCCCCGAAGGGGCATTCGGTGGTGCCATGCTGGTGGATGCAGAAGGCAAGGTTCTGGCAGAATCGCCACATGGTAGCGATATGCCCCTGTTTGTGGAATTTCAGTAATTCGTGGTGATGTCCAGATTGCCGCGCTCGCGGGCGAGGAAATCACAGCGGCGGAAGATGAACAGCGACGCCGCCCCAAACACCAGCGACGAGCCCACCAGCACCAGCAGAAGGGTTTCATTGGAAAGAGTGGCAAAGGTCGGGAAGGCTTGGGCAACCTCTCCCACCAGCGCACGCCTCAGCAGTTCCAGCCAGTAAGTGATGGGCAGGGCGTAGCCCACCGGTCGGAGCCACACCGGCAGAACTTCCAGCGGGAAAATCGCGCCGGTGAAGAGGAACAGCCCGCCTGCCACCACATCGCCGATGAAGTAGGAATGGCGCGCGCTCAACAGCGTCACTCCGGCGAGAATCAGCCCCAGCAGTGCCATCATGATAATGCCCAGCACCAGTGAGAGGAAGAACAGTCCCCAGTTCACCTGGGCCCAGTCGATGCGCACGTGCAGGAAAAGCACCCCCGCGGCAATGGTGATGACCACCCCAATCGTGCCGATGATAAACTTTGCCACCGCCCGCCCGAACAGGTAGAACGGGATGTTCACCGGCGCTACATAGATATACTTGAGCGTGCGGTAATGCTCGCGGTCGTCAATGATCGTCCACGAAACCCCGCTCAATACCGCCGGGACGTACTGATACAGGGCATTGCCCAGAAAGAGGTAAGCAAAGACCGGCGAGTCGAACTGCGCCTGGGTGACAATGGCGTACATGATGACCAGAATTGCCGCCCCTGCTACCGGTTTGACGATGGAGTAGGTGGCGAACAGGAAGGGATCTGTCCAGTTGGACTCGATTTGCCAGCCCAGCCATGCCGCGGTGAGGAAAGAACGCAGAGGAATCGAACGCTTCATGAGAGGCATCATCCTTTCACCGGCGGTTTTCGGTCAACCGCCCTTCTTGAATAGCCAGTTTCTCGATGACCACCAGCAGGTAGCGCGCCCCGATGAGAAACACGACGCTGAGAATCACCAGCCCGAGGATTTCTACCTCGACGCTTAAGAAGCCCAGCGCCGCCCCGTTGGCAAAAATTAACTGGCGCATGGCGTCCAGTCCCAGGGTCAGCGGGATGAGCGAAGCCCCTGCCGCCGCCCAGAAACCCAGATTTTTCACCGGGAAGTACATGCCGGTGACCAGATAAATCGGCTCCATGGCTAAATTTGCCAGATGCCAGGCTTCGCGGCTGAGCAGAAGGAACATTGAAGCGCTCATCATGCCCAGCCCATACAGGGCGACCATACTCAACGCAAAGACGGCAAACAGTTTCCAGAAGGACACGATGGTGTACTGCACCTGAAAGAGCCATGAGCCGATGAGCAGGATGGCGGTCGCGCGCAGAAGGGTGGCAAACAGCCCGCCGATTGCCATGCCCAGCAGGATTGCCATCATGCTGGTGGGCGAGATGATGTACAGCGCCAGGTTGCCCTGTTCTTTCTCCCAGTACAACTGACTGGACATGCTCCACAGGATGTTCATCCAGAAGGCGGTCATGGCGCCGCCCAGTACCACAAAACCCACATATTCTTCAGGCGCGCGGATGGCGCGATAGACGAAGACATACGCCGCCACGCTCAGCAGGGGCAGGAAGACATCGAAGAACACCCACGAGCGTTCTCTCTGCATGCCTACCACGCGCGGGTAGGCTCTGCCCCACACGGTCATCCAGAACAGGCGCGCACCGCTGGCGCGCCGCTCAATCGGCGGAAGCATCGGGTTCACCTTCCACCTCCTCCAGCCGTTGACCAACCAACTGCACGAAGACATCTTCCAGCGTGGGCTGGCGCTTCTCCAGCCGCAAGATGCGGGCTTGCGACTCGACCAGCCGGTTCAACACCGAGGTTAACACGCTCTCTTCGTCTAAAATCAATTCCAGACGCAGGGAGCCGTTCTCAAAGGTCTGGTGAAAATGGCGCAGACCGGCGAGGGCAGTAAAGGCTTGCTCGTCGAGAAGATGTTCGCATTTGACCCACACCTGAAAGATGGCTTCTTTCTGCAGTTGCCGCTTGAGATTGTCCGGCGTATCGCACGCCAGTACCCGCCCCTGGTTGATGATGGCAACCCGGTCGCACAGTTCTTCGGCTTCCACCATGTAGTGGGTGGTGAGCAGAAGGGTGCGCTGGGGGTTCTCGTCCATCCAGCGGCGGATGAAAGCGCGCACATCCCGTGAGGCGCCCACGTCCAGTCCGAGGGTAGGTTCATCCAGAAAGAGCACTTCCGGATCGGTAAGGAAACCGCGCACGATGTTCATCTTCTGTCTCAGTCCGGTGGAGAGGTCAGACGATTTGGTGTTCAGGCGGTCTTTCATGCCCACAATTTCCATCAGCGTGTCGATGCGCCGGTGGGCTTCTTTGCTTTCGATGCCGTAAAACTGCGCAAACATCCACAGGTTTTCGCGCACGGTGAGCAAGCCGTAGCCCGAAGTTTCTCCGCCGGAGACCATATTGATGCGCTTGCGTACCTCTTCAGCCTGGGTCAGCACGTCAAACCCTGCCACACTGGCTTTACCGCTGGTGGGCGCCAGCAGGGTGGTGAGGATTTTAATCAGTGTGGTTTTGCCCGCGCCGTTAGGACCCAGTAAGCCAAACAGTTCTCCCCGCCGCACTTCCAGGTTGACGTCCTGCAGGGCAGTGAGTTCGCGAAAGGCTTCTTTGCGGTTATTGCGGATTTTATATACCCGCCCGAGATGCTCGGTTCGAATAGCCAGAGGTTGTTCCATAGGAGTCTCAATGATTTCAGATGGATAGACCAGAAACACATACCGGGCGCACCAAAGCGCCTGTAAAACGCCGCAAAGGTTTATCTTACCACAAAGCGGGAGCAAAAACAGAACGGATTGTAGAATTTTTGTTCTGGATTGTCAAGGATGATACCTGCCCGTTCAGGGAGCGATGCGTTCCAGTACAATCCCTTCGGGATCGCGGTAGATGATTTTCCACTTTTTCATGAAGTCCGCGCTGGGTTCGAAGGGATCGCCGTGGGGAATCACCACCAGGTATTGCGGATCAAGTTGCGGTACCATGTGTTCGCGCCCCAGCGGGTAGTGCAGTTTGGTGGGCGAATTGGTATACCCCGGTCCGTACATGTAGTAAAACACCCCGCCCTCGATTTGAATCACTGCATTGCGCAGATTTTTCTGGACGAAATCATAGGCGCTGTGGTAGCCATCTACGCCCACCGGTTCGCGGAATTCATCCCGAAGGACAATGGCGTTTTGCGGATTCAGGCGGTAAAGGTCGCGGGTATAGATCATCAGTCCCAGGGCAATCAGCACTGCCGGAGCGGCAATGATCCATGCCGGCAGGCGCTTGAGGACCGCGTTGATCAGTGGCTCGAACAACGCCAGCAGGACCACCACCTCGTACGCTACCAGGGCAATCCCCAGACGCCAGGCGGTTTGGGTGGGCACCTGGGTGGTCTTCATAAAGCCCGATTCGGGGGTAAAGATGAAGCCCACGAACAGAATCAGAAAAGCCACCGAAATGCGCCAGTAGGGCTTTCGGCGGAGCAGGGTCAACAGCAGGCTGATGCCGAGCACCAGCAAGAGGAAAACGAAATTGCGCGGCAGGTAGTTGTAAAAATAGGGGTTGGTCAGGTTGTTGGCAATGCTCCATTCGTTCATCTCCCAGACCCCCTCGGGGAAGATGGTGTGAATGATGAACAAGTTGCGCACTGCCCACAACCCGCCGGGGACGATGAAGAACGTCGCAAAGCCCAATTCGCGCCAGCGCGGTGTGTTTTTCCAGCCCTTGAACCAGTCCCACAACACCGGCAGCCACAACGGCGTCACCGCAAACATGCCGGCGGGTTTGGTCGCCAGCACCAGCAGGGTGGCATAGACCAGCCCGGGCAGGTGAACACGGCTGTTCTGCGGAGCGCGTCCCAGCGGCGCATGCGCAAAAGCGGCAATCACCCCCATCGCCAGGAAGAGGTCGTTTTTCCCAATCATGTGAGACTGATCCAGGAAGATATAGAAGGGATTGGCTTTGACGGTGACGGCTTCGCTGACGAAAATCAGTCCCAGCAAGAACATCAATACGCCGTCGGGCAGGGTGGTTGCCCGCCGCGCCATCAGCCACAGTCCCAGAAATACCGTCAGCGCGGTGAGGGCATGCACCAGTCCGAAGAAAGTCTCTTTGCCTGCCACCAGCAGGGCAAACGAGAGCATGGACTCATACCCGAAGGGAAACTCCCCGTAGGGGATGGAGAGATCCCAAACGTTGCCGCTTTTGTACAATTCCACCGCTTTGGGGAAATGATACGCTCCGGCATCCCAGTGCAGGGTCTCGCTGACCGGCGAGAGAGGCCAGAGGGCGGTGGGGAGGACGGCAATTGCCAGCACCAGAAGCATCCCGACAATTGCCAGCGTCCGGTTTGCCCAAGCGGGAAAGGCGATTTCTTCCGGCAGTTGCGCCAGAAAGGCATTCCCGCTCCAGCGCCAGTAAACCAGGATTGCCAGAATGGTGAGCAACAGGGTCAGGGGGATGGCGGTGATTGCCCGGTAGATGCCGGTCAATCCAAGTACTTGCGCGCTGAATACCTGAGCGAAGAAGAAAGCCAGCAGTGCGGCGTAAAGACTGAGGAAAAAGCGTCTCACAGCGGTTCTCCCGTTGTTTTGTACCGGTTGTTGTGCTTTTCCCGCATGATACCATGAAATGGCTCCACTTCCTGAGAAACCAGGCGTAAAATGATGTTGTTTGTACGATAACCATCATCATGGAGGATCACATGGATGAAATACGGCTGGGTGTGATTGGCTTGGGAATGGGACGCAATCACGTGGCTGGATTCCAGAGCCACCCCAAGGCGCGGGTGGTGGCGGTGGCGGATATGAACGAGCGTTTGCTCAACGAAATTGCCGAACGCTACGGCGTGGAAAAGCGCTACACCAGCGCCGAGGACATGCTGGCAAAAGAACATCTGGACGCGGTGAGCATTGCCACGCCCAACAAGTTCCATGCGCCGCTCACGCTGGCGGCAATTGCGGCGGGCTGTCATGTGTTGTGCGAAAAGCCCATGGCGATGAATGCCATTGAAGCCCGCGAGATGCTGGATGCGGCGCAAAAAGCCGGCAGGCGCCTGATGATTAATTTCTCTTACCGCTTTAACGAGATGAGCATGGCGCTTAAACAGCAGGTGGATGCCGGTTTGCTGGGCGAGATTTACTTCGGGCGCACCGTCTGGCACCGCCGCCGCGGTCTGCCCGGCTTTGGCGGCTGGTTTGGGCAGAAAGCCCTTTCGGGCGGCGGTCCGCTGATTGACCTGGGAGTACACCGTCTGGATTTAGCCTTGTGGCTGATGGGGTATCCCAAACCGGTATGGGTGATGGGCAGTACCTATCAGCACCTTAGCTTGGCGCTGGCGCAGAAGCAGGGCAAGACTTTTGATGTGGAAGACCTTGCCGCGGGGATGATTCGCTTTGAAAATGGCGCCACGCTGATGGTGGAAGCCTCGTGGGCGGCAAACATCAAAGAGAGCGAGTTCATGGAGACGCGCCTGTATGGCACCCGCGCCGGTCTGGTTCAGCGCAACCTGGATGAGGGCTACCGCTTCGAGGCGGAGATTTTCCTCGAAAAGGACGGCGCGCACTTCGACATGAAACTGCACCCGCCTTATCCGCCGGTGACCTCGTCCTACTACCATTTTGTGGACTGTCTGGTGACGGGCAAACCGCATCTGGCAACCGGCGAGGAAGGTCTGCGGGTGATGCAAATCCTCGATGCGCTCTATCAGAGCGCTGCCGAGGGCGGACCGGTGAAGATTGAATAGAATCCCGAGAGGAAAACGGCCCAACAGCCCGGACGCGCTCCGGGTTGTTGGTTTTTAAGGGGGGGCAGATTTTCCGGCGGGACGGATGGGGATGCAGGCTCGCCCACCGCGGTTGTGGGGAGTTTCAGTCGCAGCCCCCCGAATGGGGGCTCCACGAACGGCTTGAGGGGGGTGCAACGGGATGGGTGCGCTGGTGCGCCAACACGGATGGCAAGTTTCAGTATCCACGAACGGATCGAGGGGGATGCAACTCGAAGAACCGTCATTTATTCTTGAAATTGCGTTTTGGTTTCAGTATCCACTAACGGATCGAGGGGGATGCAACATCCTGGTAACTTTCCACGAAGAGATTAACCGCGAAGTTTCAGTATCCACTAACGGATCGAGGGGGATGCAACGACGAACAGCATCCTATCCTGCAGTACATGATAAATGTTTCAGTATCCACTAACGGATCGAGGGGGATGCAACCCGGTGATGACCAGCATAAAAAACAGCGCGCCAGCGATGTTTCAGTATCCACTAACGGATCGAGGGGGATGCAACACCGCAGCCGCATCCCCCCGATTCGTTACCGGATAGGTTTCAGTATCCACTAACGGATCGAGGGGGATGCAACAGAATGTATTCAATCGTGAACGAATTGTTTTCTTCTGTTTCAGTATCCACTAACGGATCGAGGGGGATGCAACCCTATTAGGGAGGCAGCGGGTGGCCTGCCCCGAAAGGTTTCAGTATCCACTAACGGATCGAGGGGGATGCAACTTTGAAGTACCCATTTTCGGGCGCGTGAATCTTTACAGTTTCAGTATCCACTAACGGATCGAGGGGGATGCAACTTTGAAGTACCCATTTTCGGGCGCGTGAATCTTTACAGTTTCAGTATCCACTAACGGATCGAGGGGGATGCAACCATCCACTCGCCCACAGGTGCTTCTCAGAGCACCTGGTTTCAGTATCCACTAACGGATCGAGGGGGATGCAACGCACCTGTCCTTATTTTAGCCGGTTTTCAGCCATTCTTGTTTCAGTATCCACTAACGGATCGAGGGGGATGCAACAAAATACGGGCGCAGGACTTCTTCAACGCGCCACACGTTTCAGTATCCACTAACGGATCGAGGGGGATGCAACAAATACAGGCGCAGGACTTCTTCAACGCGCCACACGTTTCAGTATCCACTAACGGATCGAGGGGGATGCAACGAATGGCGAGAGTCTATGATAGTCACGGGTTTACTAGTTTCAGTATCCACTAACGGATCGAGGGGGATGCAACGGAGTAATTTCAAACCCCTTGATTGTCCAGTATGAGTTTCAGTATCCACTAACGGATCGAGGGGGATGCAACCCACAAGTGCTTAAGTACCTTGTTGCCGAGGGCGAAGTTTCAGTATCCACTAACGGATCGAGGGGGATGCAACTGGGGGTTTGGTGCCGCATGCCCGTTTGAGTGGCCGTAGTTTCAGTATCCACTAACGGATCGAGGGGGATGCAACATCAGCAGAAACGAAATAGAAGATTTGTTCAAGTCGTGTTTCAGTATCCACTAACGGATCGAGGGGGATGCAACTAAACCAGGCATGCCAAAGTGTAAATGATAATGGTTGTTTCAGTATCCACTAACGGATCGAGGGGGATGCAACAAAGTTGACCAGTGCAAAGGTGAGAACCAGCACGACGTTTCAGTATCCACTAACGGATCGAGGGGGATGCAACCGTTGAGCCGCCGTCCAGCGAGAGTTGCGCTTCGGTGTTTCAGTATCCACTAACGGATCGAGGGGGATGCAACAAATTCTTGCTGGAAGTACTTATGCTTTTGCGGCTGAAGTTTCAGTATCCACTAACGGATCGAGGGGGATGCAACTGCGTCTGGCGGCGATCCGCTCTCTCTTGCGCCACCTGTTTCAGTATCCACTAACGGATCGAGGGGGATGCAACTCATCGGCGGGTGACTTCATCAAGGCGTTTGTCGAGGTTTCAGTATCCACTAACGGATCGAGGGGGATGCAACTGAAACGCGCTTCCGAACGCCAGAGCGCTGGTTGTGGTTTCAGTATCCACTAACGGATCGAGGGGGATGCAACACAAACACCATAAGGATTCCATGACCACCACAATTGTTTCAGTATCCACTAACGGATCGAGGGGGATGCAACGAGGGAAAAATCAACGAGACTGTAACAAAAGACGAGTTTCAGTATCCACTAACGGATCGAGGGGGATGCAACGTTTTTCAGAAGGTTGAAAAACTGAATCGTTATTCGTGTTTCAGTATCCACTAACGGATCGAGGGGGATGCAACTACTACCAAAGCAAGGCTGGTCGCGGTGCAAGCGTGGGTTTCAGTATCCACTAACGGATCGAGGGGGATGCAACTCATCGGCGGGTGACTTCATCAAGGCGTTTGTCGAGGTTTCAGTATCCACTAACGGATCGAGGGGGATGCAACAAAATAAACACTGTTTCAAAAATAAACGTTTTTGTGTTTCAGTATCCACTAACGGATCGAGGGGGATGCAACTTGTAAAGTCCCTCTCAGCGACGCAAGTCGCTGAGTGTTTCAGTATCCACTAACGGATCGAGGGGGATGCAACAACGAAAGATAACAGAATTATCAACCCGTTTCGAGTTTCAGTATCCACTAACGGATCGAGGGGGATGCAACTTTTAGGAGGTGATAAAAGACATATCTTCATCAAAGTTTCAGTATCCACTAACGGATCGAGGGGGATGCAACTACAACATGACTTATCCAGAGTATTTGCGGGTTATGTTTCAGTATCCACTAACGGATCGAGGGGGATGCAACTGATTACGCTATAAATTTTCCTGCATTGAAAAAAGCGTTTCAGTATCCACTAACGGATCGAGGGGGATGCAACTACCGTACCCAAGAAATCCTGCCTGCGTCGGACTTACGTTTCAGTATCCACTAACGGATCGAGGGGGATGCAACTAAGGGCAATCCTCTTTACTATCCTACAAATTTAGGGTTTCAGTATCCACTAACGGATCGAGGGGGATGCAACGTTTGGCTTTTTTGGTCGGTGATGGTAACACCAAGGTTTCAGTATCCACTAACGGATCGAGGGGGATGCAACCTCCATGAGATCATGGAGAGCATTCGCACCAACGGAGTTTCAGTATCCACTAACGGATCGAGGGGGATGCAACTTTGGGAATTTGGGAATTTGGGAATTTTGGGAATTTGTTTCAGTATCCACTAACGGATCGAGGGGGATGCAACGCGTACAGGTCCAATCCCGCGATAATCGCACCAGACGTTTCAGTATCCACTAACGGATCGAGGGGGATGCAACAACTTCTCAAACAATGACACACCAGGTTCAATTTGGTTTCAGTATCCACTAACGGATCGAGGGGGATGCAACTTCCGGATTGCGCCACAACTGCCATCCGACAAAGGCATGTTTCAGTATCCACTAACGGATCGAGGGGGATGCAACTGCCCATGCTCCCAAAGTGGGAGCAAGCAAAATCGGTTTCAGTATCCACTAACGGATCGAGGGGGATGCAACGGCGGAATTAGTCAATATTCACCCCGCGCTCCCGAGTTTCAGTATCCACTAACGGATCGAGGGGGATGCAACAGTGAGAAAAATGGCTGAAGAAGTCAAACCGACCCAGGGTTTCAGTATCCACTAACGGATCGAGGGGGATGCAACCGATTTGTCGAGCGCGTTCAACAGGCTTACGACAAGTTTCAGTATCCACTAACGGATCGAGGGGGATGCAACGGGTAGCGCGCAGCCAAGGATGTTCGCCCGCCCAGCGTTTCAGTATCCACTAACGGATCGAGGGGGATGCAACAACCTGCCTCGCTCATGATGTCATGCCACTCCTGGGGTTTCAGTATCCACTAACGGATCGAGGGGGATGCAACCCGAGCATGTCGGAGCAATGCTCAAAATTACTTACTGTTTCAGTATCCACTAACGGATCGAGGGGGATGCAACGGCTGTGTGGGGCGAAAATCCACCGCCCTGGCTGATCTGTTTCAGTATCCACTAACGGATCGAGGGGGATGCAACAACTGGCGCGCCGAAGACCCGACCCGCTCCGAAGAGTTTCAGTATCCACTAACGGATCGAGGGGGATGCAACGACGTTGAATCCATACTCAAAGCAGACTATACTCACGGTTTCAGTATCCACTAACGGATCGAGGGGGATGCAACTGGTTGGGATTGGCTACTTGAAAGCGACTACTAGCAATGTTTCAGTATCCACTAACGGATCGAGGGGGATGCAACGTTAGTGCCAGTTTCCAGCGAGACATTCTCACGGAAGTTTCAGTATCCACTAACGGATCGAGGGGGATGCAACTATCCACTAACATTGCATCCCACTCTATCCACTAGGTTTCAGTATCCACTAACGGATCGAGGGGGATGCAACCACTCCGGTGCAACTGGATGGTGAAATTGTAACAAGTTTCAGTATCCACTAACGGATCGAGGGGGATGCAACGACGTGGGTGGTGGTGGAAAACGTGGATGGATTGCGTTTCAGTATCCACTAACGGATCGAGGGGGATGCAACAGAAAAAATCAGGCGCGCCATTACCAGAGAACGAAGTTTCAGTATCCACTAACGGATCGAGGGGGATGCAACCCGAGACCTGGCAACGTTGTGGTTGCCGGTAACTCCGGTTTCAGTATCCACTAACGGATCGAGGGGGATGCAACCCCGGACTTTGAAGATGCTATTAAAGCCTAACGCTGTTTCAGTATCCACTAACGGATCGAGGGGGATGCAACATGCCGAGCGCTCCCTGCTGTACACGCTGGGACCGGTGTTTCAGTATCCACTAACGGATCGAGGGGGATGCAACATCACTGTAGGTGTGCGCGGATTGCGCTACACATTGTTTCAGTATCCACTAACGGATCGAGGGGGATGCAACCAATTTCTCAATACGTGCGCGGGTTGTTGGACGGTGGTTTCAGTATCCACTAACGGATCGAGGGGGATGCAACAAGTCCAGCGGGTAACCTTCCGATCCATCACCCGTGGTTTCAGTATCCACTAACGGATCGAGGGGGATGCAACGTCTCACCCCGTTTGTGGTCCGCCATGAAGAAGCAGTTTCAGTATCCACTAACGGATCGAGGGGGATGCAACCGCATTTTCTTCCCCCATTATACACTACTTATGGGGGGAGACAATCCCTCTTAACCCTATTTCTGGGATTTGCTCCGGTTTTCCCTTTTTTCTTTTTCGCAAATCGATTTTTGCTTAAAAACCGGGGGGATTTGCGAAAATCCCGGGGAAACCTGCAAAAAAGACCGGCTCCCCTTACCGGAAGCCGGTCTTTCATCAAATTCCCTGGTTTACAGCCCGTAAATCTCGCCGTACTTGCGTTCCAGATAGCGCAGGTAGGGCTGAGGGGTGATGCGCGAGCCGGTAACCTTCTCCACCAGGTCCTGCGGTTCGTACAGGCGTCCCCAGCGGTGCACGTTCTCTCTCAGCCAGCTCAGCAGGGCGCCGAACTCGCCTTTTTCGATTTGCCCTTCCAAGTCGGGGATATCCTTGTTAATTTTCTCCCACAACTGCGCCGAAACCAGGTTGCCCAGCGCGTAGGTGGGGAAGTAGCCAAAGTATCCGCTCGACCAGTGGATGTCCTGCAGGACGCCGAGGGCGTCGTTGGGCGGGGTGAGTCCCAAGTAGGACTGGAATTTTTCGTTCCAGGCGGCGGGCAGGTCTTTGACTTCCAGACTGCCTTCCAGCAGGGCAATTTCCAGTTCCAGCCTCAGCATGATGTGCAGGTTGTAGGTGGCTTCGTCGGCTTCCACGCGGATGAACGAAGGCTCTACCTTGTTGATGGCTTTGTAAAAGGCTTCCAGGGGCACATTGCCCAACTGGCTGGGGAAGTATTCCTGCAGACGCTTGTAGAAGAACTTCCAGAAAGGCAGGGAGCGCCCGACCAGATTTTCCCACATGCGCGACTGCGATTCGTGAACCGCCATGGAAGCGCCGTGGCGCAGAGGTGTGCGGTGATATGCCGGGTCTAAGCCCAGGTCATACAGGGCATGACCGCACTCGTGCATGGTGCCGAAGAGTGCCGTCCCCAGACGGCGAGTATCCACGCGGGTGGTGATGCGCACATCGCCCACGCCAAAACTGGTGGTAAAGGGGTGGGCGGATTTATCCTGCCGCCCTTTTTGCCAGTCGTAGCCAAAGCGGGTGATAACCTCGACACCGAAATCCCACTGGGCTTTTTCGGGGAATTCCTGTTGCAGGAAGGAGTCATCCACCTGCGGGCGGGACTGAATGGCTTTGAGCAGGGCAACCTGCCGCGGACGAACTTCGTCAAAAATGGCTTGCACCTCGGCGGTCTTCATGCCCGGCTCAAAGTCGTCCAACTGCGGGTCATACACGTGGGTGTAGGGCTTGAAGAACTCGGAGTATTCGCGGCGCATTTCCACAATGCGTTCCAGATGGGGCTGGAACGGGCGGAAATCGGCTTGCTGGCGGGCTTTCACCCAGGCTTCCTGCGCCAGGGTGGTCACTTCGGTAAACTCGCTTACCCACTGGGCAGGCACGCGGGTGCGCTTCTGATAATCGCGCAGGGTTACGCGCACCAGGGCGCGCTCGAAGGAATCGGCGGGCAGGTGGGCGGTTTCCTTTTCAAGGTCGGCAAGCAGTTCGCCCATCTCGCTGGATACCCAGCGCTCATGCTCCAGACGCGCCAGCAGTGCCAGTTGACTGCCGCGGTCTTCGGCGCCACCGGGGGGCATGTACGTTTGCTGGTCCCAACTGAGGATGGCGGCGGTGGCTGTCAGGTCGGTGATTTCGCCTAACAGGGTTTTCAGTTTTGCAAGTTTTTCTTCCATGGGACACCTTTCCTGAAAAATAGGGTTAGAGAGAGTGTTTCATCCGCATCAGGGCTGAGAGACTGAGCCTCAGGCGCACTTCCAGCGCAGGGGTTCACCCTTCAATGCGGCCACAACCTCGGTGGCAATGTCGTAGCCTGCCCGCGCCTGGGCTTCGTGCGTTTGCGCGCCCATGTGCGGGGTGCAGATAACGCGCGGGTGCATGACCAGCGGATTATTCTCGCTGGGCGGTTCGACGGCAAAGACATCCAGGGCGGCACCGGCTACCTTGCCGGAATTGAGCGCCGCCAGCAGGGCTTCTTCATCTACAATCCCGCCGCGAGAGGCGTTAATCAGATACACGCCGTCTTTCATTCGGGCAAACTGTTCGTGGCTGAGCAGGTTTTTGGTTTCGGCGGTCAGCGGCAGGTGCAGGGAGAGGAAATCGGAGCGCGCCAGCAGGTCGTTCAAGTCATCCACCGGCTCACTGCACTGGCACAGTTCATCTTTGGGGCGGAAGCGGTCAAACGCCAGCACGTGCATCCCAAAGGCTTGGGCGCGCTCGGCAACCGCTGAGCCAATCCGTCCACATCCGATGATGCCCAGGGTCTTCTGGTAGAGTTCGTGCCCTTCAAATTCTTTCTTCAGCCACTTGTTTTGCTTCATGCTGGCATCGGCGCGGGGAATTTCGCGCACCAGCGCCAGCATCAAGCCCATCGCCAGTTCGGCGACCGAGACGGTAGTTGCCAGCGGGGAATTGACCACAGTAACGCCGGCGGCGCGGGCGGCGTTGAGGTCAATGTTGTCCACGCCAATGCCGGCGCGCCCCACGACCTTCAGGCGCTTTCCGGCTTCAAAGACAGCCGCGTTCACCTTGGTGCGACTGCGCACGATGAGCGCGTCCACCTCACCCACTTCTTTGAGCAGGTCTTCCGGCGAGATACCGGTGCGGTCAATGACCTCGCCATATTCGCGCAGGTAGGCTTTGCCTTTTTCTGCCAGCCCATCGGTGATCATGATCTTATACGTTGCCATGAAATGCTTCTCCTTGGGGATGATTTCATCGCGGGGAATACCCTCCGCTTGATTGTACCCTGAGTTGTGTCATAATTCCAACCCGGTCGTTGCTCACTCTTTGCCTGCATCGAGTTCCTCGATGACGCGCAGGCAGGCATCGTCCTGCGGGTTGGGCTGGTAGGCGGTGCTGAGCCAGGCATCCAGAATCTCCACGGCGAGCGGTTCGCTGGTCAGGCGCATGGAGAGGCACAGCACGTTAGCGTTATTCCATTTGCGCGCGCCGCGGGCAGTCTCAGCATCGGCGCACAGCGCGGCGCGGATGCCGCGCACCTTGTTGGCGGCGATGCTCACACCGGTGCCTGTCCAGCATAGCAGGATACCCTCGTCGGCATCTCCGCGCGCCACGGCAGTGGCGGCATCGCGGGCAACGGCGGACCACTGCCAGGCTTCTCCGGCGGGCGGTCCGAAGGTCTGGACTTCGTATCCGTGTTCTGCCAGGTAAGACAGAATGCGGTCCACAATGGGCAAATGTTCATCCCAGCCAATGGCAATGCGCATCTTTCCTCCTGTTTCTGCATCTATTCTATGCTGATTATAATGAAGAGGTATAAGGAAAGTGGCAATGGAGATTGCCCGGTTGATCGAACGCATTCAGCAAAAGATTGCTGAGGTGGAGAGCCTCTATCAGCGGCAATCCGGTGGTGCATCCTTTTGTCAGGTACAGCGGGATGGACGGGTAACCGGCGGGTTGAAATACGAAGAGGGGCGCATGGTGGCGCTCCATTTTGCCCGCCGTGCCCTGCAACAGCGGGGGGAAGCTGGGCTTGCCGACATTGAAGAGGAAGAGCAAACTTGGCTGAAAGCGCTGGCAGATTTGCAGGCAAAGCCTTCTCTGCCGATGCTCTGGCTGGCATACCGCCAGGGCGGGGTGGATGCGTTTCACTGGCTGAGGGAGCAATTTGGCGAATAAGTCTGCCGAAAGGCTTCCTGCTCCGCCGCGATGAGATATAATCGCATGCATGGCTGAATTTCGTTTCTCTATCCCCCTGGAAACCCGTTATGGCGATTTAGACCCGCAGTGGCATTTGAACAATGCCCGTTTTCTGACCTTCTTTGAGCATGCCCGCATGGCGTATCTGGTGCATTTGGGCTTGTGGGACGGCAAGGATTTCTTCAAACTTGGCTTGATTGTTGCCGATGTGCATGTATCTTATCTGGCGCCGGTGGAGATTTTCCACAAGTGCCGGGTGGACCTGCGCGTTGCACGCTTGGGAAACAAGAGCATGACCTTCGAGTACCGTCTGGTAGATGAGGATGATGGCACGCTCTACGCCACTGCCGAGACGGTGATGGTGTCTTACGATTACTATACCCGCAAGAGTATTCCCATCCCTGCCGAGTGGCGGGAAAAAATCAAAGCCTTTGAAGGCTTGAGCGATTGAAGAAAGGAAGAATATGATCTCCCTGCCAGCCATTGATACGGCGGATCTGGTGAATTTCCTTACCCGTTTGCTGAATACCCCCAGCCCGACCGGGTTTACCCACCGCGCTTTGAGTTTGACCGAGCAGGCGCTGGAAGGTTTGCCGGTGACAATGCGGCGCACGCGCAAGGGCGCACTGGTCATCCGCTGGGAAGGCGAGCGCAATACTGCTCCCCGCGGCTTAACCGCCCATGTGGATACGCTGGGCGCGATGGTGAAAGAAATCAAGCCCAACGGGCGGCTTAAACTGACCAAAGTGGGCGGTTTTGCCTGGAACACGGTGGAAGGCGAGAATTGCACGGTGTTTACCCGCAGTGGGCGCGAAGTCCGCGGGACGCTGTTGCTGACCAAAGCCTCGTCGCATGTTCACTCCAGCGCGGTCAGCGAGACGAAACGCGAGGATGATGCGATGGAAGTGCGCCTGGATGAACGCACCACTTCTGCCGAGCAGACCCGGGCGCTGGGCATCGAAGTGGGCGATTTTGTGGCGTTTGATCCGCGGGTAGAGGTCATTAATGGCTTTGTGCGCTCGCGTCACCTGGATGATAAAGCCTGCGTGGCGTGTGTGGTGGCGGCGTTCAAAGCCCTGCATGCCGCCGGGAAGAAGCCGGCGCAAACCACCATTGCGCTGATCAGCAATTACGAAGAGGTGGGACACGGGGCGGCGACGGGGTTTCCGCCGGAGATGAGCGAACTGCTGGTGGTGGATATGGCGGCGGTGGGCGATGGGCAAAATTCAGACGAGTTTCATGCCTCGTTGTGCGTGAAGGACTCGCGTGGTCCCTATCACCACGAGATGAGCAACCGCCTGCGCGACCTTGCCGAGGCGCATCAGATTCCTTACAGGGTGGATATCTACCCCTACTACGGTTCAGACGGCGAAGCCTACTGGTACGCGGGCGGGGATGTGGCAGTGGCGCTGATTGGACCGGGGGTAGACGCCTCGCACAATTACGAGCGCACTCACATTGAGGCGCTGGAAGCCACCACCCGCTGGATTCTGGCGTACCTGCTGGCGGAGTAAGGAAATTTTTTCAAAGAACGGGAAAATTATGATATAATCCCTTTGCGCTGAGGGAGATGCCTCGCGCCCTCAGGAGGGATGGCCGAGTGGCTTAAGGCGCCTGTCTTGAAAACAGGTGTGGGGCAACCCACCGGGGGTTCGAATCCCTCTCCCTCCGCTCAAAAACGCACCTGGGGAGGTGCCAGAGAGGTCGAATGGGGCCGCCTGCTAAGTGGTTGTCGGGAGCTAAACTCTCGACCGCGGGTTCGAATCCCGCCCTCCCCGCCTTACCCACCCGAAGAGGGTGGGGTTTTGTTTTTATGCGGGTTTGAATCCCATTGAGGGATATGTCTTGCTCTTCTTGCACTTTGCTGGTGAAGGTTTTTGAGTGAAGAAGATATAAGAATTTGTAATCACCATATTGATCAGAGAACCAAAATATTCCTTTGTGACAGGTAGGTTTGGACACAGTAGAATAACAATTTAAAATTATTCACTCAAAATGAGCATCCCCCTGAGAAAGGATTGTATCTTGAAGCCAATTTTTAATGAGGCTGGAAAGTGGAAGGCTCTTATAACTTATGAGGACAAAAAGCCTGTTGAAAACTAAAAAGCCCAACGTGATGCGGATATAACTGCTTCCCTGGGTGGCTCAGTGGGAACACGGCTATCTGTCCGTTATTGGCATGAATTCTCGCAGAGTATCCTGACTGTTATCTCGTTCTCTCTCAAACCTTAATTTCGAAAATTTGTTTACCAAGTTTAATGCACTCTCTTTGCAGGAAGCCGATTGACTCAGAGGTAAAAATCTGGTAGAGTATTTGTAGCAGATATTGCTACAAATGGAGGAAGCATGACCTTTGTACCCTATCGTGTGTTGCGCAATACTCCCGGTGAACTGCGCAAAAAACTCAAGGAAGCCGGACATCTGGTGGTGACTGGAGATGGGGAGCCCTTTGCGGTGATGCTCTCGGTTGAGCCCGGAGAAGTGGAGCAGGTGCTGGAAACCATCCTGAGGTTACGAGCCCAGCAGGCGGTGCGCCGTATGCGGGAAAGCGCCCAGGAGCGCGGATTGGAGCGGTTGAGCGAGGCGGACATCGAATCCGAAATTCGCGCAGTGCGGAAAGCACGGAAGTGAGAAATGCGCATCGTTCTCGATACCAATGTGCTGGTGTCTGCGCTGCTCAACCCCTTTGGCGCTCCGGGGAGAGTGCTGGACTTGATTCTGGCAGGTTCGGTACGGATGGTGTACGATGATCGGATTCTCTCGGAGTATCGGGAAGTCCTTTCGCGTCCCCGGTTTGGGTTCGAAAAACAGCATGTCCAGCGATTGATGGAATACCTGATCTTTACCGGCGAAGGGGTGAGCGCTGCGCCGTTGGCTGTGGCGGCGCCCGACCTGGACGATTTACCCTTTGCAGAAGTGGCTGTCAGTGGGAATGCCGATGCTCTGGTGACGGGAAACCCGGGACATTTCTCGTTTGTCTATCATCTGCCAGTACTTTCACCGGCGGATTTTCTACAATTCTGGTTGGAAAAACAAGCGAAATAACATAACTTTCATCTGTTCGGATTGCAGTGCTTACGCAAGGGATATGACTCAAGGGTTTATTTAGTAAGACTAAAAATTGGAAGGGGAGGATTCTGGTTGGTTCTGTTTTACTCGTTGGAGGTGGAATTCGAGTGCGAGAGGGGTGTAAAAATTTGAGCCCTGATTCGATTTTCTATATTGTTTTGGTTTGACTTTTTACTTAAATGTTTGCGTATTCCATTTTCCTAGTCTCTTAAGCGGCGCCTTAGTTAATCTTTTTGCTGATTCATGTACTTTCCAGAGTTCACTTGATCATATCCTTTCTGAGTTAAGATGGGAGCTTGATAGGTGATCTCTTCATTAGAATCAACGAAAGTGATTTTTTGCCATTCAACAAATCCCAAGTTTGCTAAACGATTCATAATAGAACAAATTTTCTTTTCCCCGCCACGGAAGCCCTGGAGAATACTAAAAAATGGAGACGTTTCTAGGCGATGAATACGTCGTCTTCTTCGAATAGGGTCTTGCTCAAATTGTGCTGTTGCGAAGGAATCACCAGTTAGAATTTTAGCTAAAGTCCCTGCGGTGTAAGGTTTAGTGAATTTTCCCTTAACTAGAGAACAAGAGGATAACAAATTGATAGGCGACTTTTCAATATAGAGGGTAAGAGAGAACAGCGGAGAGGTTTAGACCTTTCGGAAAGGTTCATCCCCAAAATGGACGGTCTGTTGTGTTTCCGTACAGTATCCCGACAGCGGGTTTGTATCCATTGTCTTTTGGAATCTGCTAAGCATTTGTTCCACGCGCAGAGTACCCGGTGATGTAATCAATTATCAGAGGATGGCTTGTGAATTGGAGAATGGGTTCGATCCTATCCCCATGAGAAAGGTCTGCCGGCATGATAGCCAGGACTTCCTTCAGTTGATTCGATTCGAATCTTTTTGAATGATTGTAATGAAAGACTTGGCCTCTTCCGAGAGTTGGTGGTGTTTGGACCACGCCAAAACCAGGTTGCTGGAAATGGTTTCAGCCAGCGGTACATCTACAACATTGGGATGCCGATGGTATTCAACCACTTTTTCCATCATCAACGCCACGCCGCTGTTGGAGGCTACCAATCCCAGAATACTTTCCACCCGCAGGCTGGCGTAAAAGATTCTCGGTTCAAACCCTGCTGACCGACAGGCGTCCATGATCAATTCGTGAACGACCGTGCCTTTATCAAACATGATGAAGTTTTCGTTAGAAAGTTCATTCAGTGAGATCTGTTTGCGTTCTGCCAACCGGTGATGACGAGGCAGGATTGCCTTGAGCTTATCGCGGGCAACTATGATGTAATCAAATTGAGATCGGTCAAGATAGTTATCCCGAACAAAAGCCAGATCAAACTGGTGACTGCTCAGTGCTGGCAGAATCACAGAAGCTTCCCGTTCTTCTACAATGAGCTGGACAGTAGGGTAGGCTTGCTTGAATTGGGCAATATATGAGGGAATGCCATACTGCGCAATCACGGGAATAGCGATGATGGAAAGAGATGGACTGGCTTTGAAAGGTGCAACATTTGCCAGCATGGAGTAGTATTCATCTTTTATCCTTCGGGCATGGGGAAGGAAAACCTTTGCCGCCGAGGTAAGCGAAATTTTGCGCTTGCTGCGGTCAAAAAGCAAGAACCCCAATTCTTTTTCTAAAGCAATTATCTGCTTGGAAAGCGAAGACTGAGAAATATACAACTCTTCAGCGGCGGCAGAAAAACTGCCGGTGTCCACCACAGCCAGGAAATAAACAATTTGCTTGATATCCATAGATATCCCAACCTATTCCATCTTGGAATACATTATACCGGGAAATTGAATTGCTTCACCCATGGTGAGTCAGTACCATAAAACTGACAATCAATGCTTGATTGTTCCTTCTAATACACCCGATAGGAGAATGAGAAATGAAGAGGCCATATTACACTTTGCTCGCTATTGTTTTGGCGCTTGCCTTTGCGTTGAGTGCCTGCAGTCCTCAGCCTGCGGCGACAGCCAAACCTGCGCCCGCCTCTGAGGCGACACCTACCGCCGCGCAGGCAGATGCCGGTTCGATTGCGGCGGCTGACCTTGCCGGGGAGATTCCCTGGGCAGAGGCAAAAGAAGGTGCGCCATTCGATATTAAGGGAAAAAAGGTTTGCTATCTGATTCCCTCGCTTGCCAACACTTTCTTGAACGGTGTTGCCACTTCCGTGAAAGAGCAGGCGGCGGCAGATGGCGTGGAAGTGATGGTCTACGGCGCTGATGATGGCGGTCTCACCCTCCAGTACAACCAGATCGAAAACTGCATTTCCCAAAAGGTTGACCTGATCTATCTCATGGCCGCAGGCTCGGCAGACAGCCTGCTCCCTGCTGTTGAGGAAGCCAAAGCGGCTGGTATTCTGGTTATGGGAGTTCCCCCAGCAGAACTGGAGCCTTTCGACGCTATTATGCATACTAACCAGTACGAAGATGGTACCCTGGTGGCGCAAATGGCTTGTGATTTCATCAATGCCAGATACCCGGATGCCGAGAAAGTGGATGTTGTGGTTGCTGGGAACGAGAGCGGCGAAAAGCAGATGTGGTTGCGCTATCAAGGTTATCGCACTATTGAAAAGTGTGCTAAGGCAAATGTAGTGCAGTATCTGGATATCTCCGGCGACAGTATTCCGGTGGGCGCCAGCACTGCCGAGAATGTTTTGGCGGCGCATCCGAATGTCAAGGTGTTCATTATGCAGTCAACTGCCCACGCGCAAGGCGCGGCTGAGACAATCAAAGCCCTGCCGAACGTTGATCTCTCAGAATATGGTGTCTTTGCGGGCGATATGGATCCAACCGTCATTCCGATTGTCACAAGTTGTGAAGACCCCTACAAGGGTTTTGTAGCCATCGGCGGCACCAATCTGGATAAAAACACCTATGCAATCATCAAGGCGATGTTGCAGGGCGTGAAATACCCCAGAATTACCAACGATGAGTTGGAACCAATCCACTGTGACTGGTCCAAACTGAAGAAGTAATCCAATCTTCCCGCTACTTACGTCAGTGAGGAGGGGAGAACCCTCCTCACTGAGATTGTGGAGGTAAAAAATTGCATGAATACCAGCGTCGTTTTATCCCTGAAGAGCATTACCAAAAAATACCCTGGCGTTTTGGCGCTGGATCGTGTCTCACTCGATTTCTTTGCAGGTGAAGTCCATGCTTTGGTCGGTGAGAACGGCGCGGGAAAGTCGACATTAATCAAAGCCATTGCTGGCGCGATCAACCTTGATGGGGGAGTCATTCAAATTGGTGGTCAGGATTATCACCAGATGACTCCCCATCTCTCACGCAGTGCCGGAATTGAGGTTATTTATCAGGAATTCAACCTGGTGCCGACCATGTCGGTCGCTGAAAATATTTTCCTGGGTGAAAAGCCCAACACTTTGAATTTTGTAAATTACCGGCTGATGAAGAACCAAGCCAGGGAATTGTTCAGATTATTCGATGTAGATATGGACCCGGATGCGCTGGTACAGGACCTGTCGCCTGCCCAACAGCAGATTGTTGAAATTGCTAAAGCCGTTTCCAAAAATGTCAAAATCCTGATCATGGACGAACCCAGCGCTCCGCTATCGGTTTCCGAAGTAGAGCGTATGTTTGAGATTATTCGCCAATTGAAACGTAAAGGCGTCACTATTATTTACATTTCTCACCGCCTGGAAGAAATTTTCAAGATTTCAGACCGGGTTTCTGTATTGCGCGATGGGAAGTATGTGGCAACCAAACTGACCAGCGAGACCAACCGTGAAGAACTAATCCGCCTGATGGTTGGCAGGGAGTTAAAGGAAACTTACCCGGCGCGCACCAATCCTCCGGGAGAAATTGCGCTGGAGGTGAAGAACCTGTCAGGCAATGGAGTCAGGGATATTTCTTTCGTGGTGCGGAAGGGAGAAATCCTGGGCGTTGCTGGATTGGTGGGAGCGGGGCGCACCGAGATGGCTATGCTGATTTTTGGCGCAGCACCCATCGAAAGCGGTGAAATCCGGGCAAATGGCAAGTTAGTCCGTATTCGTTCCCCCCAGGATGCGATTCAGCATCGCATCGGTCTCTTGACGGAAGACCGCAAAGGTAAGGGGCTTTTCCTGGAGATGCCCGTGGGTTGGAATATTACCTTCCCGATTGTCCGCAAATTGTCCAGGTTTGGCGTTGTGGATACCCAAAAAGAGAAAAGTATTTCGGAATATTACTGGCAACACCTGAATATCAAAACACCCAGTCTTGAAGAGCGGGTGATCAACCTGAGTGGCGGCAATCAGCAGAAAGTGGTGCTTGCCAAAGTCCTCGCGGCTGATTCTGCCATTCTCATCTTTGATGAACCTACTCGCGGCATTGATGTGGGAGCCAAGC
This sequence comes from Anaerolinea thermophila UNI-1, assembly GCF_000199675.1. Taxonomy (GTDB): domain Bacteria; phylum Chloroflexota; class Anaerolineae; order Anaerolineales; family Anaerolineaceae; genus Anaerolinea; species Anaerolinea thermophila. The sequence continues at coordinate 773,144 of NC_014960.1, forward strand.
AGGAAATTTATCACCTGATGTGCGAGTTGGCGAATAACGGCAATGCCATCCTGATGATTTCTTCTGACATGGAGGAATTATTGGGAATGTCGGATCGGATTATCGTACTTTGCGAAGGTAAACTGGCTGGCGAAGTTTCCAAAGACAATTTCAGCCAAGACCTCATTCTCGACCTTGCCTCAGGTACACATTAGGAGCCTATTTATGAAAAAACAATTCTCATTATCCCGTTGGATTGACGAGTTTGGTTTTGTCACGCGAAAGTACGCGCCATTGATGATCCTGATCAGTCTGGTCATTTTCTTCTCGATTACCACGCCCAACTTTATGACCGCCAAGAATCTGGTCATCATTATCCGCCAGGTGTCCTTTGCGGCGATCAGTGCGGTGGGAATGATGTTCGTGATGATTGGTGGAGCGATTGATCTTTCTCTCGGCTCTCAGATTGTCCTCACAAATATCGTGTTGTCGATTTTGATGGTGGATTACAAAGTCCCCATGGCACTGGCGATCCCGTTGATTCTGGTTCTTGGTACTTTGTTGGGCACAATCAATGGCTTTCTGGCAGTCAAATTAAAGATTCATCCATTAATCATCACTTTGGGTACTGCTTCCATTTACAAAGGCATAGGATATATTCTTGCCCATTCCCGCAATATTATGGGATTCCCTGATGCTTTCCGCTGGTTCGGTCAGGGCTTTATTGGGCCGATTCCGGTTCCCATTGTGGTGATGATCATTGTAGCGTTGATTGGCTCATTTATTCTCACCCGTACCTATTTTGGCAGATATATCTTTGCGCTTGGCGGCAATGAAGAAGCGGCGCGCCTTGCGGGTGTGAATGTTGATGCCATGAAGGTGATTCTGTTTGCCATTTGTGGCTTTATTACAAGCATCACTTCGGTCCTGCTTCTTTCGCGGGTCTTCGCCGGTCAGACATCCACCGGACAAGGATTGGAATTTGATTGTCTCACCGCCGCTCTGCTGGGTGGAGTAAGTTTCAAAGGGGGTGAAGGCACTATTTTTGGATTGATCACTGGTATTTTGATCATCGGCGTTTTAAACAACGCTATGCAGTTAGCGAGTTTCCCCGATTTTTCACAGAATGTGGTTAAGGGTGCTGTTCTGTTGATCGCAGTAGGCTTTGATGTTTACCAGAAAAACCGAAAAGCCAAAGAGACCGTTGCCAAAGTAGCGGCGTGAAATTTGTAATTCTGTAGAAAAGCGGCGTTCAAAGAATGCTTTTCATACAAGTAAAGAACCAAAGGAGATAAACATGTCAACCAAACCTCATTATGCTGTTCCTTTTCCCATTCCGGAAGCCAATACAGACCACATTAAGCGAAAAATGTTTGATCTTCCCTATGCTCATTCATCTCCTGCCCAAAAACTGGATATTTACTGGCCTGAAGAGGGAAACGGACCATTTCCGGTAGTCATTTCCATTCACGGTGGGGCTTTTATGGGGGGAGATAAGCGCGACATTCAAATCAAACCTATGTTTGAAGTGCTCAAGTACAATTATGTTCTGGTGGGCGTAAACTATCGCCTGAGTGGTGAAGCAACTTTTCCAGCACTGATTCACGACATTAAGGCGGCTATCCGCTGGATCCGAGCCAATGCCAGGACCTACCTGTTTGACCCGAATCGCATTGCCACATGGGGTGGATCTGCTGGCGGTTACCTCTCGTTAATGGCGGGGGTGACGGCAGGAATCCGCGAACTTGATGATCCTTCGTTGGGGAACGCCGCTCAGCCGGACCATGTCCAGGCTGTCGTTTCCTGGTTCCCGCCTACGGACTTCCTGAAAATGGATGAGCAGTTGGCGGAGTCGGGCTTCCCCCCTCCGCCCGAGTATACCCACAGCGGAGAAAATTCTCCCGAATCGCTTTTGCTGGGCAGAAAAATCACCGACGTTCCGGATCTCGTGCGGGTTGCCAATCCAGAAACCTACATCCGCCCTGGATTGCCGCCGTTTTTCATTCAGCATGGCCGCCTGGATGAGACTGTTCCTTATCAACAATCGCTCCATTTTGCGAATCAATTAGCCGCTGTTAACCCACAGGGTGTCACGTATGAAATCCTTCCTGAGGCTCGTCATGCCGATTCTGCTTTCGAAACTCCACAAAATATACAGAAAGTGTTGAATTTCCTTGATAAGGCGCTTCGTTTTTAACCCCGCAATGCACAAGCCTGGCAACCACACTTCTTTATTCCAATTGCCTGGTGTCAAACCACTCGTGGGAGTTTTCCTCTCTGTTGTGGCAGCGGTTAGTATCTGGTTTTTACCTCTGCATGGACTTGCCCCTGAAGGCAAAAAGGCTCTCGCCATCACGCTTTTTACCGTGATCTGGTGGGTTTTCAAAATCGTACCTCCGGCGTACTCCACCTTGTTAATGCTCATGGGGTATATCCTCCTGGGGGTGGCAACCCCTCAAGAGGTTTTCGCCATTTGGACGACGCCGTTGATGTGGTTGATTATCGGTTCGTTTCTGATGGCTACAGCGGTTACCAAGTCCGGTTTGGCTGAACGGGTAGCCACCTTTTTTATCATTCGTTTCGCCGGTTCCTATCTCGGTTTGATTATCCTGACCTATGTCCTGGGCTTTGTGCTCAGTTTTCTCATCCCCCATCCCTTTCCCCGCGCACTGTTAATGATGTCTTTGATGCGCGCCGTTATCCAAAAGTCGGGTGTCAATGCAACTGATGCGGCTTCACTGGGCTTTTCGGTCTTTGTTGCCACAACCGCTACCTCAACCATTTTGCTCACCGGTGATTCAACTCTTAATATTGCTACGATTGGTTTCAGCGGACTCTCTGTTGGCTGGCTGGATTGGGCAAAATATATGGCTGTTCCGGGAATCCTGGCTTCCGTGCTGATGATGCTCCTTTACATGGCGATTTTTCCCCAAACCGATCCGGTAGAAATTGACCGAACCAGCCTGATATTGGAACAGGATAAGCACGGTAAGATGACTCGAAAAGAAATCATTACCCTGATTTGGGTCTCTATGGCTCTTGTCCTCTGGATGACCGACTCTCTTCATGGGATCGATCCAGCCTGGATTGCTCTGCTGGTAGCAGTGGGGTTATCCTTACCCAAAGTGGGTGGAGTGCTGGATGAAAATGACCTGATGAGCGGAATCAACTGGCCCATTCTGTTATTCGTGGTTGGCGCTATGGCAATTGGTACGGTGGGGAGAACGACCGGGTTGGCGCAGTGGTTGGCAGGAAACCTGCTACCTGCCAAAACGCCGCAAAATCCTTATATCTTTGCCGCATTGGTCGGTGGTGTGACAATGGTAATCCACATGGTGCTGGGCAGTGCGCTGGCGTGCATGTCCATTATGGCGCCTCCGATGGTGCATTATGCGGTTTCTGCAGGCTGGAGCCCGCTTTTCCCATCGTTGCTGGTGTATACCGCCGTTGCCATTCACTACATCTTTCCGTTCCAGCATGTTACGATCCTGCTGGGACAGGGCGATACGGGTGGTTACGGCTCCCGCCAGGTTCTGAAATATGGAGTCCCCCTGACCCTTGTAACCCTTATCGTGCTGATCCCCATTGAGGTTACCTGGTGGATGGTGATGGGTTTGTTTTGATAATCGGAAACAAGAGTGAATAAATCAAGGGGAAGATAAAGACATTCCAACACAGGTACTCTGTAGGGACACTTCTCCTACAAACGTAACACTTTTCCTGAAATACGAGGAAAAGGGAGATCAGAATAAATCAAAAAGAGGCATGCGTACATAGAGGTTTCCCTGCATGGATTTTGGAGGAAAATCTACTCCTGAGTCCAAACTTGCAAGTGAATCCCTGTTTTGGGAAAGAGGGTAATGACGAGTCGCGTTGCTATGCCGCTCGTTTAGCGTGTTCCTTGCGTTAAACTTTTGTGCTGAAATGCGCTTTAGGCTTGTTAAAACTACCGGGAGTAGCATATCAATTCTTGGTATGAACCTTTCTGGTGTATTCTGAAATTTCTCCTGCTCTTCCTCTCCCCCCAATTTCGGAAATTCGTCTACCAATTTTGTTACAGTCTCTCGTCTCAGTCTCTGAAATTCAGACATGAGTTAGGACAGTTGGGCGAACGATAGCAACAAACGACGCCAAAGCCTCCTTGACAATGGACTGCCACTCACGGGGTGGAAGCCACCATTTCTGTTTGAGCAAGATAAACAGACCCGAATAGCGCCGCCATTTCTTGCCCGTCTTGTGCAGAACGACATCAACATTCTCCTGTAGCTGGTTTGGCGATCCATACAGGCGGTCTCGCAAGCCTTCACCGATCAACAAGGCAATCGCATAAACCAACAGCAGCATTGCTACCATCTTTTCCATGTTTTCCTGTCGCTTATTCATCAGCCGGGTCATCCCCAGCAGTCCTTTCAAATCGCGGAAGGTTTCCTCGATTTTCATCCGCCAGAGATACACCTGCCATGCCCGCTCGGGTTCGAGGTTGCTCATCACCCATAACGGTTCAGCCAGGCCCTTCTTCCAGACACCGATCAGGTTGACGCATACCTTGCCTTTGTACCACACGGATGGGTGGATTACCTTTTCACCGGGAGCGAGTGATAAGACCACTTCCCTGCCCTCGGCATCCCAGAACCTGGGCGGATGGTGGCCCAGGTTCAGACGAATGACAAAGTTCACTCCCTCTTCGACCAGATTGAGCAACAATTCGAGGTAACTGAATTCCCGATCCAACACCAACGGACGCTCCCCCAGCAGGTCTTTCAATCCGGCGAACGCACGGACATGGTTCACATTGCGCGACGACCGGTCAGCGGCGATGGTCTTGGACGAGTAGGTCAGCAAACCGCAAGGGAGAGCCCGTCCGCGATAGGGTGTGGCCAACAGCAACACCCAGAAGCCTCGCGTCTTGCCGTCTTTGAGCGTGCCGACATACTCCGTCTTCCAGGCTTGTGGACGTTCAATCTCGGTCGGGTCGCCAATCACATACTCGGCTTGTTCACAAAACAGACGCCAGAGCATGGCCCGCGGGTCAACCTTTTGCAGAAAGCGCTGGATGCGTTTGTAACTGGCCGCGCTACCGCCGCGCATTTTGCCCGCAATCTCGGTCAGCCGCAAGGAGCGGGCCACCAGCATGGCTTGCCCAATTTCTGCCGCTTTGGCAGCGGTGATTTCATCATCAAAAAACTCCTCCATGAAAGAACGCATCGGGATATACTTATCCATGATGAGCCTCCTACCGATTAGTTGCTGCGAACCAAGTGTATCGGTTGGGAGGCTCTTTATACACTACAAATGTCCCAACTTATGCCCGAACTTCAGTCAGTCTCTCTTGACTCTAGTTTCTAAATCATTATAATGTTTTTAACTTATTTTAATTTATTTGTTAATCAAGTTGCATTCTCTTCTTTAAGTAATCTCGGTCCTTTTCATTCATTTTAAAACAGAGGTAACAATGCAAATCGCCAGGATCATTGGATCTGCTGTATCAACAGCAAAAGACCCAAAGTTGACCGGTTTCAAACTCTTGGTTGCACAAAGAGCAACCCCTGACAATCAGGTTTATGGAGATCCCTTTCTGGTGGCTGATACCGTGGGCGCTGGCGAAGGGGAACTCGTGATTTTAGTTGAGGGCAGTTCCGCACGAGAGACTTTGAAAACTGCGAATATCCCTGTGGATGCTGTGGTGATTGGCATTCTCGACTCAATAGAAGTTAATGGTGAACTTGTTTTTCAAAAAAGTTAGGGGCTTATTAGTTAACGATCCATAATCTCGTTGTTCACTACGTTTGGGATTTTCACTTAAGGAGGTGAAAGAGGGGAGTGATTTATATTTTGTTTTCACTGCTGGTCCTTCTTCTTAAAACATCAATTGGTCAAAGGAGAAATTGAACTATGAGCATAAATGAAATCATCATCTGGTTGATGGCGATCTTTATGGTCATTGGTGCCATTGATCGCATTCTGGGAAACCGCTTTGGGTTGGGTGAAGAATTTGAGAATGGCTTCAACGCCCTTGGGCCCCTTGGCTTAGCAATGGTGGGGGTGATTTCTCTGGCACCTGTGCTGGCAAGTGTACTGCGCCCAATCATTGTTCCTGTGTATCAATTTCTTGGCGCAGATCCTGCCATGTTTGCTACCACACTGCTTGCCAACGATATGGGGGGATATCCACTGGCGAAACAGTTAGCCATTGATCCAGAGGCTGGGTTGTACGCTGGAATTATCCTCGGTGCTATGATGGGCCCAACGATTGTATTTTCAATTCCAGTTGCGTTGGGATTGATTCCCGCGGAGGATCGCAAATATCTGGCTCTGGGCATGCTTGCAGGATTCATTACCATACCATTGGGATGCATTGCAGGCGGCTTCACTGCAGGATGGGGAGCAGATGTTGTCTTAGGGAATTTGGTACCTGTAGTACTGGTTTCAGTGTTGATTGCTCTTGGCTTATGGCGTTTTCCGGATAAGATGACCACTGGTTTCCAATACTTTGGCAAGGGGGTGGTCATAATGATTACCATTGGATTGGCCGCAATTGTATGGGAAACCCTCACGGGCGTGGTCATCATTCCGGGAATGGCGCCAGTTTGGGATGGTATTCAGATCATTGGTTCGATTGGTATTGTCCTATTAGGCGCTTTCCCAATGGTTAAGGTCATCACCAAAGTTTTCAAGAAACCTTTAATGGCGCTAGGCCGAAGAATGGGAATGAACGATATTGCCGCCGCAGGTATGGTTGCAACGCTGGCGAATAATATCCCAATGTTTGCAATGATGAAGGATATGGATGTGCGGGGTAAAGTCCTCAACTCTGCTTTTGCAGTTAGCGCGGCTTTCACCTTTGGTGACCATTTAGGATTTACTGCAGGTGTGGAAAGGGATTTAATCTTCCCCATGATCGTAGGAAAGTTAACCGCTGGAATTACCGCTGTACTTGTTGCCATGCTGGTAGCTCCAAAGAGCGAAAAGTAACTAACCGTACTTAAATTTGGATTTCTAGAAACGAGAAAGGAGAAAGTCAATGAGCGGAGTTCAAATGATTGCCCTTGGCATGATTGAGACCAAAGGTTTGGTTGGCGCAATTGAAGCGGCCGACGCAATGGTCAAAGCGGCCAATGTGAAATTGATTGGCAAAGAATACATTGGCGGCGGGTATGTAACCGTCATGGTGCGGGGGGATGTGGGTGCGGTAAAAGCCGCTACCGATGCTGGCGCTGCAGCCGCCCAGCGAGTCGGAGAACTGGTCAGCGTTCATGTCATTCCTCGCCCGCATAGTGATGTGGAGATGATTTTACCGAAAGTGGAAGAGTAAATCCTTTGGAGGCGCTTGTCCATGTCTGATACGCGGGAAATGCTCAGTGTTGGCATCGATGTTGGCACTACAACCACCCAACTGGTCTTTTCCCGTTTGTCAGTAAAGAGTGTTTCCCGACCAGGACAAGTCCCCCGGTTTCAGGTCAGCGCCAAATCAGCCGTGTATGAAAGTCCTGCTTACTTTACCCCACTGCTCAGTCCCGATTTGGTAGACGTGCAAAAGTTAACCGAAATCATCCGTTCTGAATATCAAAAAGCCGGAGTGCAACCCCAGCAGGTGGAAACAGGGGCAGTCATCATCACTGGCGAAATCGCCAGAACCCAAAATGCTGAGGAGATCCTGAAGGGCATTGCTTCGCTTGCGGGTGATTTTGTGGTTACAGTTGCAGGGCCTAATGTGGAATCGCTCATTGCCGGAAGGGGTTCAGGAGCGGCGGCATACTCTGCCGAAAATTACACCACCGTTACCAATGTGGATATTGGCGGAGGAACTTCAAATGCCGCAATTTTTCGATTGGGAGAGCATCTTTCCTCTTCCGCAATGGCAGTGGGAGGGCGTCAAATCGTCATTGAAAAAACCTCCGGCATTGTCCAGCACATTGCCCCTCCCGGACAACGCATCATTAACGCATTGGGACTACCAATTTTTGTTGGCAAACGAGTGGATGTGGAGATCATTAAGCCTTTTTGTGATTGTATGGCCGATTTGGTTGCTGACCTGATTCAGGGCATCGAGAGTGATTTGGGAAAGGAATTGCAACTTTCACCACCTCTAATCCATGCAGAGGAGTCTAAAATTCTGTTTATCTCTGGGGGAGTGGGCACCTATTTCTATCATCCTGTTGATATTCGCTCGCTGGCAGATGTCACAATCCACAATGATGTAGGTCCCTTGTTGGCACAGTCCTTAAGGATGAATCCCCGCATTCGAAAAATGCGCATAGAAGTTCCAGCAGAGACCTTGCGAGCAACCGTACTGGGTGCCGCCAGTCAGACGGTGACCTTGAGCGGAAGCACAATTTTCACAGATGCCAAATTGCTCCCCATGCGGAATTTGCCTGTCATTCGTCCAGCCCTTGAGGAACGCGATCTTCATGATCCCGCTAAAATCGCTGAAGCCATTCGAAATGCAACACGCAGATGGGATCTCAAACAAAATGCCGGAACATTTGCTTTGGCTCTCAACCTTCCTGCACGCCTGGATTTCCCCACGCTCCAATCTATTGCGCAAGGGGTAGTTCAATTTGCCAGAGAAGAATTGAAACAAGACGATCCCCTGGTGATTGTTGGCGAAGCAGATTATGCCCAGGTATTAGGGCAAACCATTCGGGCAATTCATCCGCAGATTCCTCTGATCAGTGTAGACCAAATAAATCTGGCTGAGGGGGACTTTATTGATATCGGGGAACCCATATTGGACGGCAGAGTAGTGCCTCTTTCTGTAAAAACATTAATCTTCTATCACTGATGAAGGATGACCAATCCACTTTCATCTGAAGTGTTTCAGCAAAGGAGTTCTCTATGCTCTTAAGAACCAAGCTGTTTGGAAATACATATGAGTTCGGCTCCATCAAAGAGGTGATGGCAAAAGCCAACGAAGAGAAATCTGGCGATCGTTTGGCTGGAATTGCCGCAAGAAGCGTATCCGAACGCATGGCTGCCCGGTACGTTCTGGCAGAAGTGACACTGGAAACCCTGCGAAATCACCCGGCAGTGCCTTACGAACAGGATGAGGTCACACGCGTTATCCAGGACTCTGTAAACGAGACCATTTACAACGAGATAAAGCACTGGACAGTGGGCGAATTTCGTGAATGGCTGCTGGCAGATACCACCACCGGAGATATGATCAAGCGCATTAGCAACGGGCTTACCGCCGAGATGGTTGCCGCTGTTACCAAACTCATGTCCAACATGGATCTCATGGTAGCGGCTCGGAAAATTCGCATCACTGCCCACTGCAACAACACCATCGGATTGGAAGGCACCCTGGCATCCCGAAATCAGCCTAACCACCCAACCGATTCTCCCGAAGGAATTCGTGCCACCATCTATGAAGGATTATCTTTTGGCTCTGGCGATAGTGTCATCGGCATCAATCCCGTCGATGACTCTTTGGGGAGCGTCATGCGCTTGTTGGAAATGACCTACGACATCATCCAGAAGTGGGAGATTCCAACGCAAAACTGCGTACTTGCACATGTAACTACACAAATGGAAGCCATGCGGCGAGGAGCGCCGGTTGGGTTGGTTTTCCAGAGTCTGGCAGGATCGCAGAAAGCCAATGAGGCTTTTGGCGTCACGGTAGCAATGATGGATGAAGCCTATGAAATGGCAAAGAAATATTGCTGGACAGCCGGACCCAATTACATGTATTTTGAGACCGGGCAGGGTACCGCTTTATCAGCCGATGCGCATTACAACACCGATCAATTAACCATGGAGGCGCGCATTTATGGGCTTGCCAAGCGATATAAACCCTTCCAGGTGAATACCGTTGTTGGATTCATAGGACCTGAATACCTGTATGACTCCGTTCAAATTACCCGGGCAGGCTTGGAAGACCATTTCATGGGCAAATTGACCGGAATTCCTATGGGATGTGATGCCTGTTATACCAACCACGCCAAGGCCACCCAAAACGACATTGAAAACCTGGCGGTTTTGTTGACTGCGGCAGGATGTAACTATTTCATGGGAGTCCCCATGGGGGATGATGTGATGCTGAGTTACCAATGCACCAGTTATCACGACACCGCCGCTTTACGTCAACTGCTTGGGTTGAGACCATCACCAGAGTTCGAAAAGTGGATGGAGTCAATTGGCTTGATGGAGAACGGGAAACTGACAGAAAAAGCCGGAGATGCCTCGTTCTTCCTGCAGAGAAAATAAGGAGCATGTCTTATGGAACAAGGGAAAGTAGATATTGAAGCGATTGTTCAAGCCGTTCTGGCTGAACTGAGTAAAAAGAATGCAGAACAGCAAGTTCCTTCTCAAAACCAAAAAGCATCCAATGGGGATTTGATTATCGACTTGCCAGACCCCACACTTCCCGAATCCCGCTTTGCTCCCGGAGTGAAAAAACCATACGATTCTGAAGGTTTGCGGAATTTGATGTCTACCACAACTGCAAGAATTGGGGTTGGACGAGCCGGGCCCAGACCGAGAACTTCTACATTACTTCTCTTCCAATCCGATCATGGCGTAACTCAGGACGCTATTTACGGGGAAGTAGAACAGGCTGTGCTGGATAAATTTGACCTGTTCACGGTTCAAACCCTGGTAGAAGACCGAAATCAATACCTCACCCGCCCCGATCTTGGCAGAAAACTGAGCGAGGAAGCCAAACGCATCATTGCTGAACGCTGTGTAAAGAAACCACAGGTGCAAATCGTTGTGGGCGATGGCTTAAGCGCTGCCGCGATTAATAACAACTTACCCGTGATTTATCCGGTCATACTGCAGGGTTTGAAAAGCGCGAACATAAGCGTTGGGACATCATTTTTCATTAAGTATGCACGGGTTGGGGTAATCAATGATGTGAACGACATCATTGGCGCCGATATAGTTGTTATCCTCATTGGAGAACGCCCTGGCTTGGGAATTGCAGATGCTATGAGTGCATACATGGGGTGGAGACCGACCGCCGGGAAGACCGATGCGGAGCGAGATGTTGTATGCATGATCACTGTCCACGGTGGAACGAATCCACTTGAAGGCGGTGCTTTTGTTGTGGACATGATCAAGAAGACTCTTCAGTATCAAGCCAGTGGCGTGGAATTGAAACTCAAAACCAGTGGACAAAGCTGATCATTCTGAAGTAAGGAGATGATCCAATGGCAATCTTAGATCCTATTCGCCCCAATATTCTTTCAGCAAGGATAATCCCTAATGTTCACCCGAGCTTTGCTAAGGAGATGGGATTACGCCCTGACCAGAAAAGTTTGGCGCTCATCACCTGCGATATAGACGATTGTCTGTATGTCTCATTAGACGAGGCAACCAAAAAAGCCGAAGTGGAAGTTGTGTATGCCCACAGTTTCTATGCTGGCTCAGCCCATGCTTCGGGCCCTCTCTCCGGCGAAATCATTGGTATTCTGGCGGCGCCAAACCCGGCAGAAGCACGCGCAGGACTGAATGCCTGCATTGAATATGCTACAGAGTATGCCTACTTCCTTTCAGCAAACGAAGAAAATACTCTGGCATTCTTTCCGCACACCATTTCTCGCTCAGGAAGTTATCTGAGTCAGGCGGCTGGCGTACCTGAGGGAACTCCATTAGCCTATTTGATTGCCCCGCCAATCGAAGCCACTTATGCAATTGATGCCGCTTTGAAAGCCGCCGAAGTTGAACTGCGAGTTTGGTGGAAGCCACCATCCGAGACCAACTTTTCAGGCGCGTTGCTCTCCGGTACGCAAAGTGCCTGTCGAGCGGCCTGTCAGGCTTTCCAGGATGCTGTACTGGAAGTGGCTCGTTATCCGAAAAAGTACTGAAATCTGTTGAACTTTCAGCAGAATGACAGGCTTCTCAATCCTCTTTTAAGGAGGTCTCATGGCATTACCAGAAAATTATGATCTGGATCTCCGTTCAATTCAGGAAGCACGTCATCTAGCAATTCAATGCCGTGAAGCTCAACGCGCTTTTGCTTTTGCCACTCAAGAGGAAGTGGATCGAATTTGTAGTGCGATGGCTGAGGCGGGATTTCGAGAAGCGGCAAGACTGGGACAATTGGCTCATGAAGAAACCGGGTATGGTGTACCTCGTCATAAACAACTAAAAAACGAGTTTGCCAGTAAAACGGTTTGGGATTCCATCAAAGATATCAAAACCACAGGCGTAATTCGTCGTGATGAAAACCGCAAGGTGATTGAAATTGCCTGGCCGGTTGGGGTGATTGCCGCTCTAACGCCATCCACCAACCCTACCTCAACAGCCATTTATAAAATTCTCATTGCGGTAAAAGCACGAAATGGTATCGTGGTGGCTCCCCATCCTTCCGCTCGGGCAAGCACCTATGAAGCCGTTCGGATTATGGCAGAAGCCGGTGAGGCGGCGGGGATGCCGCATGGGCTGGTTTCGTGTATGCAGAATATCACCCTGGAAGGAACTCAGGAATTAATGCGGCATTATGCAGTGTCCCTGATCCTTGCCACTGGCGGCTCTGGAATGGTGCGCGCCGCCCACAGTGTTGGAAAACCTGCCATTGGGGTAGGTCCTGGTAACGTTCCCGTGTATGTGGATCGCAGTGCTGACGTGGTAAAAGCGGCAAGCGATATCGTCAACAGCAAAGCCTTTGATTGTTCGGTAATTTGTTCCACTGAACAATGTGTTGTAGCAGATAAGCCCATTGCCGAACAATTGCGCGAGGAAATGAAAAAGAACGGAGCATATTGGCTGCCACCAGAGGATGTCCCCGCCATTGAAAAATTACTCTTTCAGGCTCCCGGCGCAATGAATCCCAAGGCTGTTGGAAAGACCCCTCAACAACTGGCAAAGATGGCAGGTATTCAGGTGCCTCTTTGGGCAAGAGTGCTGGTCGTGGACTTGCCCGGTGTTGGCAGGGAGTACCCACTGAGTGGAGAAAAACTGACCACTGTCCTGGGTTTCATGGTTGAAGACGGCTGGCGTGCGGGATGCGAGCGTTGTATTCAACTTCTCAAATATGGCGGGGATGGGCATTCGCTGGTCATTCATGCGCGCGATGAAGAGGTGATTCTGGCTTTTGGCATCGAAAAACCTGCCTTCCGCATTATCGTGAATTCATGGGGAACGATGGGAGCCATTGGAGCTTCTACAGGAGTGTTCCCCGCATTAACTTTAGCACCAGGAGGTCTTGGAGGGGCTATCGTCAGTGATAATATAACAACCACACACTTGATGAATATCAAACGCCTTGCCTATGAAATTCAATCTCCGCCCTCTGCCGCATATACTCTGGCTCCAGATGTGAAATCTGAGAATGTTCAATCTCTTTCCTCTTTTGCGGTCAGCGATGAAGAGATTGAGGATATCGTTCGCCGAGTGTTAAGGCAATTGGAACACCTCCGCTAACAATTGCGGTAAAGAGGTGAAAGCGCATGAACGATACACAGTGTCAGGCAATAACAAAAAGCGGGAAGAGATGCCAGAACCCGGCAATTCCGGGTTCCAGATATTGCCGGTTGCCCAGTCATCAAGCCTTAGCGGCAGATGAGATGAAATCTTCAGCGCCGGTATCTGATGAACCTTCTCTTCCAAAAACATCGGATGAATCCATCACAGGAGGCGAATCCATACCTCCATCCAAACCACCCTCTCAAATTCAACAAAAGGAGATTTCTATGACCATCCAAATGATTGCTTTGGGTATGATCGAAACAAAAGGTCTTGTGGGAGCAATTGAAGCGGCAGATGCCATGGTTAAAGCCGCCAACGTGAAATTGATCGGGAAAGAATATATCGGCGGCGGGTATGTAACCGTGATGGTAAGAGGAGATGTTGGCGCTGTAAAAGCCGCTACCGATGCAGGTGCCGCCGCGGCGCAACGGGTTGGCGAACTGGTTAGTGTGCATGTCATCCCTCGCCCTCACAGCGATGTGGAAATGATCCTTCCCAAAGTTTCGGAATAGTGTGGAAAGCCGTACCTGAGGGTGGAAAAATTTTTCGACAGAGCAAATTTTTCCACCCTTAAACCGGTAAAAAAATCCACACTACCATTCCTGGTATCATGCCGGGAGAAGTGGTTACTATGGGAGGATAAGCCCTATGGCAAAAAAATGCTACACTGCTCAGGATGTGCGAAGCCTGGCAGATCAAAAGGTTTTGGAGTTAAAACTCTCGCCGGGAGAATTAATTACTCCTTTAGCACGCGATGCGGCGCGTGAACTGGGAATAAAAATTATTGAAGTGGAAAAAGAACAGCCTGGCAGTCAAACACGTGCTGAAGTAGTCTCCAGCAGTTTGGAAGAACAAGTCCGTCAAATTGTTGGAAAACTGCTCGAAAAAGGAGATAACTCTGTTACTCCCAAAAGGGCATCGGTTGTGCATGTGGATGGACGTTCGCTGGTCATGCCGCCTTTCTCCTTTGAGATTAACCGTCCTGAAATGGATGTGCGCCTTGAGGATGTCATTACGGCTCAACATGGCTCTCCCATGGCGGCTGGTTTCATGACCCTGCATAAGGGGAGTTTTCCCTGGACGCTCACGTATGACGAGATTGAATTTGTGATTGAAGGAGAACTCCACATCGCTACGGATCAAGGCACAGTGGTTGGAAAACCAGGCGACGTAATCTTCATTCCCAAAGGCACAAAAATTTCATTTGGCACACCGCAATGGGCAAAGTTTTTATATGTAACTTACCCTGCTGAGTGGGCTGGTTAAGCGCAACAGAAAGGCGGTTTTTCATGCCAATAGTAACCGAAGCGCAACTCCGTGATCAAATCCGACAACCCAAAAAGGGGATGGTTATTCGGCTTCCTGCGGATTCCCGTCTCTCACCTTCTGCGCAAGACTTTTTGAAGGAATGGAATATGGAAGTGGAATTCGAACCAGCCATAGTTCCCGCAGGAAATCCTCGTCCTCCCGAAGATTCTTCAGCCAAACCCGCATGGGATAAGCCTGGAGAGTTTCCTGTTGTACTTACTGGAGAACTTCCCCGTTGCAGTACTTGTGGCATGCCTGTCAAACCCAAGCCCGATCACATGACTCAGTTGGATAACCAGTATTTCACTCCGAAAACACACCCGCGGATTCGTTTTCGAGGGAAGATGGACTCTCTCCATGCGCTGTTCCTTTTGGTTAGCGCAATCGCCAGGAGAGAACGATATCCAACATTAAGTGAGTTGTTGAGCACTCTGGCGGCTTATTGTCGAGAGATTTCCAGCGCGGAATACAATCAACGAAAAGTTGCGCCCTTGGAGTTGAACGGGAAAAGCGATGACGAAATTCGCAAAGCCACGCATACGCCCAAAGAAAGCGTAGGGATCGACCACATCGTCCCCGGATCTCACGATTCAGAACTGCTTCTCTGGTTAAACTGGTTGCGGACTCAGGTAAGAGAGGCGGAAATCACAGCCCTGGAAGCCTTTACTGCCTACGAGGCATCTGCGCCGCAAGAACCAGAATTAGCCCATGCGGTCAATCGATTAAGCAATGCAGTATATTATCTGGAATTGCTTTTCGTTGCAGGAAAGATTGAAGATAAAAACTCATGAATACCAACCTTCATTCTTTTTTACAAGAAGCCGAAAAAGCCATCCAGCGTCGTTCCATTAATGGATATCGAGGGCAGGTTCATTGTGGTGTAGATTTGGGAACAGCGTATGTCAGCATGTTTGTGCTTACCGAAGATTATCAACCGCTGGTTGGCACCTATCAGTTCGCAGAAATTGTACGGGATGGGTTGGTGGTTGATTTTGCCGGCGCGGTCGATCTGGTGCGGAAAATGAAAGCAGATTTGGAAAGCCGGCTGGGGTTTGAATTAACTTCCGCCGCAACCGCGTACCCGCCTGGTGTGCCGGTAGCAGAAGTTCGTGCTACTCGTTATGTTCTTGAAGCGGCGGGCTTGAACTGTTCAAATCTTGTGGATGAACCCACTGCGGCAAATGCTGTTCTGGAAGTTAAGGATGGTGCGGTTGTAGATATTGGGGGAGGGACGACCGGGATTGCTATTATTCAAAATGGAGAAGTGATTTATACCGCTGATGAGCCAACAGGTGGGACGCATTTTACTCTGGTTGTGGCAGGGGCTTTGAAAATTTCTTTCCATGAAGCCGAAGAGAAGAAAATTGATCCTTCCCAGCAACCTGTTTTATACCCGTTAGTCCGCCCGGTGATGGAAAAGGTTGGTTCTATTATTCAACGCCATATTCAACCCTATGCGGTGGATTGTATTTATCTTGTTGGGGGGAGCAGTGCGTTTATAGGGTTTCCAAAAGTGATTGAAGGGATAACGGGTATCAAAACCGTGGTTCCTGGCAATCCGTTATTTGTCACTCCACTGGGTATTGCAATGAACGACCGAATTTCTTCGTAAGGAGTAGTTATGGCAGACCAATTCGAATTACGTGCTTATTGCTATTTGGATCGAATGCAACCCCAATATGCGGCATTTGTAGGCACGATTACACAGGGAGATTTACCTGTTGAGGGGATGGCGAGCCTGTATGTGGAAATGGCGCCCGGTAACTGGGTATTTCGGGTGGTGGATATTGCCGTAAAAGCCACGGACGTAAGACCAGGGGCACAAATTGTTGAGCGCGAGTTTGGCATGTTTGAAATCCATTCTCTCTCACAGGAAGATGTGATTCAGGCTGGGCAAGTAGTATTGGAACAATTAGGGCTAAAAATCACCGACAGGAAAAAACCTGAAATTGCATCTCTGCAAGTCATTACCAACGTAAATCCCTATCAAGCGCAATTGCTTAACCGATTTGCACGAGGAATGATGCTTGTGCCTGGACAAACCATGTTAGTTCTGGAATGCGCTCCAGCGGCTTATATCAATTTAGCCGCAAACGAAGCGGAAAAAGCGGCTCCGGTCAATTTGATGCACATCAGTTCTGTTGGGCGTTTTGGAAGATTATGGATGGCTGGCACAGAAGCCGATATCTTAGCGGCAAGAGATGCGGCAGTGACTGCTTTGAAGGAAATTGAGGGTGTTCCCTAGAAGGGGAGGTTTGTATGGCTAAGAAATTTCTGACAGCAAAGGATATTGACTTCCATGCCGATCAGGGAGTCAAGGAGATTCATATTGGTGATGATGTTGTTATAACCGATTTGGGGCAGGAACGAGCCCGTGAGCGGGGTGTTACATTAACCCGCCTGCCAGCGGGTGTGAAGTCGCCCCCTCACCCCTCTTGCGAGGCAATGCCCTCAGATGCTGAGATTTTTGCTCAGGTGCGGTCCGCAGTCATTGCACGGTTTGGGGGTACACCTGACGGATTGGATCAGATTATTCAGAAAGTCTTAACCGGAAAGGAATGAGTCTGGCAGTTTGCCATGTTTAATCCAGAAATCAACCTTACTTGTTAACTCATGCATTTGTGGGAGTAGCCTGCCGCTGGTTAAAGGTTTGCCTTCGCCGATCGTTCTGGCAACTTCTACACTGCGTCCAATAATCGCAAGTAAGGGCAAGTCCATCATACGGAACTCATCCAGCATTTGTTGGTGTAATTTCAAGCGCTGGTCATACTGACTGATGACCAGTCCCAAAATTTCCAAATCGGGATTTAACTCGTTGCGAACTGCCTGAAGGCTCTCTAATAAAATAGAGACGCCTTTTTTATCAATAGGTGTGGGCAATGTCGGAATGATCACCGCATTTGCCGCATTAAGCGCATTTTCTACCAATAACCCCATTGATGGACCACAATCAATGATGGCCACATCATAATGGTGATCTATGGCGCTGAGAACTTTTTTGAGGATGTTTTCCCTACCCAGTCGAGTAACTAACCCAATTTCGGAGATGGATAAAGATAAACCGCCCGGGGCAAGGTGAAAATTTTCCTGAAGAGGGTGAATGATTTCCAGAATGGATAACTTGCCCGGTAATGAACTGCCTATTACCTCAGCAATACATTGTCCACTGCTTTCCCCAATGGTTGAGAGGGTCAAACTGGCTTGAGGATCAAGGTCAATCATCAACACCTTTTGACCAACCATTGCCAGCCCGGCAGATAGATTAAGGGTGATGGTTGTTTTACCTACCCCCCCTTTTTGATTACATACTGCAATGGTTTTCATTGTCACCTGACCAAACAATAGTTTTAAAAATTATATATTGATTTTGTTCAACAATTGTGTTGATGTGTATTAGGGAGGGGCTAAAATACTGAGGAAATAAACTCTATGGATGAACAGGAAATGCTGGATAGCATTGTTTGAAAATTTGAGACCAGTTAAAGCAACGCTCCAATGAGCGTAAAGCGCATTTCAGTGTCCAGGGATAACGGAAATGCACCATGGAGACCGCGCTAAACGTGCCAGGTAATGACGCAACTCATCATTATCCCACTCTACAAGTTGATTTCCACTTCTTCCACCTGTTCAGGCAAGGGGGCTTCAGGATGTGCTGAACCGCAGTTCGGTGTGGAGCAGGAAGAGGGTCAGAGACCCAGCGGGCGTCTATTCCATTGAAGGACACGCCTTGCTCTTCTTGCACTTTGCTGGTGAAGGTTTAGCAAAGGGAAAATCTTTGCTATACTAGTTTCCAAATAGAATTACCGTCTCAATGCCGACATTAATAAGGGTGGCTTTCCATAATGGGTGCAATTGTGGAAAAGTGAAACTGACTTTTTCTGGCTAAGCAAATGTATACACAGAAAAAATTTGTATAAACACTTAAGTTGAGATATTTCACGCTAGATATCTTCGTTTTCTGATAAAAGTACGGCTTCCATCTATAGAATGACATCATAGCCATGAACATTTCTCTTCCTTACACTCCGTCATTACCAATTCAAGCCCTCGCTTCCAGTTTCGATAATGTAACCAATTCTTACAAGTTTTACTGGTTCCTGGCTATTTTGGAGAGCATACGCAAAGACGAGGGGCGGGTTATACCTGTTCATGCCTTACTCGCACGCATGGCGGCAATGGGTTGGTATCCCATTAACTATTATCGATTGTCGTTTGGAAAACAGGATCAACTTGGTAATGTGATTACCTTGATTATGGAGCGTTCAGGTATAACCCTGGAGAGTACACCTGATACTATTGCGAATGTTGCGCTTGACCATCTTAGGAGAAAGGATGATGTTGGAGAGAAAATAAAGGATTTAGCCGACTATGTGCCTTACCGCTTTCTACGCCCATTTTTCACCGATGTGCTGAGGGGTAAGGATGATTGGAAGATTAATCGGCGTATTCAAGAACTTGCGGAACAATCCTTTTATACCCATCAGCCATGTTTATATCGGTTTGTGAATTTCACTGACAATATTGAGATTCATCCTGACTGGTATAACTATTTGCAGAAACATTTGGCAATCCTTACTGGTTTTTGTCTTTGGCATTTGATTAATTACCTACAGAAACATAATCCAAATGTTCCCGGTATTGCAGGAAAGTTGTTTAAACCACAAAGCCGAAATTTGCTACAAGCCCGTTCATTTTGGAATCTTGTATTAAGACAGGCGGGTTCATTGACCTGTATTTATTCGGGAAAGCCAATATTTCCAGGAAAGTATTCGATAGATCATTTTTTGCCCTGGCGTTTTGTAGCCCATGACTTGCTTTGGAATCTGATTCCTACTCCTAAGGAGGTGAATGCATCCAAAAATGACAATCTTCCAGATCCTTCCTATCTTGAGCCATTTACCAGCATGCAATACCAGGCAGTTCAAAGCATTGCTCCTATGGCTAAGTCAGAGAAGTTATTGGAAGATTATGTAGTTTTGTTGAAAGTCAGTAGTGTGGAAGAACTTCGAAAAATGAGTTTCGGTCAATTCCGCGATTCATTTCAGGCAACCATCGCACCACAATTGCAAGTGGCTGCGAATATGGGCTTTTCCGCGAATTGGAAATACAGACCATGAATTTTGTGTACCAATCGCCCCAGAATCCAAACAGTCATCTAACTGTAAAAGAACGCAATCAAGCGTCTTTCCCTGTTCGTTTTCTTTTGCAAACTAATTTAATTTATGGGCGTGTTCTGGACTTCGGTTGTGGTTTGGGAACAGATGTAGAATATTTGCGCAACCAGGGCTTTGAAGTTACGGGTTATGATCCTTATTATTTCCCTGAAATCCCTCAGGGGAAATTTGACACTATTCTATGCCTGTATGTCCTGAACGTCCTTCTTCCTGAAGAACAAGCTCATGTGTTGATGGCTATTTCGGAACTGTTACAGCCGGATGGTCGTGCTTATTTTGCTGTCAGACGAGATATTCAGAAGAATGGTTTTCGTTTTCATGTAAAACGCGGCGTAAATGTTTATCAGTGTAATGTGAGGTTGCCATATCGGAGTATTCTCCTTACAAAGAATGCTGAAATTTACGAATACCGGCATTACAATCGGTTACCACATTCCAACCCACATAATTGCCCGTTTTGTGCACCTGAGGAGGAACGGGAGTTACTAACTGAGTCTGCCAGCGCTTACGCTATACTGGATAAATTTCCGGTATCACCGGGACATGCTTTGATTATTCCTAAACAACACCTTGCCAGTTACTTTGATTTATCTTTTCACACAAAAACGGCTTTATGGCTGATGACAGATCGTGTGAAAGAGTTGGTTTCTGAAAAATATCACCCTGACGGATTTAACATTGGAATCAACATTGGAACATCTGCTGGACAAACGATACCCCATGTGCATGTTCATCTGATTCCTCGATATGCGGGTGATGTGGAAAATCCAAGAGGTGGGGTGAGGGGAGTAATTCCAGAGAAGAAAGATTACTTGTGATATACGTCGAAACTATGACAGCCAAATATCGTTTTTTCTCCGCCAATTCTGTTACCTTCGATTGCATTTAGCTTGGAATTCAAAATGCTCAAGAGATTCGTATTGCTACAGCATACCTTATAAAGCCTCAGGTTATCAGGTCTTGCAAACGGTGTTAAAAGAGAAAGAATCCGCCTGCTTATAGGATGTCCTGAAGGAGCCGAGGATCGAGTTGAGGATCGAGTTAAAGAGGTTATTGAGAAGTTCATTCGAGAACTTGCACATGGATTTCAAGAATGACAGGCGCGATCTTTACGTCAGTTGTTAGAAGCGCTTGAAAAAGCCCTGGATGAAAGCACCTTTCTTGTCTCTATCCAGAGTGCAAATAACGAAATTGGAACAATTCAACCCATTTCAGAAATTGTTTTCATGGCACATTCTCATGGCGTGCTGGTACATACCGATGCCGCGCAAGCCGTCGGGAAAATTGCCGTGGATGTTAATGCTTGGGGGGTAGATTTACTCTCTCTCAGCGCCCATAAAATGTACGGA
Organism: Anaerolinea thermophila UNI-1; assembly: GCF_000199675.1. Lineage (GTDB taxonomy): Bacteria > Chloroflexota > Anaerolineae > Anaerolineales > Anaerolineaceae > Anaerolinea > Anaerolinea thermophila. The sequence goes on from NC_014960.1 coordinate 794,364, forward strand.
CCAAAAGGCGTGGGGGCGCTTTATGTGCGCGGGGGTATACGAAAAATCCCCATCCGTCCTCTTCTGGAAGGGGGCGGTCAGGAGCGTGGTTTGCGGGCAGGTACATCGAACGTCCCCGGGATTGTAGGTTTGGGCAAAGCCAGTGAAATTGCGTGTTCGGAAATTTCCAGCGAAAGCCTCAGACTTCAAACCCTACGGGATGAATTAGAGAAGCGTCTTCTGGAAAACATTCCTCATCTGCGTATCAATGCTCGGTTTGCACCGCGCTTTCCCAACACGAGCAGTTTGACCTTTGAAGAAGACGCCGATGTGTTATTACTGCGCCTGCCCCAACTAATGATGAGCACCAGTTCTGCCTGTAATACGGGCGCACCTGAGCCTTCTCATGTGTTACAAGCCATTGGGCTGACTCGAAAACAAGCCTCCTCTTCCATTCGCATCTCCCTGGGGCGCCTAACTACAGCGGATGATATCCATTTTGTTGTTCACCAATTTTCTTCCGTTGTCTCCAGATAGAATAAAAATGATCAACTTAAGATAACCATTCGGGATGCATAAATCGTTTGCTATCCACGTATTTCCTTGGTATCACTGGTGAGTAAATATTATGTGCCTCCCGCTTGATAAATTTCATCTTTTCCGGATATTTGTTGCAATTTTTACAAATTTTTGAGATGACTGTTCTAGGATCACTCAGCCCTGCCAGCGTAGAGCGCGGTGCTAAAAAACAGGTGACCTCTTGGGAAAACTTCACAACCTGGTCATGTAGTTATCCTGTGATTGGCAACGTTATGTGGCTTTCTATGCTGATGTGGGTATTCCCTGGACCAATCACCACACGGGATAAATGATTGGCAGGCTCAAGAGTGCAACCAGCGAACACGGAGATACAAAACCACCACTGGGTTGCTCCACGGAAGCACAGTTGCTTGTCAGTTCTGGGCATGGGACCTCCAAGAAAATCCTGCTCTTTAAATCCCATGTTTGAAGATTCGTTCAAAAATTTGGTTACAGTCCCCTGGTTCAGTGGTTGTCATATTGATTAAACGGGTGGATAATAAACAAAATTCTCATAAATTCTCCCCAAATTTCTTAATCAATCTTTAGGGTGGAACGTCACAATGTCTGCTCAAACCTTCCCTTTTGAACATTTCTCCAATTACTGGAACATCGAAACACAGCAGTTGTTACAGGAACTGGAAAGCACGACCCATGGGCTGAGTACAGAGACGGTTCAGGAACGTTTGAAACATTTTGGCAAAAACACGCTGGAAGCGCAAACAGAGTTAACGCCCATTGGCTTATTTCTCAATCAATTCAAAAGTCCGATCATTTTAATCCTCCTGGTAGCTACTCTGATTTCTGCCTTTGTTCAGGACTGGACGGACGCAGTGATTATTCTGGCGATTATCTTCGGCAGCGCCCTTCTGAGTTTTGTGCAGGAATATCGAGCCAGTAATGCAGCAGCCCGGCTAAAGGCTCAGGTGAATGTAAAAACGAAGGTTTTGCGGGATGGTCAGGAACAAACCATCCCTACCGAGGAAGTGGTTCCAGGGGATATTGTGCTTCTTTCGGCAGGTAGCCTGATCCCGGCAGATGGAATTCTTCTGGAAGCCAAAGACTTCTTTGTCAATCAGGCGGTGCTGACAGGAGAAACTTTTCCGGTTGAAAAACAACCCGGGGTAGTCTCTTCAGAAGCCCCCTTATCGGAGCGCAGTAACTGCGTCTTCATGGGGACAAGCGTGCGCAGTGGCAGTGCCAAAGCCCTGATTGTGACCACAGGGACACAAACCTTTTTTGGACGTACGGCAAAGCGTCTGAGCCTGCGTCCCCCTGAGACAGAATTTGAACGGGGTATTCGTAAACTGGGAAACTTGCTTACCGAAGTGATGCTGGTCCTGGTGATCATCATCTTTGCCGTAAATGTTTTCTTTCATAAGCCAGTGCTGGACTCGCTGCTGTTTTCCATTGCCCTGGCGGTGGGTTTAACCCCCCAACTTCTTCCGGCTATTATCAACATCAACCTTGCAAGAGGTGCGCGCGGGATGGCAGCCCATGGGGTCATTGTTCGCCGTCTGTCTTCCATTGAAAATTTTGGCAGCATGGATATTCTGTGCACCGATAAAACAGGGACCCTGACCGAGGGCGTGGTGCGACTGGATCACGCATACGATTTCCATGGACAGGATTCTGAGGAAGTGAAGCGCCAGGCATGGTTGAACGCTTATTTTCAGACGGGCATTTCCAATCCGCTGGATGAGGCTATTCTGGCTTGTATGCACAACCCTGTACCGGGAGCGGAAAAAGTGGATGAAATTCCCTATGACTTTGTCCGCAAGCGTCTCAGTGTGGTTGTGCAGGAAGAGGATACCCGCACATTAATCTGCAAAGGTGCCCTGGAGAATATTCTTTCAATTTGTACGCATGCATTAATAGATGGTGGCGTTCAAGGAATAACCTCGGATCATCTGGCAGAGATTCAGTCCCGGTACACCCAATGGAGTGCTCAAGGGTATCGCGTATTGGGAATTGCCTCGCGGGTCATGGAGGTCAAGCCTGCCTACACTCAGGAAGACGAAAGTGATTTATGTTTCCTGGGCTTCTTATTATTTTTTGACCCGCCCAAGGAAGGGATCAAAGAAACAATTGCTCGTTTGCAAGGTTTGGGAATCCGTCTCAAAATCATTACAGGTGACAATAAACTGGTGGCTGCTCACATTGCTGAGTCAATTGGCTTTGAGTCGGCGAAAATCTTAACCGGCCGGGAGATGGACCAACTCAGTGATGAAGCCTTGTGGCATATTGCAGAACGAACGGATATTTTTGCTCAGGTAGACCCCAACCAGAAGGAACGCATTATCCTGGCACTCAAAAAGATGGGACATGTGGTGGGCTATATGGGGGATGGGATCAATGATGCTCCCTCGTTGCACAGTGCCGACGTAGGAATTTCGGTAGAAAATGCTGTAGATGTAGCCAAAGATGCCGCTGATTTTGTGTTGCTCAAGCGGGATTTGGATGTGCTTGAAGAAGGGGTTCGAGAAGGGCGCAAAATTTTTGCCAATACCCTGAAATACGTCTTCATGGCGGTCAGCGCCAATTTTGGCAACATGTTCAGTGTAGCAGGGGCTTCATTGTTTTTGCCTTTTCTTCCGCTTCTTCCCAAACAAATCTTGCTGATCAATTTTCTGACAGATTTTCCGGAAATGACGATTGCCACGGATCATGTGGATGAAGTGTATGTGGAACGTCCCCATCGTTGGGATGTGGATTTTATTCGTCGGTTTATGTTAATCTTTGGACCCCTGAGTTCCGTATTTGATTATGTAACTTTTGCTGTATTACTCTGGTTTCTGAAAGCCAGCGAAGCACAATTTCAGACGGGGTGGTTTATCGAGTCAGTGCTTTCTGCCATGTTTGTGGTTTTTGCTGTTCGTACCCGTTTGCCGTTCTTTCGCAGTCATCCCAGTCCCCTCATGATCGGTACAACCCTGGCAAGTGCTTTGATCACTTTTGTTTTGCCGTACTCCCCTCTGGCAAAGGCATTGGGATTTACTCCTTTGCCGTTCTTTTCTTTGTTAATGTTGCTGGTGATTATCCTGATGTATTTTGTCTCGGCAGAATGGACCAAACGCTGGTTCTATCGGTCTGCTCAAAACAGGGAGTAACTCAAGGCATCCATGGTACTCGTGCAAACCGGTTTTATAACCTTCCGCAGTCTATAGGATGGGGATGACATAAATGCTGTCATTCATCTGAAAGTAATCGAGGGTGAAACAATGACGGAGAATATTTCAACAAACTTGAAGAGATCCTCAGATCTGGAAATATGGGGGGTAAGGTTTTCGGCTGTTTTTACCTTTGTAGTGGGGATGGTCAATCTGATTTCAGCCGTTCAACCGGCATTACTGGAGCGATTGACCATTCTGAGAGAAGCCGCCATCCCGCTGGAAGTTCGATTTGGAAGTCGGTTAACCTCTGCGTTTGCCGGTTTTGCTCTTTTGCTTCTGGCGAACGGATTGTTTCGGCGGAAGCGGGTTGCCTGGATCTTGACCACAATTCTTTTGAGTGTTTCTATGCTCAGCCATCTGCTTAAGGGGCTAGATTTTGAAGAGGCTGGGATTTCTCTGGCATTGCTCCTCGTCCTCATCCTGTTACGGCATAGTTTTCATGCCTTATCGGATCCCCCATCCATCAGGCAGGGGATTCTGGTACTTGTTGGGGCTGTCCTGTTTACGTTGATGTATGGAACGATTGGGTTCTACCTCCTGGACCGACATTTCAGCACCCCCTTTAATTTTTCCCAAGCGGTTCGTCAAACCCTGATGATGTTTATTGCCTTCTATGACCCCGGCCTGCAACCGATTACCGGTTTTGGACGTTACTTTGCCGATTCAATTTATGTCATCGGCCTTGGCACCCTGGGTTTTGCCCTCCTGATGCTGATTCGTCCCGTTCTGGTGCGTCAACCTGCCACGGCAGAGGAACGAATGCGCGCAGAGAAAATCATTCAGCAATACGGACGCACGCCGCTTGCCCGCGCCGCGTTGTTTGAAGACAAATCTTACTTCTTTGGCGGCGAGGATACCGTCATTGCTTACGCCACCAGCGGGCGTGGCGCCATGGCGTTAGGGGATCCCATAGGACCGGATCATCAAATGGCGATGGCAATCGAAAAATTTCGAGACTACTGTTCGCGAAATGATTGGACACCCGCCTTTGCCTCTACCCTGCCCGATTATTTGGAGATTTACCGATCCCTGGGCTTTGAGGCTACCTGTATTGGCTATGAAGCCATTGTGGATTTGAAAAGTTTTACTCTAGAAGGCAGTCAGAATAAAGGTTTGCGCAATACGATCAGCCGGATGGAGCGAAATGGGTATACCACCGAAGTACTTCTCCCGCCCCTGGAGGACAAATTCATCCACGAGTTACAACAGATCAGCGATGCGTGGTTAACTTCGCGCCATGGGGGAGAAATGCACTTTTCGGTTGGCTGGTTTGAAGAGAATTACATTCGCCACAGCCCGGTGATTGTGGTGCGCGGCGCGGACGGCGAGATTATCGCCTTTGCCAATCTGGTAAGCGAATACCAGAAGAACGAACTGACCCTGGACCTGATGCGTCATTTTTCCAATGTACCCAACGGCACGATGGATTTTCTATTCGTTAGAATGCTTCAATGGGCAAAACAACAGGGATATGATCATTTCAGTTTGGGATTGAGTGCGATTGTCGGAGTGGGAGAAAAACCGGAAGATCCACGTGTAGAACAGGCACTGCATACCCTTGCGGAGTATGTTTCCCGCTTTTACAACTTCAAAGGGCTGCATGCGTTCAAGGAAAAATTTCATCCGCATTGGGAGCCGCGATATCTGGTATATCCCGGGGTCGGTAGTCTTCCGCTGGTGCTTACTACGCTGCTAAAAGTCCATTCGGGAGAGAACTTCCTGGTCAAGTTTTTATGGAATTGAGCGTTTTATCTCCAGGGAGGATGAAAAGGCCATGAACATGAATCTTCCAGATAAACAACCTCTGAGTATTGAGCAAAACAAACCTGCGCTGACCGGCTTATCCACTGCGGAAGCCGCAGAGCGGTTGAAACGATATGGTTCCAATGCAGTTCGGGAACAAAAAGCCCATCCCGTTTCCCTGCTGATAAAGAAATTTTGGGGACCTATTCCATGGATGCTGGAAGTGACGATTTTGCTGGAAATTTATCTTGGAAAAACCACCGAAGCCATGATCATCAGTGCTCTTCTGGTCTTCAATGCCATGCTGAGCTTTTTCCAGGAAAGGCATGCTCAAAATGCTTTGGAATTGCTGCGTCAGAAATTGACCGTTCAATCGCGGGTGCTTCGAGATGGTACATGGCAGGTAATACCAGCCGAGAATCTGGTGCCGGGAGATATCATTCACCTGCGCATGGGTGATTTCATCCCGGCGGATGTGAAGGTACTCGATGGACAAATCCAGATGGACCAATCGAGTTTAACCGGCGAATCTGCGCCTGTAGATGGGGGAAAAGGGCAAGAGGCCTATGCCGGGGCGATTGTCAAACGGGGAGAAGCAACAGGCGAAGTCATTGCTACCGGGACACAGACAAAATTTGGGAAGACCGCTGAACTGGTACGTACGGCAAAAACCGCCAGCCACCTGGAAGAGGTGGTCTTCTCCATCGTGAAATATCTGGTTGTGGCAGATGTGGCTCTGGCTGGAATTGTGGCTGCCTACTCGGTCGTTCTTAAACTTCCCTGGCACACCATCTTGCCTTTTATCCTCATTCTTCTGGTAGCCTCTGTACCTGTGGCTTTGCCTGCCATGTTTACGCTGACAACGGCGCTCGGGGCAACCGAACTATCCCGTAAGGGGGTACTGGTATCCCGGTTATCTGCAATTGAAGAAGCGGCAGCGATGGATGTGCTGGCGAGTGACAAAACCGGAACGCTTACCGAAAACCGTCTTAGCCTTGCGGCCATCAAGCCTTATCCTCCGTTTACGGAAGAGGAGATTTTGCAATTTGCCATTTTGGCTTCGGATGAGGCTACCCAGGACCCGTTAGATCTGGCGATTCTCGAAGCCGCCCGGCAAAGAAAAATTACTGTTTCCGCAGAGTTACTTCAATTCACACCCTTTGACCCGGAAAAGAAACGTTCTGAGGGATTGATAAAACAACCCGATGGCACGACCCGGAAAGTCATGAAAGGCGCGCCGCTCACCCTGGCACAATTGAGTGGAGTCGGTGAGAAGATTGAAGAAGAGGTTCATGAATTTGCCCAGAAGGGCTATCGGGTTTTAGCAGTGGCGGTGGGAAATGACGACAATCATCTCCGTCTAGCCGGGCTGATTGGCTTATACGATCCCCCCAGAAAAGACTCGAAGGAGTTAATTCAATCTCTCGGCGATTTAGGAATACGGGTATTGATGGTCACAGGGGATGATGCGCAGACGGCACAAGCCGTGGCTCAGCAGGTGGGGCTCTCCGGGAATGTTTGTTCTGTGGAGGCAATTAAGTCGCAAGGGGAAAGGGTAGATGATTCCTGTCATATTTTCGCAGGGGTATTCCCGGAGGACAAAATTCATCTGGTACAAAAACTGCAAAAGGCGGGTCACATTGTGGGGATGACCGGCGACGGCGTCAACGACGCCCCGGCTTTGAAGCAGGCTGAGGTAGGAATTGCCGTAGCCAGTGCCACGGATGTGGCAAAAGCCGCCGCAAGCCTGGTGCTGACGACCTCTGGACTCGGGAACATTTTGAGTGCCGTGAAGACAAGTCGGGAAATCTATCAGCGGATGCTGACGTACACCCTCAATAAAATTATCAAGACTTTCCAGATCGCCTTATTTTTGAGCCTGGGCTTTCTCCTGTCCAGAGAATTTGTCATTACCCCGTTGCAGATTGTTTTACTGTTGTTTGCCAATGATTTTATGACCATGTCCATAGCCACCGACCGGGTTACGGCATCTTCAAAACCCGACCGCTGGAATGTTTTCTCCCTCATGAAAGTCGCATTACTCCTTGCGTTGCCGGTACTGCTTCTCTCGTTTGGTTTTTTCTACACGGCAAAGAGCCTTCTGCACCTTCCCCTGGAACAGGTTCAGTCCTTGATGTTTGTCATGCTGGTGTTTACGGGGCAGGCGAATGTCTATCTGGTTCGAGAGAGGCATCATGTCTGGAACTCTGTTCCCAGCCGCTGGATGCTTCTGGGAACGCTGGTGGATGTCCTTCTGGTAAGCCTCCTGGCTTCTCAGGGGATTTTAATACCCGCGATTCCGTTTTCTCTCATTGGGATGACGCTGGCTGTTGTGGGGCTGTATTTGCTTCTGATAGATCGATTGAAGATGAGGGTCTTCAGATTGGCTCGGTTTTGATGCTTTGAACCTCCTGGAACGAAGAAAGGATTTGAATATGCCTCATAGAGAATACCATTACACCGATCGGATTGGCTGGATTCGCGCTGCAGTCCTGGGAGCGAACGATGGGATTGTCTCCATTGCCAGCCTTCTCATGGGCGTGGCTGCGGCTGGAACCGGGCACTCCGGGATTTTAATCGCCGGGGTGGCGGGGTTGGTGGCAGGGGCAATGTCCATGGCGGCTGGAGAGTATGTCTCGGTCAGTTCCCAGTCCGATACGGAAAAAGCCGATCTTGCACGCGAGCGGGCAGAACTGGCGGCAGACCCGGCGGCAGAACTGGAAGAACTGACGCAAATATACGTACAGCGTGGCTTGGATGAGGTGCTGGCACGCCAGGTAGCCATGCAGTTGAGTGAGCGGAATGCCTTTGAAGCGCATGCCCGCGATGAGTTAGGGATGTCGGAAGTGACTGTGGCGCGCCCGGTACAGGCGGCATTGACCTCGGCACTGGCTTTTTCGGCTGGGGGAATTCTTCCGGTGCTTTCTGCAGTGATGGCGCCGGTTTCCATTGCTCCCCTGGTGATCCCCCTGGTTTCGTTGATTGTTCTGGCTTCGCTTGGTGCCCTTTCAGCCTCTCTGGGTGGGGCACCGGTTGGAAAATCGGTTTTGCGTGTCACTTTCTGGGGAGCCATTGCCATGGCGATCACTGCAGGGATTGGCAAACTTTTTGGTATCTCAGCCTGAGTGCTGGCGATTTTAAGGTTTCCGGGCAACAAAACCAGACATTTTGAGTCTTGATTTTTATCTGCTGCAGTAGTATGGTTATATCCTGTATCGAGTAAGGGTATCTGATGCGATAAGGGTTGTTCATGAATTTGTATTGGGTAATTGGGGTTCTGATACTGATTGTCATGGTTCAAGCCATTCTCATCTTCCTGCTCTGGCGGCGGAGCAGGCAGGTGGTTCTGGGTTTGGACGAGATTGCTGAAGATACCCTGAAAGTGCTGTATCACCTCTCGCGTCAGAAAGCGCCTGTTAGCCGGAGCGAACTCATCCGCGGCGCAGATATACAACCGGCGCGCTTCCCGATCATCGTGGAAGAAATGACGCGCCGTAAATGGGTTCTCCTGCAAGGGGAAAACCTTATCCTCTTACCGGCAGGGGAACGGCGCGCTATTGAGTTAATTCGTGCTCATCGTCTGTGGGAGCGCTATCTGGCAGACAAAGAAGGAGTGGCTCTTCACGCACTGCACGAAGAAGCCATGCGCCGGGAGCACCTGACCTCCCCCGAGGAAGCCGATCGCCTGGCGGCAGAATTGGGCCATCCTCAGTTTGACCCCCATGGCGATCCCATTCCAACCCGCGAGGGACTTTTGGTCCATGGCGAAAGTGGTGTACCTCTCAGCCGTTGGCCAGAAAAACAGATGGCTCAGGTCACTCATGTGGAAGATGAACCTCCTGCGCTTTTTTCACAACTGGCTCTTTTAGGGTTGACACCCGGTGCACAGGTTGAAATTGACGTGAGGGAACCCAACCGCATTTTACTCTGGAGTGGTAGAAGACGAATTGCCCTTTCGCCTGTAGCGGCAGAGGGTGTCTTTGTAGTTCCACAACCACCCGAACAGGTGTCGCTTTCGGAAATTGAAATTGGGCAGTCTGGTCGGATTCTTTCCATAAGGAACACGCAGGCGTTGGATCCAGCCCTGACGCAGGCAGGGTTGAGAGCAGGGGCTGAAGTTGCCGCGATTCGCGCTGATCCGCTGGGAGACCCGGTGTATTACCGGGTCAATGGGAACACCATTCCTCTGAGTCGGGTGCAAGCCAATCAAATTCAACTGGATGCGCTCACAATCCGCGAAATTACTTTACCCCAAAAGCCCTGGTTGCAGGAAGAGATTGAACGGCTCAAAGAGATCATGGTGCGTTACGGTAGCGGTGCCGTGCTCAAGCGCGCGCTCTTATTTTTGGGCCCGGCTTTTCTCATCAGTGTTGGCTACATGGACCCTGGAAACTGGGGAACGGATATTGAGGGGGGAGCGCGATTTGGCTACTGTCTCTTATGGGTGATATTGCTAGCCAATCTGATGGCAATTTTGATGCAAACTTTATCCGCCAAACTGGGGATTGCTACGGGGAAATCCTTACCTGAGGTGTGTAGGGATCATTATCCCAAGTGGCTGAGCGTCACGCTTTGGGTGACCGCAGAACTGGCAGCCATTGCTACCGATTTGGCTGAATTTTTGGGTGGAGCCGTTGGCTTTTATTTGCTTTTCGGTATTCCCCTGTTTCCAGCGGCCTTGTTGACGGGAGTCATTATCTCGCTCATTTTGTTACTGGAGCATTACGGCTTCCGCAAACTGGAAATGGTGATTATCGGCTTAATTGCTGTAATTGGCTTCATGTACATGGCGGAAATCTGGCTTTCCAAGCCGGATTGGTCGCAAATTGCTCATGGATTATTGATTCCCACCCTTCCAGATGGCGCTATGCTGGTAGCGGTGGGAATAATTGGGGCAACGGTCATGCCACACAATCTTTACCTCCACAGCGCTCTGATTCAGACGCGCGTGCGTGTCAGCGACTCGCTGAGACGCAAACAATCGGTGTATCGTCTGGCGATCGTGGACTCCATTGTGGCGCTTAATGGCGCTTTTCTGGTAAATTCGGCGATCTTAACCATGTCAGCGGCGGCCTTTTCTGGGGGGCGACTGCATGAATATTCGCTGGAATCAGCGCATCAAACCCTGGTGCCCTTGCTGGGGCCTCTGGCGGGGACGGCGTTTGCGATTGCGCTACTGGCTTCCGGGCTTTCTTCATCCACTACAGCCACCATGGCGGGTCAGGTGATTATGGAAGGGTTTATCAATCACCGTATGAATGTCTGGTTGCGTCGCGCCATTACGATGATACCTTCTCTCATTATCATTGGGCTGGGATTGAATCCACTAACGATTTTGATACTTTCGCAGGTCAGTTTGTCCTTTCAGTTGCCGTTTGCCATGATTCCCCTGGTGCTCTTTACCAGTAATCGTGAAATTATGGGGGAATTTACTAACCGTCCCGCCACTACTTTTTTGGCGTGGCTCACTACAGGGATGATCTTAACGTTAAACATTTTACTTCTGGTGCAGACATTCTCTTCAGGATAGAGGATGTTCCTTCCCGAAAAGTCAATGGCATGGTTCTGAGGCGGATTAATGGATTAATGTAAGAAAGTGTGCCATTCCGTATCTCATTTGGGATACTTGCACAAAGTTAACAAGCAGAACGTCAATAAAGCGGGATGAGCAGTATCAGGAGCCCAGCAGTTTCGCTTATTTGTGTATTGCTTAAATTCTCGCCAGTTATACAGACAACGTTATCCAGCATATCCTGCTCAGGTTTTAAATAACACGTATTTTAGCCATTCCCGATGAAAGTTTCTCAACAAAACCCCTCTTGACCGGAGTATAATTTTTTCATCAACGAAGATATCCATCCCTCCCTATCCCCAGATCAAGAGGAGAATTCTTCATGAAAAAGTCGCTTCTAGTCCTTCTGATTGCCCTGTTTGTGTTCAGTCTGGCGGCTTGTACGCCAGCCGCCAAAACGCAGGAACAGCCCAAGCGGGTGGTTTATCTGATCAACGGCGCGCTGGGAGATAATGCGTTCTACGACTCCGGCAAGGCTGGCATCGACAACATTGCCAAACAGTACGGTGTGGAAACCCGCACCATTGAATGCAACTTCGATGCCGGCAAGTACGAACCCTCTCTGCGTGCGGCAGTGGATTATGCCGATGTCATCTTCGTCATTTCCTACGGCTTTGAGGATCAGTTAAAGGAATTTGCCGACCAGTATCCCAATAAAATCTTCGTCAACATTGACACGGTGGTGGAAAACAGCAAGAAAACCATTACCTCGGTGGATTTCATTGAGGAAGAAAGCGCCTATCTGGCGGGGGTAGTGGCTGGACTGACCACCCTCGATACCAGCATTCCCAACGTTAACCCGGATAAGGTTGTGGGTGTGGTTGGCGGCGATGTGGATCCGGTGGTGAGCGCCTTCGTATTTGCGTACGAAAACGGCGCCAAATCCGTGGATCCGGAAATTCAGGTGCTCAAGAAATCCCTGGGCGGTGCCTGGGATGATTCGGCGCGCGGCAAGCAAGCCGCCTTGCAACTGTACGACCAGAAAGCCGATGTGGTCTTCCAGGTGGCGGCGGCGGCAGGGATTGGGGTACTGCAAGCCGCTCGCGAACGCCAGTTGTACGCCATCGGTGTGGATACCAACCAGAACGACCTCGAACCTGGTTACGTCATTGCCAGCGACATTAAGAACGTGGGCAAATCCATTGAGGATGTGTACAAGACCATTCATGAAGGCACATACAAACCCGGCCAGGTGCTGAAATACGGTATTGCCCAGGGCGGTGTGGACATTGCCCTCGAAGCCAAGGTGCAGGTACTGCCTCAGAGCATTGTGGATAAAGTCCTGGCGATTCGCCAGCAAATTGTGGACGGCACCCTGAAGATTGAAATGTACAACAATCAGGACGTCTGGCAGTAAGTTGCCAGCGGGTTTTCTTGCAACGGGTGGATGGGTGAAGCCTGCGCTTCACCCATCTTCCTGAATTTTTTCTCAAGGGCGAAAGTCATGGACTCTAACCTGATTGAGATGCGCCATATCGTCAAAGTCTATCCGCCCAACGTGCTGGCGCTGGACGATGTCACTGTGGACTTTCGGCGCGGGGAAATTCACTCCATTGTGGGCGAAAATGGCGCCGGCAAAAGCACCCTGATGAAGGTGCTGTATGGCATCACCCATCCCAACTCCGGCGAAATTGTGTATAACGGCAAAGCGGTGCACTTTCGTGAACCGGGCGAAGCCATTGCCGCCGGCATTGGCATGGTGCATCAGGAAATCGTTCTCATCCCCGAATACACCGTTTGGGAAAACATTGTGCTGGGGGTGGAGCCGGTCAACTGGCTGGGCAAAATTGACCGCCGCCGCGCCCGGCAACGGGTTCAGCAAAAAATTGACGAATTCCAGTTCAATCTTGACCCCGATGCCCGGGTGGAAGACATCTCCGTTGCCGCACGCCAGAAGGTGGAAATTCTGACCCTGCTCTACCGCAACGTCGAGGTGCTGATTCTGGACGAGCCTACCGCGGTGCTTACCCCGCAGGAAATCCCCCAGTTGTTCGCTGAACTGAACCGTCTGCGGGATAGTGGGCACACCATTCTTTTCATTTCCCATCGCTTGGAAGAGGTACTGGAACTCAGCGACCGTATCACCGTGATGCGCAGAGGCAAGAAGGTGGAGACCGTTCCTGCCACCGAAACCAGCCGCCAGGAACTGGCGCGCATGATGGTTGGGAGGGAGGTGATTTTCACCAGCCGGCGTACCCCCCAACACCCCGGCGAACCTGTCTTGCAGGTGGAACATCTCACCCTGCGGGAGGATCACGGTCGCACCCGCCTGGATGACCTGAATTTTGAAGTACGTGCAGGGGAAATCGTCGGTGTGGCGGGCGTGGAGGGCAACGGCCAGTTTGAACTGGTCAATACCCTCATGGGTATTCAAAAGCCCACCAGCGGGCGCATCCTGATTCATGGACAGGACATTACCCACAGCGATATTCTGGAAAGACGCCGATTCATCTCGTTCGTGCCGCAGGATCGCGGCAAGATGGGTGCCAGTTTGCCCGCGCCGGTGTGGGAGAACGCCATCATGACTCACCACCGGCTTAACCCGCAGTTGTCCGGCTGGAAGGGTCTATTGCTCAATACACGCTATGCCCGCCAGTTCACCCGCCAGTTGATTGATGCCTTTTCTGTGGTTCTTCCATCGCCGCAGGCGCCTTTCCGTACCCTCTCGGGGGGCAATCAGCAAAAGGTCATCGTCGGGCGGGAACTCATGCTTCAGAGCGATTTCGTCTTGCTGGATCAGCCCACCCGCGGATTGGATGTGGGTTCGATGGAGTACATCCATGACCAGGTTCTGCGCATCCGCTCCGAAGGGCGGGCTGTGCTGATGATTTCCGCCGACCTGGAAGAAATCTTCCTGCTGGCTGACCGCATTCTGGTGCTGTATCGTGGAAAGATTGTGGGAAATCTGCCGGTTGAACGAACCAACCCTCAGGAAGTGGGAGCCTTAATGTTGGGAGGACAGCACGAAAGCCCATGAAGCAAAAAGTTTTCAATGCTCTGATTGGAATAGGGGTGGCTTTGCTGTTGGGTGCGGTATTGCTCATCCTGCAAGGCTACAACCCGCTGGAAACCTATCAAGCCCTGTTTGAGTTTTCTCTGTTCGGCTACTATCCTTTTGCCACCACCCTGCGCAATGCTGTGCCGCTGGTGCTTCCGGGACTCTCGGCGGCGATTGCCTTTGCTTCCGGTGTGGTCAATCTTGGACAGCCCGGTCAACTGGTGATGGGCGCGCTGTTCGCCACGGTAGGCGGGCTTTATCTGGATTTACCTCCCGCTTTGATGATTCCCGTGCTTGCTCTGCTTGCCATGCTGGGCGGTATGCTCTGGGCAGGAATCGCCGCGCTGTTGCGCCGCTTTTTCGATATGAGCGAGTTCATCGTCACCCTGATGCTGAACATGATTGCCGATTACTTCACCGCCTGGGCAATCACCGAGCCGTTCAAAGACCCCACCGCTTTTTCGCCCATGACCCCGCAGATTACTCAGAATGGCTGGCTTCCCAAATGGGGCGAGTTCAACTCGATGATTTTGTTCATGCTGGCGGCGGTGCTGGTTTCCTGGTTTGTGTTCAACCGCTGGAAAGCCGGCTATGAGTGGCGCATCACCGGACAGAATGCCCTCTTTGCCCGTCTGGGCGGGTGCGATATCAACCGCAATTTTATGGCGGTGATGCTGATGACCGGCGCCCTGGCTGGTCTGGCGGGCGGGCTGGTGGTGATGGGCGGTACCCACCGCTTCATCCGGGGCTTGGGGGCTAACTATGCCTGGGACGGGGTGATGATTGCCATCGTTGCCAACAACGGTATCCTGGCTACCTTTCTGTATGGTCTGTTCTTCAGTGCCATTCAAACCGGTGCGCTCGGCATGGAACTGATTACCAGCGTCCCCAATGAAATTTCTCAGGTCTTGCAGGCGGTGCTGGTGCTGGTCATTGTTGCCAGCCGGGAGTACCTGAACACGCTGGTGGAGCAAATCAGCGCCCGGCGCAGGGCGCGGGAGGCGCGCACATGAGAATTCTGGTGGGTTTGATCAACGGCATGATTTCCGGCGCTACACCGATTCTGCTGGCGGCGCTCGGGGGGGCTTATACGTTTTACGCCGGCGTTTTCAACATTGCCATGGAGGGCATGCTTCTAACCGGCGCATTCTTTGCCGTGCTGGGGTCGTACTATACCGGTTCATGGCTCATCGGCGTTCTGCTGGCGGTATTGGGGGCATTGTTCCTGGCGTTGATTTTCATCCTGTTTGCGGTGGTGCTGAAGACGGATGAGTTTGTTACCGGCATTGCCCTCAACCTGTTTGCGGTGGGGGCAACCACTTACATGCTTCGCAAAATCTTCAGTGTGAAGGGCGTGTTTTCCAACGCAGGCATTCAGCCTATCCCCTCTGTGCGCATTCCACTGCTGGAACAGATTCCCGTTTTGGGTGAAATCCTCTCCGGTCAAAACCTGATGGTATGGGTGGCGGTACTGGCGACCTTTCTCACATATTTCCTCATTTTCCATACCCACTTTGGCTTGCGCCTGCGTGCCGCAGGGTATAACCCTGCCCGACTGGACTCCAGTGGTGTGCCGTCCAGTCGTATGCGTGCTCTTTCTCTGCTTGCCAGCGGCGTGTTGTGCGGGTTGGGCGGGGCTTTTCTCTCGCTGGGATATGTCAACCTGTTTGCCGAGAACATGTCCGCCGGGCGGGGGTGGATTTCGCTGGCGGCGATTATTCTGGTCAACGGCAATCCAATGGGGATTGCGCTGATTTCCCTGCTGTTTGGTTTTTCGGATGGTCTGGGCTTGCTCTTGCAGGGATATCGGGTATCGGCGCAGTTTACTGCAATGGTACCTTACATTGCCACGCTGATTGCTCTGTATTTCTATGCGGCAAGGAAGAAAAAATTAAAATCTACTTAGAAGATAGTTTGACTATACCATTCTTAATTCTGCCAACTTGACCCGCATCGCTGCATGTGTTATCATGCTAGGCAGAGGAACAATTAAACAATGACTGAGGATTCTCACCTTCCATCTCCCCTCTCTTCTGAGATAGAAGAGGCAGGGGAGGCGAGGTTAGCCGCAGAAGAACAACGTCCAGCCTCGCGCTGGAGTACGATTTGGGAACATATCTTACGCCTGGGCTTGGGGGAAATTGCTCTCCGTGCCGGGACATTGATTGTATCCATTGCCCTGATTTTGCTGGTCATCTGGGTGATGGCGCGTTTCTATTTAAAGGGGAATGTAGAGTCTGCGCAACAGTCGGTCTTAGCCGCACCGCTACCCTCTCCCACGCCTACGGTGCAAATTCCCGCGTTCAAGCCGGTCACAGTGTCTGTGTCCAGCGGCATCCCCCGTCTGGCACGGTTGGATACCTATGTGCCTTCGCGTCCTCGTTTTGAAATTACCACTTACGAGGTGCAAAAGGGCGATACTGTGTTCGGCATTGCCGAAAAGTTCGGCTTGAAGCCTCAATCCATCCTATGGGGTAACTTTGAAACCCTTGCCGATGACCCCCACCGTTTGCAGATTGGCATGAAGTTGAACATTCTGCCGGTGGATGGCGTTCTTTATCGCTGGCATGAAGGGGATAGCCTGCTGAAGGTTGCCGAATTTTATGGCGTGACTCCCGAAACCATCATTGACTGGCCCGGCAATCATCTGGACGCCGCCAAACTGGGCGATTTGTCCAAACCCAACATTGAACCCGGCACGCTGGTTTTTGTGCCCGGCGGGAAGCGTGACTTCATTTCCTGGTCTGCGCCTTTCATCAGCCGCCGCGACCCGGCAAAAGCCAAGATTTTCGGTCCGGGTTATTGCGGTACACAGGTAGATGGCTACATCGGCAATGGCTCGTTTGTCTGGCCCACCACCGAACGCTGGCTCTCCGGATACGACTACTCCCCCGAAACCAATCACTGGGGTATTGACATTGCCGGACGCATTGGTAACCCCATCTATGCCGCCGATTCGGGCGTGGTGGTGTACTCCGGTTGGAATGAGAACGGCTATGGTTATGTGGTTGTGATTGACCACGGCAACGGCTGGCAAACCCTGTATGCTCACCTGAGCCAGATTTACGCCGGGTGTGGCGCCAGCGTCTCGCAGGGCGATACCATCGGCGCTATGGGCAGTACCGGACGCTCCACCGGGCCACATTTGCACTTCGAAATCATGAGCGAGTCAGGCGTACGCGTCAATCCATGGAGTTTCCTGCAGTAAAAAGGAGGTTCCCATGGTGGCTGTGTCCGATGTCAGACCTTCCCCCATTGCGGGGACGTGGTACAGCGGCGATGCTCAGCGTCTTCGTCGTCAGGTCGAAACCTATTTGAGTGAAGCCCATATTCCCTCATTGAATGGGGAGGTGGTGGCAGTTGTGGCACCTCATGCCGGGCATCGCTATTCCGGGCGTACCGCCGGGCATGCCTTTGCCGCCGTACGCGGGCAAAGCCCTGAAGTGGTTGCGGTGCTTTCTCCCTTTCACGCCATGCACCCTGCAGAGTTGCTCACCACAGCGCATCAGGCGTATGCTACACCGTTGGGGCTGATTCCTGTGGATCATGAAGCCCTGCTAATCCTGGAGCAGGATTTAGCGGAGCAACACCTGTCTCTGACACGGGTAGCGTATGATAGCGAACATTCGCTGGAAATTGAATTACCCTTCCTGCAGGTAGCGCTTCAGGGAGATTTCCGCCTCTTGCCCTTGATGGTGCGCTCGCATTCCCCCCAGGTACTGCAAACTCTGGGAAAGTTGTTGGCACAGGTACTCAAAGACCGGCGGGCTTTACTGGTTGCCAGCACCGACCTTTCTCACTTTTACCCGGAAAAGATTGCCCGGCAGTTGGATGCAGAAATGCTCCGCCGGCTGGAAGCCTTTGACCCCCTTGCGATGCTGGAAGCCGAAACAACTGGCAAGGGCTTTGCTTGCGGGGTGGGTGCGGTAGCGGCAACTCTTTGGGCAGCGCGGGCTTTGGGGGCAGACCGGGTTTCCATTCTTCACCACAGTACTTCGGCGGATGAAACTGGAGATTATTCAGCCGTAGTGGGCTACGGCGCCGCCGCGATTCTTCGCACCGTATGAGTATTCTGCAGATTGGTTTGATTTTCCTCTTAATTGCGCTCAACGCCTTTTTTGTGGGCGTTGAGTTTGCTGTCGTGGCTTCCCGCCGATCCCGCCTGGATTTGCTGGTAGAACCGGATCACCCGGCGCTCCGCCTGGTGCATCGCTGGCTGGAAGATGAAGCCGCCCGCGACCGATTGATTGCTGCCTCGCAGTTAGGCATCACCCTGGTTAGCCTGGCGTTGGGCTCGGTGGGCGAGAAAGCCTTTGAAGCATGGCTTGAGCCTTACTTCGCCCACTGGATGCTTCCCCCGCAGTTGATGTTCCTGCGGCAGGCGGTAGAAATCCTGCCATTGGTGCTTTCCCTCACCATTGTGACAGGACTGCATGTTGTTCTGGGTGAACAGGTGCCCAAAGTGGCAGTTCTTCGGGACCCTGAAGCCTTTGCCTTGCGCGCTGCTCAGCCCATGGATTTGTTTGCCCGTATCTTCCGCGGGTTTATCGACTTGCTCGATTGGGCAACCCGCACCATTTTGAAAGCCTTGGGCATCCCATCCAATGGACATGCGCATGCGCTGATCAGTTCAGTGGAAGAACTGCGTCAGATTGTCACCAGCCCGGAAGTGGAGCAACTGGTCGATGATTCGGAGCGCGAAATGCTCTCCGCCGTCATTGATTTTGGCGAGCGGGTGGTGCGTCAGGTAGTAGTGCCGCGCACTGAAATCATCGCCATTGAGGCAGATCAACTGCTGACTGAGGCGGCAGAACTGGCGGCGCGTGAGGGGGTAACCAAACTACCCGTGTACGAGGACAATCTGGATCAGGTTATCGGTATTCTGCACATGAAAGACCTGATGGCGCGTTGGGTGGAAGACCGCCTGGAAAATGGATGCGCTCGTGATCTGGCACGTGAAGCCCTGTTTGTGCCAGACAGTCTGCCCATCAACGACCTGTTGATGCTCTTTCGCGAGCGCCGCCAGCACATCGCCATTGTGCTGGATGAATATGGTGGAACGGCAGGACTGGTGACGCTGGAAGATTTGCTGGAAGAAATTGTCGGCGATGTGCAGGATGCCTTTGATGCCGAACCGCCCGCCATTCAATCGCTCAAGGATGGCAGTGCCCTGATTGATGGCATGACTCTCATCGAAGAGGTCAATGAGACCTTTGGCTTGCATCTGCAAGACCCTAATTATGATACCCTTGCCGGATACATTCTGGGTAAATTGGGACACATCCCCGCGGTGGGTGAGGAAGTTGAAGACCCTGAAAATGGCATCAGTTTGCGGGTTGAAGCCATGGAACGTCTGCGCATTGCCCGTGTACTGATGCGTCGCCTGCCCAAACCTGCTCCAAAGCCAGACCCGGTACCGGAAAAAACATCCCCCCTGCAAACGGAGCCTGCCCATGCCCATTGATGTGGTGAAGAATGTAACCGATGAATTGCTCGAAGCCATGCAACGACTGATGCCACAATTGAATCCGGGTCATCCCATTCCTGACCGTCAGGCACTGGAGCGCATTGTCCACTCTGAAGCCAGCACCTTGCTGGTTTCACGAGATGAGTCTGGCAGAATTACCGGCATGTTGACGCTGGTGGTGTTCCATACGCCATCGGGTACACACGCCTGGATTGAAGATGTGGTGGTAGATTCTGTCTCACGCGGACAGGGTATTGGCGAAGCCCTGACGCGCAAAGCCATCGAGATGGCGCAAGCCCTGGGTGCTGATTCGGTCAATTTGACCTCACGCCCGGCGCGGGAAGCGGCAAACCGCCTGTATCAGCGTGTGGGTTTTCAACTGCGTCAGACCAACGTTTACCGTTATTCACTTCCCCGAAAATAAAAAGAGCAGAAAGAAGGGGATAGAAGGCCCTTCTTTCCGCTCTGAAAACTAACCTGGCTGTGTCAATCGGTGATGGCACGGCGCAGTTCGCGCGCCAGGGCACCAAATTCCGGTGTGTACCGGACATCTTCATCTCTTGGACGCGGCAGGTCTATGGCTAAATCCAGAACTACCCGTCCGGGGCGGGAACTCAACACCAGCACCCGGTCGGAAAGCAGAATGGCTTCACTGATGGAATGGGTGACCATCAGCACGGTGGTGCGGTGTTCCTGCCAGAGGCGCAGGAGTTCGCTCGCCATTTTCTCGCGGGTGAGCGCGTCCAGCGCGCCAAAGGGTTCATCCAGCAAAAGCAAACCGGGTTCCTGAATCAGCGAGCGAGCAATGGCTACCCGCTGAGCCATGCCGCCGGACAGTTCACGCGGTAAAGCCTCTCCAAATCCCTGTAGCCCGACGATGTCCAGCCAGGCATCTGCTTTTTGCAGGGCTTGAGAGCGAGGCACGCCTTGCAGAATTAACGGCAGGGCGATATTCTCGCGTACATTTCGCCAGGGCATCAGGTTGGCATCCTGAAACACCAGGCTGATGCGCGAGGCAGTGGGCGCGTAGAAAATTACTTCTCCCCGGGTAGGGGTGAGCAAGCCAGCGATGATGCGCAAGAGGGTGCTTTTGCCGCAACCGGACGGTCCCAGCAGGCAAACGAACTCGCGGGGGTGCAAATCAAATTGCACCCCGTGCAGTGCCTCCACTCCACCATTGTCGTTGGGGTAGCGCATGTGCACGTCCTCTACCCGCAGGTAGGGCTGAATCGCGGTTGAGGGTGTTGCCACTTCGAAAGCAGTCATCGTTTGCTCGCTCATCTCAATCACCTTTTCAGGGCACGAACTCGTTGGTAAAGGCTTTGGAGAGGTCCTGCGGCTCGCTCAGCAGTCCCATGCTCAGCAGGACTTCCTGCATGTTTTCCCAACCTTTAGGGTTGGAATAGCCCAGTCGTTCGGCTTTCCATAACTCAATTGAACTGGTCAGCACGGCTTTCTGCACACTCGCATCTGCCTGCGCCAGATTTTCGACATGTTTTTTACTTAACTCGTAGGCTTCGTCGGGATTGGCAATGGTGGCATCCAGTCCTTTAATGAGCGCTCGTACCATCTTCCGCACCAGTTCAGGGTTCTCTTGTACGATTTTCTCACTGGTGACCAGTCCGTTGGAGACCAGTTCCATGTAATCCGAAACCGCCAGCACGGTGATGTCGTACCCCAGCGCACGCAGTTGCACCGGTTCGTTGGCAATGTAAACCACTGCGGCTTGTTCCCGTCCGGAAGTGATGCCTTCCACCTGGTTGAACCCAATAGCGTCCAGGGTGACGTCCGATTCGCTTAATCCGCCAGCCGAGAGCAGGGCTTTTGCTCCAATGTAACTGGCGCCAAACAAGCCGGGAATGCCAATGCGTTTGCCTTTTAAGTCTTCCGGTTTAAAAATATTTTCCGAAACTGGTGCGGCAATTCCCACCGGGAATTTCTGGTACCACGCCATCACATACACCACCGGCATGCCTTTGGCGCGTCCCAGCAAAACCTGTTCGCCGGAAATCATGGCAAAGTCCAGTTTCCCGGCGGCAATTTGCGCCAAGTTGTCCACTTCCATGTTGTAATCTACGGTGACGTCCAGACCTTCCTCGCGGAAGTAACCTTTTTCGATGGCAACATACAGGGGGGCAAACTGCACGTTGGGAATGTAACCAACAGGCAAGCGGATGGGCGTCAATGTTTGCGGTGTGGCTTTTCCCTGTGGCGAGCAGGCAGACAACAGAAGAACGACAACGAACAGCAAAGAAACAATTTTGGACTTCATACACCTCACCTTGGAATGTTGGGAATCTGCCAGCGTAAAAACCGGCGTTCGGCAAGCAACACCAGCCCGTAAAGAGCCAGTGCCATACCCACCAGAGTCAGCACCGCGGCAAATACCAGCGGATGATCGTACTGTCCGCGTGCCACATTGATTAAGAAACCCAAGCCGCGATCCGCGCCGACGAATTCTCCCACCACAGCGCCGATCACCGAAAGGGTGGCGCCCACGCGCAAGCCGCCCAGAAAGATCGGCATTGCTGCGGGGATTTCCAGATACCACACTATCTGCCAGGGATGCGCGCGCAAACTGCGCATGAGATCGTGAAGACTTTGGGGGACAGCCCGAAGTCCCACCACGGTATTGACCAGTACCGGGAAAAACACTACCAGCGCGCAAATCAAAATTTTGGACGTAATGCCCGGTCCAAACCAGATGATTAAGAGCGGAGCAATGGCAACCACCGGGATAGCCTGGCTGGCAACCAGGTAGGGCGAAAGCAGACGCTCCAGCAGGCTGGATTTGGCGATGAGATACCCCAGTACCGAAGCGCTCACACTGCCGAGGAAAAGCCCCGGCACTACTTCCTGCAGGGTGGCAAAAAAGTGGCGCGGGATGGTGCCGTCCAGCAGGGCTTGCCAGAACCGTGCCGCAACATCGAAAGGTCCGGGCAGGATGAAAGCGGGAAGCCAACCGGTCAGGGTGATGCCCTGCCAGATGAGAATGCCAAGCATGAGGGAGAGCAGGAAAAAGCCCGTGCGGTGCTGGAGCACAAAGCGCCGTAGCGGGTGCGAGATGGATATGGGTGCAGCCTTTTGTTTTGCCATAAAAGAAACCCTGAAGAGGTACTTCGGGGCAGAATGCGAGGGAGAAAAAATCCCGAAACCAGAGGGTTTCGGGGCATTTTCTGAACCTGTGATGAACAGAAGTTGTTCTCCCAGGAATACCTTCTTTCATCCGGACTGTACCGTCGACCCCGGAATTGCACCGGGTCGTGCCTGTGAGACACAGGCTCGTGGGTTTTCACCACCGGTCGGGAATTTCACCCTGCCCCGAAGGTATGTTCTTGTTTTCACAGAGTATAGTTTTAGTAAGGATGAATGTCAAGAGAAAATCCAAAAAAAATCCCCTCGCGAAGGGTGATTTTCTCCGCGAGGGGGTGAAACGCCGAATTGAACGGGGTATTACCGTGTAATCAGTGGCATGAAGAGGGCGTACGGTTCACCCCGGCTGGTGAGGGTGCTTTCGGCAATTACCGACGAGTCTGTTTGAGAGACCGCTCGGATGCGGTACACGCTTTGCCGGGATTGCAACAGGTTTGCCGGGACGGTCACGGTGACCGTGATGGTGCGGGTAGCCCCAGCATTCACGGTTACCTGAGTGTCCGAGAGGACGGGTGTCCAGGTCTCACCGCTCTGATACACTGCGCTCAGGGTGTAGGTATCCGTTGCTGTGCCGGTGTTTTCCAGTGTGAGCGTGTAGGTCAGGGTAGTTCCGGGTTTGCCGGTCTTTTCATCCGTAGTGGGGATGAAACTCACCTCTAGCGAGTTGGCGGTTGTTGTCAGGGTAGAGGACGCATTCGCACCGGCATCATTCTGCGAGGTGGCAGTTACGCGGATCTGACTGGTTTGCCCGCCCAGGGCGGTGGAGGGGATGTTTACCTGTACAGTTACATCCTGCGAGGCACCTGCCGCCAGCGTCACCGGGTTGGGCAGGGTAACGTTCCAGTTCTGCCCCGAAAGTAGTTCGGAGGTAAAGGTAAAGGTGTCACTCACATTGCCGGTGTTGGTGATGTTCAGCGTGTAGGTCACCGTGCTGTTGACCAGCCCGGACTTGGCATCACTGGCAGGCGAGAGAGTCACTCCATACGATTGAGCCTGAACCGTCGTGGTCAGGGTGGAAGAGGCACTCACTGCTCCAGTAAATTGCGAGGTTGCCGTGACGAGAATTTCGCTGGACTGACCTGCCGTGGCAGTCGAGGGGATTTCTACCTGAACGGTGACATTCTGCGAAGCGCCTGCCGCCAGCGTCACCGAGTTGGGCAGGGTGACGTTCCAGTTCTCACCAGAAACCAGAGAAGATGAGAAGGTATAGGTATCGCTCATGTTGCCGGTGTTCTTCAGCGTGAGCGTGTAGGTCACCGTGTTGTTGGGCATTCCCGATTTTGCTTCAACGTCAGGGAGCAAAGATACACTGTACCTGCGCAGATCCAGCCCGACCAGAATGGGGTCATGATCGGATGAGCGGTAGGGGTGAGGCTGGTACAAATCTACTGTCTTGAACTCAGTGTTATAGTCAATCACCGAGGGCTCGTCAGCGTTGATGTGCCAGTGTCCTGCGCCGGTGACTTCGTCGGCCAATGAAGAAGTGACGAACAGGTGATCCAGCGCACCTGCCATGCCGTCGAAGACGTAGGAATAGGTGTTCACGCCTTCATATTGTTTGCCCATGTTCACCAGACCACCGTTTTCCAGCGTCAGAATAGGCGCTTCCGCGCCGTAAGCATTGAAATCGCCCATGACGATGACATCCGGGTCGCCGGTGGTGGGGATGAGGGTGTTATTGATCCAGTTCAGCAGGGTGTTGGACATGGCAACGCGGGTGGCGTTGTAGCATCCCGCGCCTTCGCCCAAGTCTGCATCTCCGCCGGTGGGTGTGCCGGAGCAACTCTTGGATTTGAAGTGGTTGATGACCACCGTGAAGACCTCGCCGGTGGTTTTCTCGCGGAAGGCTTGCGCCACCGGATAGCGGTACAGGTCAAACGGCGCAGCCCCCGTGCTGAGAGAGTCGCCCACTCGTTCCACCGTTGCGGTCTTGTAAATCAGAGCAACTTTGATAGCGTCATTGCCTACACCGGTTGCCGGGTCGGGGACTGCGGCGTACACCGTCGAGCCAAGATAGGTGTTCAGGGCATTGACCAGATTGTTGACTGCATCAGCACCCGTCCAGGACTCAATTTCAATCAAACCGACTACATCAGCATCCAGCCCCGCCAGGGCGCGCACAATTTGTTCCTGCTGGCGGGTAAATTCGGCGGCACTATCTGCGCCGCGCGGGGTGTTGTTGGTATTGTAGGGCGAACCGGCTGGATAAGGGGTTTGATCGAGAGTGACGAAGTAATTCAGTACGTTCATCGCCGCTACCTTCAATGTGCCATTTTCCCCTGTGCTGACGACAGGTGGACTTGCCGGGCGCGGATTCTGGCTCTGGAAGGTTGGCGCTATGGTGGGATGGATGCGGTAGAACACATCCGGGTAGGCAGTGCCGGTATTCGTGCTGTTAATCCGCCCCTGATCTACCACCCCCGTCAGGGTGGGGATGACATCGCCGGCGCGTACCGCGCCATCGCTGGCGTAGTAGGGAATGGGCGAGGGATTCTGTTGAGTCTTGCCGTCGTCCAGCACAATCATGCGCCGCAGATTATCAGCGTACGAGCCTGTGCCGCTGTTGAGGTGGGTGAAGATGCGTCCATCAGCGCCCAAAGTTAACTGTCCAAAGCGCCCGAGGAAGTAGTTCTGCTGAACGGTCAGCGGCTGGCTGATGGTCACCAGCATACCCTCATAGCGTTCCAGATAGGTTTGGGGGTCTTCACTCGAAGATACTGGCAGAATTAACGGGAAGGGGGTGACGGTCTCACCGCTGGAGCACACGCTTACGGTGGGCGAAGAACCGATTTGGGTCATCTGCGCCATAGCGCCGTACGAACCGGAATATTCCTGCACTGTGCCGGTCACGCGCACGCGGTCGCCTACGGCTACAGATGACGAGGAATAAACAAAGATGCCTTCAGACGTTGCCGGGTCGCTGTCAATAGCGCTGGAGAGGGAATTGAGGAAGAACCCCCCCAACGTGCCTGTTCCCTGAAAGACCGCCGCAACCACACCTTCCGTTGTTGCGGTGTAATTTTGATACGGAGAAGTTAACCCACTGCCCTGTAACGCATTGATAGGAATATAGGGTTCGCCGCATACCGCCGAGGGCGCGGTGGTGGTAAAGGTCACCGTGTAGTTGGCGCTCATGCTCTGAATGGGGTCGTCCTGATCGGCGACTGCGCTGGCAAGCACGGTCAGCGTGCAGGATTCAGAGAAGGCAAAATCCGCATCCGGGTTGAGGGTGTAATCGGTGGGACCGCCTGTGACCATAGCGGTGTGCGTCCCCGAGCGGTTGCAGGAAAGGCTGAACCATGGATCGCTCAGCGTCACCGCTTCGGAGAAGGTCACCTGCAGGTTGGTGTCCAGGGCTACACCCGTTGCGCCGTTTGATGGGGTGGCGGATGCCACGTAAGGCGCCAGGTCACCGCTGATGGGTGTGCCGCTCACCTGCAGGTCGTCAATGCCCACCCATTCATCATTACTCGGAGCATTGGTGGTCATGATGCGAATCTGCACCAGAGGCTGGTTGTTCACCGTTGCCGGCAGGATAACCGAGACAGGGGTCACTTTCCCACCTGAATTGGGTCCGTCGGTAGCATCGCGGACGTAGGCTTCTGGTACGTTGGTGAAGTTGCCGCTGTTGCCCACACGGTAGTGCAGTGCAATTTGTTGTTGGGCATCATCCGCACCGTCTTCCAGGTCGCGCAAATTGTAGGAAACGCGGATGGATTCGTAGCCTGAAGTGTTGAGGTTGATGAGCAGGAAGGGCGCTCTGGCAGTCGTGGACCCGGCTAAGGCTACTACCGGATTAGTTAGATGGAACTCAGTGACGCCGCCCGGTATTGTAGTTGATTTGGGATCGGTCTGATTTGCCGTAACATATACCGTTGTATTGGTACCATCCATTAAAACAGTTTGGGGATCAACACCTGAGGAGGAGACTAAGTTTTCTCCACGGTATCCAACTATCCCTGGTACCATTGACCAGTCATTGTTAACTGTGATCAGGCTGGTATTGCTCCAGTCCTGCGCAAAAGGCAGGGACTGGGCGGCGTTGTCGGCGTGGGCAGGGGCAACCCCGCCCAGCAAGACGTAGACGAAAAGGATTGCCCCAAGGGCAACGCGCATCCATACGGGCTGATGCTTCATGAATGGATTTGTCTCCTCTCTGAGAAAATCAACAGGGTAAAAAGATTATATATGAGAAGTAAAGTTTAAGTTTTATGCAAAGGGGAAAATTTGGGTTAAAACTTGTTTAAATGGCAAAACGCCGGTCATGGCTTTCCGGCGTTTTGCTCCATCCAATCACCTGTAAGTTCGTTCAGAAGGTTCCACCAGTATTCCCCGAAAAAACACCCTGAGAAGCATCCCTGAACTGCTTATATCATACCGGGTTTACCCGTTTTTTTCATCATCAAAAATGTTGATTCGCCTCTCACCCGTTCGGATGAAGCGTACCTTGCGGAAAGCGCAGGGGACGCAGACCATTGAAGATGACCAGCAAAGAGCCGCCCATATCCGCCAGTACCGCCATCCACAGGGTTGTCGCGTCCAGCATCGCCAGCACCAGGAAAAGGGCTTTAATGCCCAGCGAAAAAGCCACGTTCTGGTAAATAATACGCATGACAAACCGTGCCAGACGGAGAATGTAGGGCAGTTTGCTCAGATCGCCGCCCAGCAGGACGACATCCGCGGTTTCCATGGCTTGAGCGTTGCTGGCTCCACCTACGGCAATGCCCACCTGTGCGGCGCTCAGTGCCGGCGTGTCGTTGATGCCGTCTCCCAGCATGGCAAGCGTACCATCGGCACGCGCCAGTTCCTCAACCGCCTGCAGTTTTTGCTCCGGAAGTAAACCGGCGCGGATTTCATCCACACCTAACTGGCGGGCAACCCGCTGTGCCGCTGCCGGGTGATCGCCGGTGAGAATGACGGTGCGAATACCCAGGCGGTGCAGGTCGTCCACCACCTGACGGCTTTCCGGGCGGATCTCATCGGCGACAGCCAGATAACCGCGCACTTCCCCATTTTGCGAAAGCAACATGGTGGTTTCGCCGGTCTGCTCGAGGGTTTTCACCTGCGCGCAGAGTTCCGCGCTGTGCGGGAATTGTTTTTCAAACAGCATATGACTGCCCAGAGTGACCACATCCTGCTCAATCCAGCCCTGAATACCACCCCCATTAAGGGTGGTGAGATTCTGAGCGGTGGGATATCGTTGATGTACCCCTTGCGCCTGCGAGGCGGAGACCACCGCATGCGCCAGCGGATGCGCGCTGGCGCGCTCCAGCGCCGCCGCCAGTGCCAGCACATCCCGGCAGGCGGGGCAGGCGGAGCGGTCTTCACATCCGGGGCAGTCCACCGCGCGGTGGTCGGTCAGCACCGGCTTCCCCAGGGTGAGCGTGCCGGTTTTGTCAAAGGCAACCCGTTTGACCTGGGCAAGCGTTTCCAGATACACCCCGCCTTTAATCAACACGCCCTGACGCGCGGCGGCAGTCAGCCCGCTCAAAATGGTCACCGGCGCGCTGATGACCAGCGCACACGGGCAGGCAATGACCAGCAACGCCAGCGCGCGGTACAGCCAGCCATGACCTTCCGGGGTGTTCCAGAAGGGCTGATGGAAAAAGAGCGGGGGAATGACCGCCACCAGAAAAGCAATGCCTACCACTGCAGGGGTGTACACCGCGGCGAAACGGTCTATCCAGCGTTGCAGTCGGGCGCGCCGTCCCTGGGCTTCGGTGACCATCTGCACGATGCGCGCCAGGGTGCTGTCTTTTGCCAATCGGGTAACCTGAATGTCCAGTGCGCCGTTGCCGTTGACCGTGCCGGCAAAGACGGCATCGCCGGGTTGTTTTAAGACGGGCAAACTCTCCCCTGTAATGGGCGCCTGGTTGACGTCCGATGCACCGCTGTGTACCACACCATCGGCGGGAATACGCTCGCCGGGGCGCACGCGAACCCGGTCGCCAGGCAAAAGGGATTGCACTGGAACCCAATGTTCCCCGTCGTTGTCCAGGCGCAGGGCGTGGGTGGGGGTGAGGTTCTGCAGTCCGCTCAGCGTACGGCGGGCGCGGTCGGTGGAGTAGCCTTCCAGCGCTTCTGCCAGCGCAAACAGGAAGATGAGGGTTGCCGCTTCTCCGCTTTCCCCAATGATTACCGCGCCAATGGCGGCGAGCGTCATCAGCAGGTTGATGCTGATGGAACGATTGATGAATAAATTTGCCAGCGCACTGCGGGCTATGGGATAGCCCGCTAGCCCCAGCGCAACAAGTTGAAGACCCAGAGCGAGGTTTGACATCCCTGCAAAGAAACGCAGTCCCGCCGAGATGAGCAGGAAAGCCCCGCCCAGCAGAGCCAGGCGGGTTTCGCCTTCGGAAAGCAGATAGCGTCCCAAACCCAGCCAGAAGGATTCTGCCTTTTCTGGTATGGGCGTTTGCTCATCCTTCAGGCGGTAGCCCAGCGCCTGCACCCGCTGTTGCAGTGAGGCTTCATCAACCTCGCCTTCCAGAACCAGTTGGGCAGTGGCAAAATCCACCCGCGCGAACTGTACGCCGGGCAATTTCTGAACGCCTTCTTCCACATGGCGGGCGCAATCAGCGCAGTCCATGCCTTCGATGAGAAAAGTTTTTTGCATACGATGTGAGGCTCCTCTCCTATGGAAGTTGAAAGTTTTGTTGATGGCGGATATGCTCCAAACCGCGTTGAAACAGTTCCCGAATGTGTTCATCGTCCAGCGCATAATACACAATGCGCCCTTCTTTACGGGTTCGTACCAGCCCCAATGCGCGCAGTACCCGCAACTGATGGGAGGTGGCACTCTGACTCATCCCCAGTACAGCCGCCAGGTCGTGGACGCACAGTTCCTGCTCCAGCAGGGCGGAGATCAGGCGCACGCGGGTAGGGTCTGAGAGTGCCTGAAACGCCGCGGCTAAACGGGTAGCGGTCAGCCCATCTATCAGGTTGGCTTGTGCCTGATGGATGGCTTCTTCATGCAGGCTGTTATCTTCACAGCGCAAACCGGAAAGGTTTGCGGTTGGAATATATGAATTATTGTTCATGTATTTAAGTATATTGCAGTTCCAGCAGATGTCAATAGATAACAGGTCGGGAATTTTTTCCTGACCTTGCAATCCTGTAAAGTGATTGCCGTATCCTGGCGGGGTATCGTGGGTTATACTTCATGAAACCTCAGGTCATACTCTTTTCCCCACTGCAGTTTCAATTTTATATGACCGGTTTCAAACAGGATGTGTCCCGGAGCAGTTCCGCTGGCGTGTTGGGTCTGATATGCTGGGGACATCGGTGAAAAAATTTTGTCACGCCACTGGAAAGTTGATTTGAAAATGGTTTCTGAAAAATTACTCTACTGGGCTTCCAAACCTGTCGTAAAGACGTATTCCAACGTGATGCTTGATCTGGATGTCGAGCGGCGTTCTGCTCTCCCTCGTGGAGCCAAAATTTTCGCTCCCAACCATCCTACCACCACCGACCCATTCTTTGTCGCCGCCATGGTGGGCGAACAATCCTTTATTCTCATCAACAATCTGCTCTTTCAGGTGCAGGTTCTGGGGACGTATTTGCGCCGTGCCGGACACATTCCGGTGAAGGCGGGAGAAGGTCAGCAAGCTATTGACCGCGCGCTGGAGTATCTGGAGAAGGGCTATAACATCATCATCTTTCCCGAAGGTGCTTTGAGTCCAGAAGAGGGTGGCTTTTGCAAACCCAAAACGGGGGTTGCCCGCATTGCCTTAGCCAGCGGCGCACCGGTAATTCCGGTGGGAATCCATCTGGATAAGTCGCGTGTCCACACGGTGCGCTCGACGGTTAAGGGGCAGGTGGAGTATGGACGCTGGTACCTGCGGGGACCGTATGCCATGACCGCGGGTGCGCCTCTTTACTTTCACGGGGATCCTGAAGATCGTGAACTGGTGCGCTCGGTTTCCAATACGGTAATGCACCATATCATCGAACTGGCGCGCGAGAGTGAAATCCGCCTGACACGCACCCCCGATGCGCTGGGTACGCTGGCTTCTGCATAACTTTTTCTAACAAAATCATGCCCCTCAAGTTTCGTCGCTTGAGGGGCTTTTTTCTTAATCGGTGAAGGTTTGGAAGCGCTTGCCATCCTCACGGCAAATTTGTGCGATCACCTCGCGGGCAGTGCTGACCCCGGAAGGCAAACCGCCGCCGGGCTGTACCCATTGCCCTACCATGTAGAAGTTCTTTACCGTGGTCAGGGTTTTCTTCATGCGTAAAAAACCTTCTTTAGGGGTCATCAGCCAGCCTTCGAAACTGCCGCGCCAGTTGCCAGTGTAGCGCTGAAAGGTCAGGGGGGTGGCTACATCCACCATTTCAATATCGGCGGCAATTCCCCGTCAGCGCTGTTCCAGCGCCTGAATCACCCCATGTTTCACGGCTTCTTTTTCTTTCTCGTAGGCTTGTGGATCTTCGGCAAGGGCTTTCCAGTAGTCGTAATCCGAGTCCAGAATGACAATCAGGGTGGTCTTTCCGGGAGGTGCCATGGTGGGGTCATGGTGATAGGGGTGGACGCCGATTCGCCGCCGCTCCTTCTCGCCGATTTTCAGGCGCGGTTGCAGGACATAATTGATCCCCAAAACGCTCTGAGGTTCCTGTTCAAAGGTGCGTTTGATACCCACCCCGACCAGAATCAGTGCGGGGAAGGTCTTAAGTTCGCGGTAATAACGTCGGAAGGTCTCATCCACGTAGGCATCGCCCAGCATGTGGAACAGGGTAGAGTAACCATCGGCGGCAGAAATGACGATATCGGCGTGCCTCTCGATACCGTCTACCAGACGGACGCCCACGGCTTTGCCGTCTTCGACGAAAATCTTTTCCACTTTTGCCCCAAATTCGATGTCTCCCCCCCAGAGCGCGGTAACGCTGTTCAACGGCTTGAATCATGGGAAGCGACCCGCCCAATGGATAACCGGCATTCTTCTTGTGCAGGTAGGCAAAGGTGAAGGTCAGGAAGAACAAGGCAAATTCGGGGGGCCAGATTTCCAGAAAAGCCTCTCGCAAAAGCGGATCGGTGCACTTTTGAGCAAAATCGGCGATGCTCATGCTCATGAATTTTCATAATCCGCCCAAATGAGTCAGCATCCAGAAGCCAGAGCGGATTCCGTCAAGCAGAGCCGAAACGCCCTTTTTTCGGCTGTCGGGCGTGGGCATCTCCAGTGCCAGACGCACGCCCTGGATAAACTCTTTCACCGCCTGAGTGTCCTGCGGAAACAGGTCGAGCATGTGGCGCTCGAGGCGTTCTACATCGGTGTACATGTGGAATGCCCGTCCGCCCTCATCTTCGATGACCGCAAAGGTGTCAAAGTCTATGAAGGTTCTTCCCTGTACCAGCCCGATTTCCTGCCACCAGGTGTACATGGGATCTCGGGGATTGGATCCCGTCAGCCAGTGGGTGCACCCGTCAATGGTATAGCCCTTGCGTTTCCATGCTGTACATAGCCCGCCTGCCATGGTGTGCATTTCCAGAATGTGCGACGAATAACCGTTCATTTGCGCGTAAATACCCGCTGATAACCCGGCAATCCCCGCGCCGATGATGAGAACCGACTTCCTTTTCATAACACCATCCTTCTGAAGAGGAGGCACTCATCTGCATTGTATACGAATGAACGGGAAAAAAGTTTTAAATTTTTAGTTTAAGAGTTTTGGAACTTTTCAGTCGTGGATTCGTTATGAGAAAAGAGTAACAACCCAATGGAATATTCCGGGAAAACCCCTACAGGAGGATGTATGTTGGCACAATCGAAAAAACTCTTATCGTTTCTGGTGAGCACACTCTTGCTAACCATGCTCATGCTCACTGCCTTTGCCCCAACTGTGCGGGCAGATGGTGTTCCCACCATTACCATTCTGGAAGTGAAAGTGGATGAGTGGGTCAAAATTAAGGCAAAGAACCTGCCCAAGAACACCGAGTTTACCGCCCGTATGGATAAAATGGGCAACTACGCTATTGGTGGCACAGTGGTAGGCACGGCGAAGTCCGGCGCAGATGGCACGTTTGAAGCCACCTTCAACATTCCGCAAAGCCTCAAAGGGCTAAGTCGCATTGCCCTGCGCATTGACAGCGCTTCGGGTTACTACAGTTACAACTGGTTTGATAATAAGACCGCCACGCCCACTGCTCAACCCACCCAGAGTACCAGCGGGAAACCCTACATCGAGATTATCGCTGTTGAGAAGGATAAAGCCGTGACGGTGCAAGCCTATCGCTTCCCTGCCAACCAGACCTTTACGGTACGGGTGGGCCCTTTCAAAACCTTCTTCAAGGACTACGTGGTGGTGGATAAGATTAATTCCGGCAGTGGCGGTTCGTTCAAGTTCACCGTAACCCTGCCCGAAAAGGTTAAGGGGGTGGATTGGATCACCATTCGGCTGGACAGCCCGGAGAAGCAATATGCTTACAATGCTTTCCGCAATGTATCCAGTGGCACGGTGGTTTCGCCCACCCCGCCCCCGCCGAGTGGCACAGTGTGCCAGATCATCAGCACCAGTCCGACCAAGACGCTGAAACCCCGTGAGGACTTTGACGCCATCTGGCAGGTGAAGAACACCAGCGGCAAGGATTGGGAACAGCATTCGGTGGATTACAAATTCGTCAGTGGAACTTCCATGCATAAGAAGTCTATCTACGACTTCAAAGCCACCGTGCGCAATGGTGAGACCGTCAACATTATTGTGGATATGCTGGCACCCGACAAAGCCGGGACGTACAGCGCCACCTGGGCAATTGTTGCTGGCAACAAGACCCTCTGCACCCTGCCCATCACCATTACGGTGAAGTAAGCCAGGCTTCAATATCATATCAGCCCCCTCGACACCAGAGGGGGCTGATGCATTTCCTGAAAAACCGTTTAGCGCTCCACCACCACTTCTGCTTCCAGGTAGATCATTCCTTCTTTATCATCGTAAGCCAGCACCTCGGCGTAACGTCCCCAATCCACGATGGTATCCAGTTGGTGTTCGGCTTCGTCCGGCGGAAATTCCAGTTCCAGTGCGGCTTGAACCACATCCCATTCCAGGCGTTGCTGATCTGCCGCACGGAGCATGCTCAGCAACCAGCGGAAGATAGGCAGGCGGCGAATGCGCGTGGCGAAAATTTCCTTACGGGCAAGGATGCGGGCTTCAGCGAAAGTCTCGCCTAAATCGGTAAGAAGCACATCGCCCTGTTGCACACGCACAAATCCCAGCAGTTCTTCTGCTTCAAGCAATTCCAGCAGGTGATCTGAGTCCGCACCTAGTGGCTCAGCCAGACGATAAATATCCTCGCGCTTTCCCGGAAGTTCAACAAGATGTTCCAGCAAACCCGTCAATTCGTTGATGCGCACTTGCGGCAGTCGGCGGGTGGTGCCGGGTTCGCCTGGGGCACTTCCCAGTTCGATGACTTCCGGCTGAGTTTGTCCAGCAAGCGCGGCATAGACCTGATCCACCACGGCCTGAAATGCTGGAGACTTCCGCTGGCGGGGATGGGGAAGGGTGATGTCCAGTGAGCCTACCACCCGCCCGGGTTCTTTATCCATCAGAATCACCCGGTCTGCCATGAATACCGCTTCTTCAATGTTGTGGGTAACCATCAAAATCGCCCGGGTTGGAATAGCGCCGCTCAGCCAGAGTTCCATCAATTCCCCTCGCAGCGATTCGGCACTTAACAGGTCCAGTGCAGAGAAAGGCTCATCCAGGCAAAGCAGTTCCGGCTCAACGGCGATGGCGCGGGCAAACCCTACCTTCTGACGCATTCCCCCGGATAGTTCCCGCGGATATGCCGTCTCAAATCCGTCCAGACCGACCTTATCCAGCAATTCCAGGGCACGGTTTTTACGCACTTCAGCGGCAACACCGCGCACCTTGAGGGCTAAATCCACATTTTCAAAAACCGTGAGCCATGGAAATAAAGCAAACGTTTGAAATACAATGGTGGCATACGGATTGACATCGTGGAGAGGTGTCCCGCGATACAGTACTTGCCCACTGGTGGGCGATTGCAGACCGGTAATAATACGCAGTAAGGTGCTTTTGCCGCATCCCGAAGGTCCCAGAAGAGCGACAAATTCGCCTTCGCGAATGATGAGGTTGACATCCTGAATGGCGGTAAAGCGGCGCGCGCCACTGCCATATACCTGTTGCACGTTTTTCAATTCAACCAGAGGAATTTGCGGATTCAGGTTCATAGTCTCTCACTCCATGCGATAACGTTCTTCAGCCAGCAAATACATGCGCCGCCAGAAGAGGCGGTTGATCAGGACAACGGTCACTACCATGGCAAGGGTAGATGCCAGCAACAAACTGTAGTCTCCCTGAGCGGTGGATTGGGTGATCAAGGCGCCAATCCCCACCGTATTTACAATTTTTCCACCAAAGGTGACGTATTCGGAAACGATGCTGGCGTTCCAGGCTCCGCCGGAGGCTGTAATCATTCCGGTTACCAGGTAGGGGAATAGCGCCGGCAGAATGAGGGTGCGCCACTGCTGCCACTTACTGAGGTGAATGAGTCGGGCAGTATAACGCAAGTCCTGAGGAATGGCGCTCGCCCCGGCAATCACGTTGAACAGCAGATACCATTGCGTGCCCATAAGCATCAGCAAAATAGCAGAGAGGTTAATCCCGCCGGGTAATTGAATGAGCAAAAGCACAAAGATGGGGAAAATTGCCGTTGCTGGCACGGATGCAACTACCTGCACCAGCGGCTGAAAAAGACTTGCCAGCCGCGGATTCGTGCCAATGGCTACCCCTACAGGAATGGTCCATGCCAGAGCAATGAGCAGTGAAATCAGCACCCGCAGAAAAGTTGCCCCTATGCCAAGGGCAATAGCACTCCAGGAAGACAGGGAAAGATTGAAAAGTAAACGTAAAGCCTGGGCGCCCCAGTACAGCACCACTCCGATACATACCAGCCCCAGAACAATTTCTCCCCAAGGAATTTTCCTGCTATGGGCAGGTCTGAGCAATGGAGGGTTCAGCCAGCGTGCCATGCGGGCATCTATTGCTTCATTGATGGGGGTGAAAATCCTCTGATTAAGCCAGTGGATAATTCGTGAGTGCCCGATCAGATTGTAAAACCACGAGGTAGGCGGGTTGTCGTTTTCCACCATTTCCAGTTTAAAGCGCTCTGTCCATGCCATCAGAGGGCGCCACACCAGTTGATCGAGAATGATAATGGTCAAAATGAGAGCGAGCACTCCCCAGAAAATTGCCGGGATATTGCCCTGATTGGCGGCTTCATGCAGGTATGCTCCCAAGCCGGGCAGACGGTAATCCTGTTCGCCGACGGTGAAAATTTCTGCTGCCATCAGGAAAAACCATCCCCCTGCCCAGGACATCATGCTGTTCCAGACCAGAGCAATGGCAGCAAAGGGCAATTCCAGCGTCTTGAATTGAAACCAGGTGTTCAGGCGGAAGATGGCGCTGGCTTCGCGCAGTTCTTTGGGAATGGTACGCAGGGACTGATACCAGGCAAAGGTGAGGTTCCACACCTGACTGGTAAATATCAATACAACGGAAGAAAGTTCGGCTGCTAAACCTTCGGGAAGAATTGCCCGCAACCCCAGCAGAACGACCGGCAGGAAAGACAGGATGGGTACTGATTGCAACACATCCAGTAAAGGAATCAGCACCTGCTCGGCGCGGCGGTTGTATGCGGCTACCCGTCCATAGATTAGGGTGAAAGCCATCGAAAGCAGGTAAGCCGCAAACATTCGGCTGACCGAGCGCAGAGCATACCATGGTAGTACCTGTGGTTGAAGCGAAATAACAGGTTCGCGGACAGCAGGAGGGGCGTTCAGGGCAAGGCGTATTCCCGCATAGAGGAGCGCGGCAAGTCCGAACAGAACAAGTACGTCCGCAACCCCAAAGCGGCGTTCTGAGCCGGTTCCCATGGAAAAGGAACGCGTGGATAGGGTCATTTTGCATCACCTCCGCTTTTAAAGGATTGGAGCGCCCCGCCAGAGGCGATGCGCTCCAATCGTTGGCTGTGCTATGCAGGGAACCCTATCCGCTAAAACGCCTGCATCCCCTGCCTGTCCTGCCAGCCAGATTGTGACACAACCTCTGCACGAGGCAATTCCTCAAAGGAATAACTACTTCCAGAACCGTCCATAACTTGAGCGATTGTACTCTTCACAAACGAATTTGGCAATGCTTTTTCTCAGGAAATTGCTTATGATATCATCATCATCAAAAACCTTTCTGACTGGAGAATTCTCATGACCACTTCCCTTCGCGATTTGCTCGATTTTGCTGTGGAAACGGCGTATCTGGCAGGACGAACCACCCTGGCGTATTTTCAGACGGGTGTTCAGGCGGAGTTCAAAGCCGATTCTTCCCCCGTGACTCTTGCCGACCGCGCCGCCGAGCAATTGATTCGTCAACGCATTGAAAAACGCTTCCCTCATCATGCCATTGTGGGTGAGGAATTTGGTGTTCAGGGAAGCGCTGATGCTACCCACCGCTGGTTCATTGACCCGATTGACGGCACCAAATCCTTCCTGCGCGGCATTCCCCTGTACGCTGTGCTGTTGGGCTTGGAGATTGAAGGCAGGGTGCAGGTGGGAGTGGCTTATTACCCCGCTATGGACGAGATGCTGTCTGCCGCCGATGGCGAGGGATGCTGGTGGAACGGGCGGCGGGCGCGTGTCTCCACGGCGAGCCGCCTGGCAGAAGCCTGGGTGACCAGCACCGACCCCTACAATTTCCAGAAAACCGGCAAAGATGCCGCCTGGCAGCGCATTCAGGCGGTGTCTTATCACCGCGGCGGCTGGGGGGATGCCTACGGCTATCTGCTGGTTGCTACTGGGAGAGCCGAAGTGATGCTCGATCCCATCATGAACGAGTGGGATTGCGCGCCGTTCCCGCCCATCTTCCGCGAAGCCGGTGGTTTTTTCGGAGACTGGCAGGGTAACGAAACCATCTATGGCGGCGAGGCGCTGGCAACAACTCAGGTTCTTCTCCCTGAGGTGCTGGAGTGTTTACATTCTTCCCTTTGAAAGGTGAAAGTTTTCAGAAAATTGGATGATTTTCAACCTGTCTGACATCATCCGTAGAGGTCTTCATCGGTAGTACAATGCAATCATTCAGACAGGAAAAGGATTTTTTATGGAGCCCATTGTCAGCGTCACTCAGCACCTTGTCAAGAGCGAAGATTTGAATCATCACGGCACCCTCTATGCCGGACGAACTGCGGAATGGTTTGTGGAAGCCGGTTTTATTGCAACGGCAAAAGTCGTTCCACCGGAACAAATTGTTTGTCTGCAGATTCATGGGATGAGTTTTACCAGCCCGGTGCGCCGCGGCGAAATCGTCACCTTTAAAGGCAAGGTGATTTTGACGGGTAAATCCCGCCTGATTACTTTTGTAGAAATGAGCGCCAGCGATCGTCCGGTGGTCAAGGGATTCATCACATTCGTCAATGTAAACGCTGAAGGTAAACCCTTGCCTCATGGCGTGACCATTGAACCCGTCACGCCGGAAGATATTGCCCTTCAGGAAGAAGCCCGAAAACTCTAAGAAAATCTGACCGGGTAAAACTGCCGTAACGAAAAAGCCGAACAATCTTTAAGAGGGTTCGGCTTATTGGATTCTTTGTGTGGATGGCGCTGTTTTTTGCTTCCTCTTACAGTTTTTTGCTGAATTTCTCGAAAAAACTTCTCATGCTCTTGACCTGGAGTTGACTCCAGGTTGTATAAATAAAGTATCAAGTATCTATCATCAAAGGGCTTTCCTCAGGAAAGGAAAAATAAAAATGACAAAACGGGAGCAGGAATTAATCCAACTTTCCAGTGAAAAATGGAAGTGGATGGCGGAACGCAATCTGCCGGCGCTGGAGAACCTCTTCCATGAAAAGGCGGTATTTGTCCACATGGGCGGTACCCTGACCAGAGAAAAGGAACTTGAGGTCATCCAAACCGGTGCTATTCACTATAAGGAAACCGAAATTCAGGAAGTCTCGGTGAGGTTTGTCAGCCGCACAACCGCCATTCTGCTGAATAAAATTCGTTTGCTCGCAGTGGTTGGCGGGAATGAGGTGGTCAATCCTTTTGTAGTGACCGAAGTGTATGTAAGACAGGGCGGAAAATGGCTGTTAGCCTCGCTTTCCTTCACCCGCCTGCTTACACCGCAATAAATCATTGGATAAAAAGTGGAGGTATGATGAACAAAGTCACTTTGAATAATGGCGTGGAAATTCCCATTTTGGGCTTTGGGGTCTTTCAAATCACCGACCCGGTGGAGTGCGAGCGAGCAGTACGGGATGCCATCGAGGTGGGATACCGGCACATTGACACAGCGGCATCCTATCGAAACGAAGAGGCGGTGGGCAGGGCGATTAAGCAGTGCGGTGTTCCCCGCGAGGAATTGTTTATTACCACCAAACTCTGGATTCAGCGCAATGGTTATGAAGGCGCAAAAAGAGCCTTTGAAAACTCTCTCCGCCGTCTGCAGTTGGATTATGTGGATCTGTACCTGATTCATCAGCCCTACGGCGATGTCTATGGTGAATGGCGGGCGATGGAGGAACTCTACCGTCAGGGCAAAATCAGGGCGATTGGCGTGTCAAATTTTTACCCTGACCGCATCATGGATCTGATCATGAACAACGAAGTGGTGCCGGCGGTCAATCAGATTGAGGTCAACCCCTTCCACCAGCAAATCGAGACGCAGAAGTTCCTGCTGGAAAACGGGGTTCAGGTGGAAGCCTGGGCGCCCTTTGCCGAGGGCAGGAACAACATCTTCCAGAATGAATTGCTGGTTTCGCTTGCCGCAAAGCACAACAAGACCGTGGCGCAGGTGATTCTGCGCTGGCTGGTACAGCGCGGCATCATTGCGCTGGCAAAGACCATCCGCAAAGAGCGCATGCTGGAGAATTTCAATGTGTTTGATTTTGAGTTGAGCGAAGAGGACATGACTGCCATTGCCACGCTGGACACCAAAACCAGCAGTTTCTTCGACCACCGCAATCCCGAAATGGTCAAGTGGCTGTGTGGCAGGAAACTGGATGATTGAGAACCAACAAACTTTTCATTCTTTGGAATATACATAATCAGAGAGATTGAAATAAAATAATAATAGTAGCGGTGAGAGAAATTAATCACCGCTATTTTGTTTTTTGGTATACACCTGGTTCTAGAAATTTTATTAACCCTAAATCCCTTGCAATTTGAAGTTGCTGTCTAATTTTTGCCCGAATATTTTTATTTTTGGGATGATATTGAATGAATTTTTCCTCATATTTATAAATGTCTTGAAGAGAGAAATTAGCAGGAAGATTATCTACTACATGCAATACAAGACTAAGCCATGTTCTTTGGCTATTTGAAAAACTTGAAATCGCTCGAGCAGTTTGCCAATGATTTTTTATTACAACTTGGGGAAGAATTTGTCCATCTTTGATAATCTCAACAAATGCTGAAGCAGGTATAGAGCGTAGATCAATAATACAGCCTTGCCAACCCGCCCTTCTTGCAGGCGGACGCAGGGGAGAACGAGGAATCACTACATTTTCTGTAATCCATGAACCATGAAGAATTTTTAAATTTGCTACGGAAAAATTATCTCTATTGTATTGAAGCAGGATCAGAGAAGGATGCCTATCTAATCTCACAGTTGTTAATGTGGTGTGATATTCTGCTCCAAGTATTCTATTAGATAAATTTTTTGAACTGCTTTTCAGTTGGTATCTTTCATTACACGATTCACACTGAAAATCACATGCGCGAGTATTTGCTGGAAGTGCAGATATTTTTCTATCACACGTTAGGCAGAGAAAATTCTCTGCCACCCACACTTCAGTTAAGACTCTTGCTCTTTGTGAAGCACTTGTGTATTGAGTCGTAAGATGAAGGTACTTTGATAAATCGAGATCCATTTTGTTTCTGCTCAAGTGTGTATTGTTAAAATTTTACCCCCTTCATTTTACCGAAGGGGGCGAATTTCTGGTTTGTGTAGAAAGAAATGAGTCTACTCGTACCTCAGAGCCTCAACAGGCTCCAGGTTGGCGGCGCGGCTGGCGGGGTAAATCCCAAAGAACAAGCCCACCGCAGTGGAGAAAAGCGTTGCCAGCAGGATGGCATCGATGCCCACCACGGGGGTCAGTTCGGTGTTGTTGGCGGCGGCAATCTGCCCTACCACAAAGGCAATCAGCCAGCCGAGGGCAATGCCGATCAGCCCGCCGATGAGCGAGAGCAGGGAGGACTCGGTGAGGAATTGAATGAGGATATCGCGCTTGCGCGCGCCCAGCGCCTTGCGCAAGCCGATCTCGCGGGTGCGCTCGGTGACGCTGACCAGCATGATGTTCATGATGCCGATGCCCCCCACCAGCAGGGAGATGGCGGCAATGCCCCCGAGGAAGATGGTCAGCACCGAGGTGATTTGCCGCGCCGTGGAGATGAAATCCTGCTGGGTAAAGATGGTGAAATCATCAGCGCCCACTTCGGTGCGGTGGCGCTGGCGCAGGATTTGGGCTACTTCCTCTGCCGCCAGTGGGACGGAGTTGGCATCCACCGCCTGCACGAAGATGATGTCCACCCGCTCGCGCGAGCGCCGGATGAGGCGTTCCTGCGCGGTGGAGAACGGCACCATTACCACGTTATCCTGACTGCCAAACGCGCCGCCACCTTTGGATTCCAGCACCCCCAGGATGCGGAAGGGCTGTCCCTCAATGCGGATGACCTGTCCGGTAATGCCTTCGCGCGTCCCGAACAGTTTATCGGCAACTTCCGTGCCGATCAGGGCGACCGAGGCGCGTTCCAGAATGTGAGTTTCATTGATGGGTTCGCCCTCGCTTAACTTGAAATTGCGCACTTCCAGATACTCGGGGGTGATGCCAATCAACGTTGGACGGGTGCGTTCCCCGCCAAAAGACACCTCGCGGTCGGCTTGAATGGCGGGGGCGGCATTCGCTACGTGCGGCGCCTGAAAGGCGTCCTTAATGGCATCCACATCGCCCAGTGTCAGCGGTTTGGCGTTGCGAATGTTACCTTCCAGGTTGCCGGTGAAGACAAACAGCAGGTTGGTGCCGATGCCGGAAATCGAGCCGGTGATGGCGGCTTGCGCGCCGTTGCCCACTGCTAGCATGGCAATCACCGCCGCCACGCCAATGACAATTCCCAGAATGGTCAGCGCCGAACGCAGTTTGTTGGCGGTTAAACTCTGCAGGGCTTCGATAATGGATTGAAGCACGATCATACCGCACCATCCTCTACAATCAGCCCATCCATCAGGCGGATGACCCGTTGAGTTTGTGCGGCAACGTTGGGATCATGGGTGACGATGATGACCGTAGCCCCGCGGTCGCGGTTGAGGTGGATAAGCAGTTCCATGATTTCTTTTCCCGATTTTGAGTCCAGATTGCCGGTGGGTTCGTCTGCCATGAGGATGGCAGGGTTGTTCACCAGTGCGCGGGCAATGGCAACCCGTTGCTGTTGTCCGCCGGAGAGTTCGCTGGGGCGGTGGTACAAACGTTCCGCCAGCCCTACGGCGATGAGGGCTTCTTTGGCGCGTTCGCTTCTCCCTTTGGTTACGCCGGCGTAGCGCAGAGGTAATTCCACATTTCCCAGTGCGGTAACCCGCGGAAGCAGGTTGAAGGACTGGAACACAAACCCAACCTTGCGGTTGCGGATGGAGGCTAACTGGTCATCGCTGAGTTTGGAGGTTTCTTCTCCGTCCAGCAGGTAGCGTCCGCTGGTGGGGCGGTCGAGGCATCCCAGCACGTTCATCAGCGTGGATTTGCCCGATCCTGAAGGTCCCATGATGGCGACCATCTCGCCTCGGCGGATTTTCAGGCTTACGCCTGCCAGCGCGCGCACTTCCACCGATCCCATGCGGTAAATTTTGGTTAAATCAAAGGCTTCAATGACGTATTCACTGCTCATACGGTTAATTTCCCATTCGTCCACTCGGAGGTCCTGCCTGGAACTGCACTGGCGGATTCAGCACCAGCACATCCCCTTCGCTCACCCCGCTCAGCACCTGGCTGTACGTGTCAGAGGTCAATCCCAGCGTCAC
Organism: Anaerolinea thermophila UNI-1; assembly: GCF_000199675.1. Classification (GTDB taxonomy): domain Bacteria; phylum Chloroflexota; class Anaerolineae; order Anaerolineales; family Anaerolineaceae; genus Anaerolinea; species Anaerolinea thermophila. The sequence continues at coordinate 837,038 of NC_014960.1, forward strand.
CTCGAAGGGCGTGGGGATGCCGTTGATCAGTTTGTACACTACCCGCTTGGATTCGCGCAGGCGCACCGCGCGATTCGGCACCAGCAGGACGTTTTCCAGCCGGTCGGTTTCGATGTTCACGGCTGCGGTCATCCCGGGGCGCACGGCTTCATCAGCATCGGTCAGTTCCAGGGTAACGGTGAAGTTCACCACCCCCTGTACGTTTGTACCGACTCTGCCTACCTGGGTAACTTTGCCATGATATTCCTTCCCGGGGATGGCGTCGAACGTCAGGGTAGCGTTTTGCCCCACCCGCACGCGGTTGATATCGACCTCGGTGATTTGTACGTCCACCAGCAGGCGGGACAGGTCGTCAATACGGAAGGAAACCGTTCCGGGGTTGACCGAGTCTCCCACCATACTGCGCACTTCGGTCACCGTGCCATTAAAAGGCGCTTTGAGCGAGACCAGTTCCAGCGTGGCTTCGATGGCGGCAACCCGGGCTTCAGCCGCCATCAGGTCGTCCGGATCGGGACCGTCTTTCACGCGCTCCCATTCGCGCTCGGCATCTGCCAGTTTGGCTTCAGCCAGGCGCAGGCGCGCATCGGCTTGTTCAATTTCCAGTTCATCCGGTCCGCCGGTGAGGTATTCCAGATTGGCTTTGGCGCGGTCGCGCTTCTTGCGGGCTTCATTAAGTGCCGTCAACGCCTGGGCGCGCAACAGGTCACTTTCCGGACGGTCCTTGAAGATGTCATAGGTGTCCTGGGCTTTCTTCAGTTCTTCTTCTGCCAGTGCCAGGTTTGCGCGTGCTACCTCAATCGTATCAGGGAGCGCTCGTGAATACTGCTTGCTGGCGCGGTTCTTTTGAGCATCTTCCAGTTCTTTGCGCGCAGCCACCAGCGCCTGATAAGCCTGGGCTTGTGCCAGTTGAGAGTCTTTCAAATTTTCCAGATTGCGTTTGGCGGTCACCAGGTCGGCTTTGGCAAGGATGATGGACTGTGAGAGTGATTTTTCATCCAGAGTCGCCAGTACCTGATCTTTTTGCACTGCATCCCCTACCGAGACGTTGATTTCGGCAATGCGTCCGCTGGTTTGCCATGCCAGCACCGCGGTTTGGTTGGCGCGCACGGTTCCGGTTGCACCCACGACTGCGACCAGTGGACCACGGGTGACGGTGGTGGTTTGCCAATTTGTGGCGGCAATTGTGCGGCTGTTTTGCCATGCAGTAAAGGCAAAATAACCGGCAATGCTCAGTACAGCAATGATGAGAAGGGTGAGCAGAGTGCGTTTCATACTATTTCCTGTCTTCTGTAAAAGATGAGATTTCCGTTGGGTGGAACGGAAATGAAAACACATCGAATATTACGATATCGAATAATAAATTTGGAAAGGAAGAGTGTCAAGGGGTAAATGCTTTTTGTACAGCCCGCATTATTGGGCAGTTTTTTTCCGCATGACCCGCAGGATGGCTATCTTGGTGGGATGGTTGAACGGCGAGGGATCGACTGGCGGCGGATTGACCCGTGTACTGGGGTAGCCGGTAATGTCTTCGGGTACGTCCAGCAATTCTTCGATGGCAAGGTAACCATCGGCGCAGAGCGCTTTCAGTGTGCTGTAGTAGTCTTTTCCGCTCAGGAAGAGGGCATTGTTGACGGCAATCAGCCAGCCGCCCTGGCGAACCAGCGGGCGGGCTTTGTTGATGACCCGCACACACTCATCCACCAGATTGACTTCCCCGCCAGCCGTGCGCGAGAAATAGGGCGGGTCAACGATGACAATATCATACTCCGAGCCGTTGCGGCGCATGCGTGCGGCAACGTGGAAGAAATCTTCCTGCAAAAAGTCACCTTTGATGATGGGCAGACCATTCAGACTGTAAGAATCTTTTGCCAGGTTAAGAAACTTTCGGTCAATGTCCACCTGAACCACACGCGCCGCGCCACCTGCCAGGCAGGCGACACCCAAACTTCCCGTGTAGGCAAAGGTGTTGAGCACTTCCGTTTCGGTAGTGACGTGTTCCTTGAGCCACAGACGCAGGTTGCGGGTATCCAGGTAGAAACTGGCGTCCTGGTGCATGCCCAAATCAATGGCGTACCAGATGCCGTGTTCCTGAATGCGCCGGTCGGGACGTTCTCCCCAGATGAGAGTGCCGGTGCGCCCTTCCTGGTCGAGGGCGTGACGGGTCTTGAGCCATACCGCGCGCAAAAAAGGCAGGTGTTGGCGGTAAAAATTTATCAGGGATTGCTGGGTTTCCGGGGTGAGCCAGGCAGGATCATCAGCGTAATTCCATAGCAGGAGCGTACTGCCGTATAAATCCACAACCAGATCATTCCAGCCTTCATAAAAGCCGGCAAACAGGCGAAGGGCAGAGCGATGGGGAGGTTGAATCAGCCCGGCGCGGGCATCCAGCGCGCGCTTCAGGGCAGGCAGGTGTGAGGAAAGAGGGTCTGACTCCATACAAATAGAGTAGTGTTATTGTACTGAATTTTGTGCTTTCGTACAAACAAAATCCCTCCCGAAAATGGGAGGGACAGAAGGCTTACGCCAGCAGGCGAACCAGGGTGTAGTTTTTCCGCCCTTTCCGCAGGACGACAAACTGACCCTGCAGGGCATCCTGAAGGTGGACGGCGCGGTTCAGGTCTTCCACCCGCCGATTGTTGACGTAGATACCCCCTTCCTGAATATTGCGCCGGGCTTCACCTTTGGATTTGGCTACGCCTGCGGTCACCAGCAAATCTACCAGCGGGTAGCCTTCCCCTTCCAACTGATGGCGCGGCACTTCGCAGGAAGGCACTTCCGAGAAAATATCGGCGATTTCGGCGGCAGTCAGGGTTTCCAGTTCGCCGCCAAAGAGCGCCTGGCTGGCTTGCTCGGCGCGTGCCAGGGCGGTCTCGCCGTGAATCATCTGCGTCATGGCGCGGGCAAGTGCGCGGTGCGGTTCGCGTTGTTCCGGACGCTCAGCCAGGCTGGCTTCCAGTTCGGCAATTTCCTCACGGGTGAAGAAGGTAAAGTACTTGAGGTACTTGACCACATCGCGGTCGTCGGTGTTCAGCCAGAATTGATAGAAGCGGTACGGCGAGGTCTTGTTTGGATCCAGCCATACCGAACCCGATTCGGTTTTGCCAAATTTTGTCCCGTCGGCTTTGGTGATGAGATGGTACACCATCCCGTAAGCCTGCCCGCCGCGCACACGCCGAATCAGTTCAGCTCCGGCAGTGATGTTGCCCCATTGGTCGCTCCCGCCGGTTTGCAGTTTGCATCCAAAGGTATCGTACAGGTGAAGGAAGTCGTAGGATTGCAGAAGCATGTAGGAAAATTCGGTGAAGGAAATGCCTTCCTCGCGGTCAATACGGCTTTTAACCGAGTCCTTTGCCAGCATGTAATTGACTGTGAAGTGCTTGCCAATATCGCGCAGGAAATCCACCAGATTCAGTTTTAAGAGCCAGTCGGCGTTGTTGACCAGACGGGCGGGGTTGCTCTTGACCTCGAAGTCCAGCAGGTGCGCCAGTTGTTTTTGAATGCACGATACGTTGTATTCAATCTGCTCGCGGGAGAGCAGTTGCCGCTCGCTGGATTTTCCGCTGGGATCGCCAATCATTCCGGTGCCGCCGCCGGCAACGGCGATGGGGGTGTGTCCGAAGCGCTGAAGGCGCGCCAGCGCAATCAGCGGCAGGGTGTGTCCCACGTGTAAACTGTCGGCGGTGGGGTCAAAACCGTTATACACGGTGACTTTTTCTTTTGCCAGCAGTTCCGGGACACCTTCCATGTAATCAAAAATCAACCCGCGCCATTGCAGTTCTTCAAAGGCATTGTGACTCATGATGCTTCTGTCCTCCTTCACGTCCGAGAGTATACCACAGGCTTTCCTGTGCCGTAGAGTTTTTGTTAGAGAAGAGATGATGAGGTATTGAAATACATTTAAAAATAGATTTATTATGTAAATGAATAATTTTTTTTGGGGGGAGGGAAACATGAATAAGCGAATTCAGGTTTTGGTGGGCATTGCGTTGATGATTGCCATGGTGCTGGCTTTCTTTGGTTTTCAAACCAGAGGGCAAGCCGCTTTGGGAAATGTGGGATTCCCGATTTACTGCGTGAAGTCCAATGTGTCTCCGGGTAATGTTTTTAATCTCACCTGTTACGATGATGCGGCGGGAACGACATTTTCGGATGTGCCTACAGGTTACTATCTGCTGGTGACGGACGCCTTTATTACGCCTTCCCCTACCTGCGGAACAGATAAAGGCATTCTGCATATAGATATTTTTGATTCCAATGTTGTAGGTTCTACAACGTACAATGAAGATGGTATTGAATTGAGAGAACTGGACCGGGAAACGTTCGGTTTCAGTTTCCAATCTCCCGGGTTGATTGTGCAGGCAAATCATTTTTTGAGAGCCCAAGCCAATGGCGGAAATGTATGTAATGTCGATGTGCGTGTGTACGGCTGGCTGGTCACCAACCTGTCCTTCCTGCCAGTAGTGACCAAGTAACCCGTACCTTGCCGGCGTCGGGTTAAGGGGGAGAGACAACAATTTAAAGGGAGACAAACTGCAAGGCAAAATCCTGTACCGCCTTGCCGGGACAGGATTCTTTTTCAAAATCTTGACCTCAAAGGAATTGACATGGGAACCTTTTCATTGTTACACTCGTCTTATAACACGTCCAGGACTTCGCTCCCCGTATCCCTGCTTGGAGAGAGGATTACAGTATGTCCAATATCGAAGAAATTGAAGTAGTGGAAACTTCACAAAAACGCTGGCATTGGGACTGGCTTTGGCGCATCTTCCTGCGGCCCCGCCAGGTCTTTGACCAGATTGCCCAAACCGAAGTGTCGACCTGGCTTCTTCCTGTGCTGTTCCTCACGGTGGTTTCGCTGGTGTATGTGCTGGTATCGGGGCCGACCCGCACGCAGGAACTGCTCGCCAAGCCCATTGAACCGCCCCCGGACTTTCAGTACTGGGATCCGGCAATGCAGGAAGAGTACATGAAGAACGCTCAGCCCAACCCTTCTCCGGCGCTGATTTACGTCCTGCCGGCAGTAGGGGCGGTGGTGAAAGTGTGGCTCTCGTGGGTCATTCTGGCGGCGCTGGTGCACCTGGCGCTCACCCTGGCGGGAGGACGTGGCTCGCGTTCTGCGGAGTTCAGCGTGGCGGGATGGAGTCTTATGCCGCTGGCGGTGCGTGAGATTGTGCACTTGATCGCGGTGCTTTCTGCTCATCAGAGCATTAAGAACCCCGGGCTTTCCGGCTTCATTCAAACCGAAACAGGTGGAGGCGCTGTATTTCTTGCCTCTTTGCTTTCGTTCGTGGATTTGTACCTTGTCTGGCAGGTGGTATTGCTGGTGCTGGGGGCAAAGCGCACGTCCGGGCTTTCTACCGGCAAGACGCTGGTTTCGGTGCTGATTGCGGTGATTCTCTTGCTGGTGTTGCAGGCACTGCCCGGTTTTATCGGTGCGCAGTTGAGCGGCTTGCAAACCGGCGGGTTCTTCCTGTTTTAGCCTATGACCAGCGGCGCAACCATTTCCATTCGGCAATTGCGCAAGACCTACGTCATGGGGCGGGTGCGCGTGCATGCTCTGGCTGGCGTGGATATGGACATCCCTGCCGGCTCGTTCACCGTGGTGATGGGACCGTCCGGTTCGGGCAAAAGCACCCTGCTGTATCTGCTGGGGGGCTTGGAGCGCCCGACCAGCGGGCAGATTCTGGTGGATGGCAAAGACCTGAGCGCTATGGATGAGAACGCACTGGCGCTGTATCGGCGCAGTACGGTGGGCTTTGTCTTTCAGCAGTTCAACCTGGTTCCCAGCATGACGGCGCTGGAAAACGTGGCTTTTCCCATGCGTTTCAGCGGTATTCGTACCGGTGAACGCCTCAAACGCGCGAAAGACCTGCTGACCCAGGTTGGGCTTGCTACACACGTGAAACACCGCCCGACGGAAATGTCCGGCGGACAGCAACAGCGGGTTGCCATTGCCCGCGCGCTGGTGCATAACCCCCGCCTCATCCTTGCCGATGAACCTACCGGCAATCTGGACTCGGTGACCGGGTACAGTATCATGCAGTTGCTCAGCGAACTGCACCAGCAGGGGCGCACGGTGATGGTGGTCACCCACGACCCGCGAATGTTGCGTTTTGCCACCCATACCATTTACCTGCTGGATGGCAGGGTGGTCTCCCGTGATGATTTTGAGAAAGCCAGCGCGCTTCCTGAAGATGAGAAGAACGTCAGTTGAAATTTCTGGAATGGAGTGCTCTCATGACCAAACGTTTCCACTTAATTCTCTTATGCAGTTTGTTGGTGATGTTGATCATGCCCGCTGGGGGAGTTTTTGCTCAAACCCCTGCGCCGGTGACGGATCGTCCACTGGTGGTGATTAACGGCTATTATCTGGACAAAGATACCATTGCCGTAGGCGATTCCTTTAACCTGTTTGTGGAGTTGAAGAACATCAGTGCCACGCAGGACGCCAGTAATTTAATTCTGTCTTTTGTGAACGATTCTTTCCTGCCTCAGGAAACTGGCGGTGTTGTAGCGCTTGGCTTATTACCAGCAGGCGGTGACCGCACCGTCACCCAGCGCTTTCTGGTCAGTTCCAACCTTGCCGGGCAGCCCGTGGGCACAATTCCGCTTAACCTCACCTACACCGGTCCGGATGGAACGCAGTACAGCGAGCGTTTCACCATCACCCTGCAGTTGAAGATTTACTACCGCGCCGCCTATACCCCGACCCCTACCCCAACGCCCACGCTGGCGCCGGTGGTGCGCCCGCAACTGGTCATTTCGGGGTACCAGACGGATGTCAATCCGCTTCAACCGGGCTCTCTCTTCAAGTTGTCGCTGGATGTTCGCAATCTGGGGAATGCCGATGCGCGGGCGGTGACTCTGGTGCTGGGGGGCGGGGTTTCGCCCGATCCTAGCGGCACCCCTCAACCCGGTGGATTAAGCGGCGGCGGGGGCGATTTAAGCGTCTTTGCGCCGGTAGGATCGTCTAACCTGGTGTATTTGGGAGATGTTCCGGCAGGGGCATCCCTCAGCACCACCTCAGACCTGGTGGTGAATGTCTCTGCCAATCCGGGGGCGTACACGCTCAAAATTTCCTTCGTGTATACCGATCCCAAGGGCATGCGCCTGGTGGATGACCAGATCATCACCCTGTTGATTTACCGTTTGCCGGTGCTGGAAGTCAACTTTTACCGCGACCCCGGTCCGCTGTTTGCCGGTCAACCCAATGTCCTGCCCATTCAGGTGGTCAATTTGGGAAAATCCACCGTGGTGCTGGGGAATATGACGGTGAGCGCCGAAGGTGCGGAACTGCAGAATAACACCGTGCTGGTTGGAGCATTGGACCCGGGCGGCTTTTACACGCTGGATACCACGTTCACCCCCATGCAGGCAGGCGAGATGACGATCAAGGTGGCGTTGAATTACACCGACGACTTCAATCAGCCCCGTCAGGTCGAGCAAATCATCCCGGTGACGGTGCAGGAAAGTGCGCCCATCATTGAACCCGGCATGCCTCCCGAAGGCGGTGAAGTTCCTGTACAACCTGTTCAGGAAACTTTTCTGCAGAAAGTATGGCGCTTTATACGTGGACTGCTGGGGCTGGACAGCGCGCCGCCCCAGCCGGTAGTTCCGCAAGGCGAAATGCCGGTGCAGGAGTATGAGAGCGTTCCTGCGCCGCTCAAGGGCCCATGATGAGGCGCATGTGAAGAAAGAAGGATGAGACATGCGATTCCTGGATTATCTGGGACTGGTCTTTTACAACCTTGGACGCCGAAAAGGGCGGGTAGCCTTGACCGCCATCGGTGTGGTCATCGGTACGGCAGCGGTGGTGGTGCTGGTGGCGCTTGCCAGCGGCTTACAGCGCAATGCCACCCGTCAGTTCTCGCAGGTGGGTAACCTGACCCTCATCACCGTTTACCCAAAATATGGCGAGGGTATGGTGGTGATGCCTGGAGGAGGGAGTTCGGGTGGTTCTGGACAGTCTCAAATCAAACTGCTCACCCCGCAAGCCATTGCAGAAATTTCTGCCATTGATGGGGTGGCGCAGGTTATTCCACGGGATACCCTGCGGGGCGGTGCACGCCTGGTAGCGGGAAAGATGGAAACCTACCCCTTCATCATGGCGTACGATACACCAGATTTCAGCGTGTTCAATTACCAGATGAAAGAAGGTGTTTCTGAACTGAAACGCGGTGAAGCCCTGGTGGGGGAATCTCTGGCAAAGGGATTCAACGACCCGCGCTGGCGCCCCGGACAACCTCAACCGGAACAGCCTGAAATTGTTGGCAAGCAGTTGAAACTGGTGGTGCAGAAGTTTTCCCAGGACGGCACCATGACCGAGCGGGTGTACTCGGTACGCATTGCAGGCATCATTAAACAGCGTATGGATGAAACCGACTACGGCATGATCATGCGCATGGACGACCTGACCCAGATGAACGAGTGGTTGACGGGAAAGCGGATTAATCGGAATAAAGAAGGGTACGATATGTTTTACGTCAAAACCACCGATACAAAGAAGACCACCGAGGTTTCCAAACAAATCAACGATCTGGGCTATCAGGCATACTCGCAAATGGAGTTTGTCCAGAGCGTCAACAATTTCTACACCATCATTCAAATTGTCTTTGGCGGGATCGGCGCCATTGCCCTGCTGGTGGCTGCCATTGGCATTGCCAATACCATGACCATGGCAATCCTGGAACGTACCCGCGAAATTGGTTTGATGAAAGCCGTAGGCGCAACCAACCGCGATGTGATGAGCATCTTTCTGGGAGAAGCGGGGGGGATTGGCTTAATTGGCGGCATTGGCGGGGTGATGCTGGCATGGGGCTTAGCGCAGATCATCAATGTGCTGGCGGCAAGTTATTTGTCCAATCCCATGCCGTATGGCGGAGAACCCCCTGGCCCGGCGACTTATATTGCGCCATGGTTACCGCTGTTCGCGCTGGTGTTTTCTACCTTGGTGGGGGTAATCTCCGGATTGTACCCGGCATTGCGAGCAGCGACCATGGTACCGGTGATGGCGCTGAAGTACGAGTAACTTCCTCTTTTGTTCATATCGTGGGGCGGCGTTCTCGCGTCCGGTTTGCGAGAGCGCCGCTTTTTTTATGGAAAATTGTCCACGATTCCGGGTGATGGATGTCTGTCGGTGAAGTATGCCCGATGGATTGTGGTATGATTTTGTTATACCCATACTGGCGAGGTGGGGTGAACGAATTCAGTTTCCTGCTCATGATTGGCGGAGGATTGGGGCTGTGGCGTGTGAGCCGTCAGCGCGAATTGCAGTGGCTGGATGGTGCCATTCTGACCATTTTATGCGCGCTGATAGGGGCGCGCCTGGGCTATGTGCTGATCAACCTCGCTTACTTTCGGGAAGTCCCTGAAGAAATTTTGCAATTCTGGCTGGGAGGGCTTTCTGCGCCGGGAGCCCTGATTGGCGGTCTCCTGGGAATTGGGGTGGCGTCTTTGCTGTTCCGTGTGTCTTATTTGCGCATGTCAGACCGTCTTTATCCGCTTTTGCCCCCGCTGGCGGTCAGTTGCTGGTTGGGGTGCTGGCTGGCGGGTTGCGCTTACGGCGCGGTCGCTCAGCCTGGCTGGCTGGGTGTACCCGCGCCCGATGAGGCAGGCTGGATGACCTGGCGTGTTCCTGTTCAGCCGCTGGCAGCGCTCAGTTTGATTGTCTTTTATGCCCTCATGGAAGCCCTGATTCCGATTCCGCGCCCTTCAGGGTGGCTTTCCAGCCTGGCGCTGGCATGGCTGACGCTGGTGAATCTGGTGGCTTCGTTATTTCGTGCCGATCCTATACCAGTCTGGAATCACTTCCGCATAGATACCTGGGTGTATCTGGGGTTGGAGTTGCTCTTTTTATCCTGTTTTACCATTTTGCATTTTACAGCGCATCGTCATTCGAGAGGAAAACAAGCAAACGTATGAAATTATGCCTTGCTCTGGCTCAAATTAATACTGTACTGGGCAATGTCCAGAAGAATCTGGAAAAGCATCTGGCGATTATTGAAGAAGCCAATTCGCGGGGTGCGGATCTGGTGGTCTTCCCCGAACTCTCTCTCACAGGCTATGTGTTGCAGGACCTGACTCCCATGGTTGCCTGCCGCCCGCGGGTGGATGACCCCGTATTTGCGCCCTTGCTGGCAGCCAGTCAGCGCCTGGATATTGTGGTTGGTTTTGTGGAAGAGGATGTGCGCAACCGTTTCTACATTGCCGCCGCATATCTCTCGCGCGGCAAGGTACTTCATGTGCATCGCAAGGTGTACCTGCCTACGTATGGCTTGTTCGATGAAGGACGCTTCTTTGCCTGGGGCGATACGGTTCAGGCATTTGATACCAGTTATGGCAGGGTGGGTATGCTCATCTGCGAAGATTTCTGGCATGCTTCACCGCCTTATCTGCTCTGGCTGGATGGCGCAGATTTGTTCATTTTCATGTCGGCATCTCCCGGCAGGGGAGTGACCGGCAAAGAGGTGCTGGATTCTTCCCGCTGGGTCAATCACATCCTGCGCGCCTATGCCAGTTTGTATACCAGTTTTGTGGCGCACACCAACCGCGTGGGTTTTGAAGACGGCTTGAACTTCTGGGGGCAGGCGGCGCTCTATGATCCCAATGGCGATTTGCTCGCCGAGGGCCCTGCGTTTGAAGAAGCCCTGACCCTAGTGGAAATCGATCTCAATCAACTGCACCGCACCCGCGCGCGCCTGCCGCTTCTGCGCGACGAGCGCACTGCGCTGGTTCAGCGGGAACTTAACCGCATTGTCAGCGATCGCACCCATTTCAGTGGGAGGTAAGGCATGAAAACACAGGTCAACCTGAATATCAACACCGATCTGGTGCGGCGCATCCTTACCGGTTTCATCCGCAGTGAAATCCACCGCATGGGTTTTGAGCGCGCGGTGATTAACCTCTCCGGTGGTTTGGACTCGGCGGTATCCTGTTTCCTGGCGGCTGAGGCGCTTGGACCGCAAAATGTGCTGGCATTGCGTTTGCCCTATCGCACCTCTTCTCCAGAATCACTGGAGCATGCTCAGATGGTTATCGAGGCTACCGGTGTGCAGTCACATACCTTTGAAATCACCCCGATGGTGGACCCCCTCATTGAGCATTTTCCGGAGATGAATTCTCTGCGCAAGGGGAATATCATGGCGCGGATGCGCATGATTGTCCTCTACGACCAGACCGTTGCCTTCAATGGGCTGGCTGTTGGCACGGGAAACAAAACAGAGATTCTGCTGGGTTATACCACTCTGTACGGCGACTCAGCCTGCGCGCTGAATCCCATTGGCGACCTTTACAAAACGCAGGTGCGCCAACTGGCTCGCGCGCTGGGCGTGCCTCAGGTCGTCATTGATAAACCCCCCTCAGCCGATTTATGGGCAGGGCAAACCGATGAAGGGGAACTGGGCTTTACCTATGCTGAGGTGGATAAACTGCTTTACTTGCTCATTGATGAGCGTTATACCCCGCAGGAATGCATCGAAGCCGGTTTCGATTCACGTTTCGTCCATGCAGTGGTGGAACGGGTCCGGAAAAATCAATTTAAGCGCATGCTTCCGCCGATTGCCAAACTGAGCAACCGCACAATAGGGTACGATTTTCTGTACCTGCGCGATTGGGGTACCTGAGTCATCGCGTTGAAGAAGCCTATATGCCGTTCCTGCGCCGCCAATCTCCAATGGAATTCGACCTGTCTTTGCCCGACGGGGCGAAGAGGGTGCGGGTACTGACAGAATCCGGGCATCTGGTGGTGGAAATCCGCTCGGAGAAGGGCGAGGTTCTCGAACGCCATGAGTCCCATGCCCCTTCAGGGATGGCACGCTGGCGTGCTGTTTTTCCTGTAATTGCCTTCTGGCTGGCGCTGGCGTTATACCTGGCGGTGCGCCTGACCGCACTGTCAGATTTTCCGGTGTACTTCTTCTCCGATGAAGCCATCCAAACCATGCTCGCCGCTGATTTGCTTCGCGACGGGTTTCGCGGATATACCGGGGAATTCCTGCCCCCTTACTTTCCCAACGGCGGGCAGTATAACCTGAGTCTCTCGGTGTACCTGCAGGTCATCCCCAACCTGTTGTTCCCCCGTTCGGTTGAGGTTACCCGTGCCACATCGGTGTTCATGACCCTCATCGCCGCGTTGTCGGTGGGGTTGATTCTGCAGAAAATCTTTGCCAGCCGTTTCCCATGGCTGTCGGTGCTGGTGCTTTCGCTGACCCCGGCGTGGTTTTTGCATTCCCGTACCGCCTTTGAGACGGCTCTGGCAACCACCTTTTTTGCTGCTTTTCTGTATTTTTACCTGCTCTATCTTTCCAATCATCCGCTATCCCTGCCTTGGGCAGTGACTTTTGCCGCGCTTACGTTTTATTCCTATGCGCCCATGCGGCTGGTCATTGCCACGCTGGCGGTGTTGCTGGTGATTCTTGACTGGCGCAGGCACTGGCAAAACCCGCGCATTACTCTCATCAGTACTGGACTTGGTATCTTGTGGCTGATTCCTTTTGTCCGGTTTCTGGTACTCCACCCCGCCGAACTGAACCAGCACCTGACCATTTTGGGGTCTTACTGGGTGGCAGATTTATCCCTGGTGGAGAAATTGCGCCGTGCGGGAGAGATTTACCTCAACCTGCTCAGCCCGGCTTACTGGTGGGGAGAGCCGCGCTTCGACATCATCCGCCACGTGATGAAAGGATACGGGCATTTGCCGCGTCTGTTGGCACCTTTCACTGTATTGGGCTTCCTCTGGGCGCTGGCGCGGATGATTCGCGGGGATGCACGTGCCAGAACCCTGTTCCTGGCGTGGATCATGGGACCGCTGGGGGCGGTACTGGTGGGAGAAGGCATTACCCGCGTGCTTTGTATGGTGATTCCTTTGACTCTGTTTACTGCGCTGGGACTGGAAAAGACTTTGGAAGTGCTAAAGCGGGAACATCACTGGCAGGATTTGCATATCCCTGCTCTGGTGAAGGGGAATGGCTTGCTGGTGGTCCTTTACCTGGCTCTGGCGTGGGCAAATGTAGCCATGCTCAATGATGCGCTGAGCCATGCAGCACTATGGACCCAGGATTACGGACTGAATGGATTGCAGTACGGCGGGCGGCAGGTGTTTGCTGAGATTCAAAATCGCTTAAAGCACGAACCTGGCTTAAAGGTGGTGCTGACCCCCACTTGGGCAAACGGTACAGATGTGCTGGCGCGTTTCTTCCTGCCGCAGGACCCGCCGCCGGTGGAAATCAATTCCTATCTGGCATATACCGAAACCTACCGCCCGTTCATCCCTGAAAAGACGGTATTTGTGATGACGGCTGAGGAATACCGTGAACTGCCCCGCCAGTACTTTTCTGAGATTGAGATTGAACATGAGTTGTACTATCCTGATGGCTCGCCGGGGTTTTATTTTGTGCGCTTGAGATATGTGCCTGATTTCGAAGAAATTCTTGCCCGAGAACAGGCGGAGCGCCTCAAACCAATTGAGGAAACAGTGGAAGTCTACGGGATGGCCCTGACAATTTCTCATACCCGCCTGGATATGGGCGAACTGCCCCATATTTTTGACCGCAATCCTTCCACCCTGATTCGTACCGCAGGGATTAACCCTCTGACGTTGAAGGTGGTGTTTCCCGTTCCTCAGGTAATAGGGCAGGTCAGTCTGCGTATTGGGGGGGCGCCCAGTCAGGTGAAGTTGAGTTTCTGGCAGGCAGGGGAGAATACCCCTCATGTGGTGGAGCAGGAAATTCCCCAGGACCCGCTCCCGCGCACGGTGAGCATTCCACTGGAAAATCCCCTGGAAGTTTCGGCTTTGCAGGTAGAATTGTGGAACGCCAGCGATGGTGCGGACGGACATGTGCATTTATGGGAACTGGAATGGAGCCAAACGCCGTGAATAAAGAGATAGAGGTATCCCTTTCTGGGGGATGCGGGATGCGCTTTCACCGCCTGGTGCTGGCGTTGGTGTTGCTTGCGCTGGCATGGATGGGGCTGGGGCGCGCCCTCTGGGCGTGGAGAGATCGGGATTTGCTTGCCCGTTATGGCGCTCAACCGGGTTGGGAATACCTGATGGTTACAGGGGGGATTTGGGCGTTGCTGGCGTTGAGCGCGGCTGGGTTGACTTTGTGGGGGAATCCCCGCTGGTTTCGTATAGCCTTTTTAGAAGTGATGATCTGGACAGGGCTTTACTGGGCGGATCTTCTTTTCTTCAGCCGGTCGGGAGAAGCGCTTTTGAATCTTGGTTTTACGTTGGGGGTGTCGATCGCTGGATTGTTCTACGCCGGGTTTGCCCTGGATTTTCTTCCTGCGCTGTTTTTGCGCTTGCGCAGATAAATTTCTCATTATCTTGTCAAAAAATAAATACAATGAATACACACGCTCATATCATTCGGATATGCAGGATAAGGATTTCCGGGAGAGAATATGAATTCATCCGAGCAAGAGATTGAAGCCAAATTCCCCGTGCATTCGCTCGAAGGCGTGCGCCAGCGATTGGAGCAGGCGGGGGCGGTGCTGGAAGCGCCGCGCGTGCATGAAGTCAACCTGCGGTTCGATACCCCCGATGGTGCACTGACCCGTGAGCGCCGGGTGTTGCGCTTGCGCCGGGATAGCCGTTCGATCCTGACGTACAAGGGTGCGGCAAAGATGGGGCAGGAAGTCAGCGTCCGCCAGGAAATTGAGGTGGAAGTGAGCGATTTTGAAGCCGCGCGTCATCTTCTGGAAGCCCTGGGATACCGGGTGAGCATCCTGTATGAGAAGTTCCGCACTGCCTATCAACTTGCCGGGGTGCATGTGGTATTGGATGAAATGCCCTTCGGTAATTTCGTGGAAATTGAAGGGGAGAATGCCGAACAAATCCATCAGATAGCCCTTTCGTTGGGTTTGTGCTGGGAAGCGCGGGTGGCGGAAAGTTATCTGGGTTTGTTTGAGCGGGTGCGTCAGGCGTATGGTTTGCCGCCTACCCATTTGACCTTTGATGCCCTGCGAGGCGTGAAGGTGGAGTTTTCCCGAATTGGTCTTCAAGAGGCGGATACATGATTCCAGACCTGAGTGGTTTTCGGAAATGGCTGGCACTGGCGCTGGCGGTGTTTCTGCTGGCGGGGTTGTCCGGGTTGGCGCAGGGGCAAACCGGGAGCGGAACTACCCTGTACCTTCCATTGGTCAGTCGGGGGGTGTCCGCACCGGTGTTGAAGTTTGAGCGCCTGGGATGCTATTCTTCGTGGTGTGAAACCGGCTGGTACTCTTCTCCCGCGGCAGTGGATGTCAACGGGGACGGCAGGCTGGACATCGTTGCCTCGGCTTACTCCATCTGGGCAATCGATGGGGAAACGGGCGCGATTCTCTGGAAGACGCGCTCCGGGCATGACGTCACCGAGGGCTTTGATGGGGTGAGCAATGTGGGGCGTACCTGGCCCGGGATTGCCGTTGCCGATGTGGATCGGGATGGCACGCAGGAAATCATCACTGCTCATTCCGGCGGGGTGATTTCGGTGTACACCCTGCAGGGCAGGTTCAAGCCGGGTTGGTATCAAAAGCCGCACACCAGCGAATGGCGGGGCCTGCTGGTCGCCGATCTGGACGGCAACGGCAGTACCATGGAAATTCTGGCAACCCGGGCGTATGGAAGTGCTGTCAACACCTGGGTTTTCTCATCCAGCGGACAAATTCGTGCCAACTGGCCCCAGTTGAGCAACGACAGCGGTTACGCCTGGGGGGTGTATAACGCCAATGCGTCGGCGGGCAACCTGACGGGCAACAGCGCGCTTGAGGTGGTCGTGCCTTCGGATGTGCATTACATCAACGCCTATGACGCCGGCGGCAATCAACTGCCTGCCAGTGCCACGGATTATCCGGGTAAAGGCTGGGGCAAAGTGGGAGTGTGGGAAGACTTAACCGTAGAAAAGCGCGGTTGGGGGGCATGTGATGGCAATCGGTCGGAGAGTTACCGCGCCAATTTTGCCGATGGTCCCGCTGTCATTGCCGATGTCAACGGCGATGGGGTTCGCGAGGTTGTGGCGGTGGGTAACATGTACGATTGCTCTCAATCCCCTTATCTGAGTCGTTATTACGCGCCTTTTATCTTCAACGCTGACCGCTCGCGTTTCCGTACCGGTGCGTGGGATTGGCGTACCAATCCGCTGGATACCGGCGCGCCCATTTCTGAGGATTACAACGTCATCGAAAGCGCTGAACCCAATCCCGTGGTAGCCGATCTGGATGGGGATGGCGTCCGGGAAATCCTCTTTGCCTCTTACGACGGGCGGGTGCATGCTTTCTGGCTGGATAAAACCGAACATGGCAACTGGCCCTTTGAGGTCTATCAGCCTGCGGAAGGGGTTTTGCGTTTTGCCAGCGAGCCAGTGGTTGCCGATCTGGACAACAACGGCAAAGCCGAGGTGCTGTTTGCCTCGTGGACGGCAAAAGGTTCGAACCGCACGGGCAAACTGCATGGGGTTTCGTTCGATGGAAATCCGCTGTTTGAGGTATCTCTGCCAGCGCCGTTTAACGCCAACTGGAACGGCGCGCTGGCAGCGCCGACTCTCGCCAATGTGGACTCCGATGCGGATCTGGAAGTGGTCTTAATGACGGCACATTCCGGCGTGGTGGTGTACGACCTGCCCGGAACAGCCAGTGCCCGCATCTTCTGGGGAACAGGGCGGGGCAATTTTCAGCGCACGGCTTCCCCGTGAGGAGAACTTTTCCTCAATCTGAGAAATTTATTTTGATAGAGTAACCAGCCTGCAAGGATGATGGGTGCAATAAAGGTAAATGTGTACCAGGCTTTATCCACCTCGTATGCCAGAATGATGGTTAACAAGCCGGGTATGGAAGCGAGGAGTGCACTCAGTAATACGAGGAGAGGTTCCAGCAAGGGAATTAATTGAATCAAGTCGTAGTCGTGAACCAGAGGGCTGATCACAAATCCCCATAACACGAGAAGATCCAGGGAGATGCGTTTCCCATTTAGACGCCAGATAAGCCAGAAAAGCATTCCTGCCAGAATTCCCCAGACCAGCCAGTAGAAGATGGTTTTCCATGATATGAAGTATAGAAGTGTACGGGGCAGGAAGCCAGACATGGCGCGTTCGGCAAGTGGGCGTGGATTCTCCAGCCATCGCAGGGGCCAGTCTGGTGTGACGAAGAAACTCGGCAGGTAGATTGCCACGAAGGCGATGAGCCATGCCCATGCCTGACGGGGAATCTTTCGACTGGACTGCCATTCTTTCCACCAGGTCCAGAGCGCATACCCAAAAGGGAAAATTGCCAGTTGCGGCTTCAAGAATGTGAGTGCCAGCCATACTCCGCCCTTAGCTTGAGAAGGGTCTGGGGTTTTTCGATATCCCCACAACCCTAATAAACCAAACAGGGCAGTTTGTCCACCGGTGAAATGGGAAAAGAGAGGAGCATAAAGCAAGATAAGCGGATTCCATCCACTAATTAACAATGAGACAATAACAGGCAAGAGATGCCAGAGAATTTGGCTGATGGGGCGGGGAAGCGCGGCAAAGAATGCAAATATCATTACATACGGAAGGGGATAATAACTGTTTTCCCCGTATACTTCAACGCCTTGAAGGAAGCGGTTACCAATATCCATGAAAGTTTCATAGTCAATCGGTCCCTGTCCTTTCATCACAACAAAACTTAGATATAACAAATAGGGGACGAGCAAAAGGATTAACCAGAAGACTTTCCACTTCCCTGAGAAAATTGTCCATTGAGAAAGTTTTGGAATAGAAACAGGCATACCATGCGGGTTACTTTCTTCTTGGGTCGGGTTGAGAGGGTTGGGCTGGACGGGCGCTACCGCACACGCGGCACTCGGTATCCCCATCGCCAAAGGGGACACTGCAGGTTGGACAGGCATAGTAAGCATCCCAGGCGCGTTCCAGTGCCAGGCGTTCGGCGCGCTTGGCTTCTTTTTGCTTCAGGTAGGCGGCTTCCAGCGCTTCTGCCGTTTGGCGGATGACTTTCCAGGCGCGTTCTTTCAACTGCAAATGCCCGGCGATTTCTGCCAGCCCGGCACCTTCCGAGAGGGCGCGGCTGGCTTTGTCAAATAAATCATCTACACCGCGCACATCCCCCCGCAAAAGAGAAATCCCTGCGCCCGCCAGTCCCAGCAAACGTTTCCCGCCCTGCTTGACAATTTCGAGCATTCCCGGACGGGTGAGATCGTTGACTTTGACATCGCACCCGGAAGGGGTGCGCGCCAGGGTGATGGTCAGCGCAGGAATGGCGCCGGCATTGGTAATCAGGCTGATAGTGCCAGTGAGGTTCTGGTTGTCTCCGCTGAAGGTGATGAGACTGCCGCGCCCGTTGAACTCTGCCTGTAAGGGGGCGATAAAGTCATCCGGTTTCACACCCTGATAGGATGCCGAGCCATCGGTGGCTACAGCGGCAACTGCGCCCACCCCCAGCACGCCTGCGGCAAGCGCGGTCAGCGTTCCTCCGGCTTCATCTTCTACTGGTTGATGTTCCTGCGCACCTTTACGCAGGGCTTCCAGCATGGCGGCAAGACGTTCTCGTTCTTCGGCGTGACGTTTCATTATTTCGCCCTTGCGGGTGAGCGCGCCGGGCAGGTCTTTGGGCGAAAAGGTGCGGGCGAAGAAATCCTGATCCTGGGGAGTCAGTGTGCAGAAGACGGCTTTCTGCTCATCCGAAAGCCCTGCAAGTTGTTCTGCTGATAAACGTTCAAGCGCGGACTCGTCCATCCTGACCTCCATGGGAACATTGTTATTGTATCCTGTTTTTGAGGCAGGACAGGCTCAAGAATCAATCAAGGTTTTCGGGCAGGGAGATGCCATGTTCCTGCATCAGGCGGACAATGCTTTCCATAGAACAGCCCTGATTGGCGTTGTTCAGCCGCCGTTGATGCAGGGCAATCAGTTGCCAGTCCAGGGTGAAGCAGGGAGAGCCGGAAGAGCCCGCCTGGGTGTTGGTGCGGTACAGCAAACGGGTGCGGTTGGCGTTCCATCCCAGAATACCCTGCGTGTCCAGAGCAAATTTCAGCGGCGCGCCCAGCGGATGCTGGACAATGATGAGGGCATCCTCTTCGTTCACAGCGGGGAAGATGCCGGGCAAGCCCATCCAGCCGCGCGGCGGCGAAGAAGGCAGGGCAGAAGATACCGGCAAAAGCCCTGCCGGTTCTGCTAACCGCAGGATGGCGTAATCCATTTCCTGCGGGGTTGGCAGTGTATCTTCTGTGTCAGCCAGTTCAGCGGGTGAGGGCGGACTCCAGTCCACCAGCCAGTCTTTTGCCAGGGCAAATTCCTCTCCCGCCGCAGGCACTGCCTGATGCGGCGGGAGCAGATGCTGGAAGCGCACCCGCACCTGCTGGGGAGCGATTAATCCCTGATGGATTTCCTGGACAACATGATAGGCGGTCATCACCCAATCGGGAGCGATGAGGAAGCCAGTGCCGCGCGGATTGAGGTTCATTTCAATGCGGCAAACCTGCTGTTCGATGCGCACCATCTGTTCACGCCAGCGGGCGGGGTCGAGAAAGGGCAGGTTGTTGCGGAGAATTTTCTCCAGGCGCTGGCTGGACGCCGGGCGGGGCGCTTTGTCGCTGTGTTGAATGGTCACCGTGGGAGCTAGCCCAAAACGGCGGGAAATTTCTACCAGCGCCGGGTGATAGGGGTGGGCGCGGCGTACGGCGCTGATGAGCAGGGGTAACCAGCCTTCCTGCTCGGCGGTGAGAATCAAACTGACCAGAATCTCATGGGGTGTTCGTCCGGGAGTAAACTCATCCAGCGAGCGTTTCAGTTCCTGCTGGAGGATGCTGTCCAGTTCTTCTAGGCTGAGCGCGCTGGTGAGTCCGCGTACCAGTTCCCGTAAAAATTTGCTGGAGAGAGACATCGCAGTTTCCTTGAGAAAAAATCCCCGCTGGAGTTAATCTTACTCAACATCTTGCTGAAACGCCAATCTGTCAAAGCCTGCAGTTTGCATTTTCTTTTTCAGCGGAGTAGAATGGATGCCAGTTTCACAACAGGAGGCATGGAAGCAAGATGGCTGGTTCGGCGTTTTATGTACCGGAAAGCGTGATGGCAATTGTTGCCCATCCCGATGATATTGAGTTCAGTTGTGCGGGAACGATGGCGCGCTGGGCGCGCGCCGGTGCGCGCATTTGTTACGTGTTATGCACCAGCGGCGATGTTGGCATTGCCGATTTGAGTTTGACCCGTGAGCAAGCCGCCGCCATTCGCGAGGAAGAAGCCCGCAAAGCGGCGGAGATTACCGGCGTGAAGGAAATTGTCTTCCTGCGCGAACCTGATGGCATGTTACAGCCCACGCTGGAACTGCGCAAAAAACTGGTGCGCGAAATCCGCCGTTTCCGTCCGGAGGTGGTCGTGACGGGCGATCCTACGGTGGTTTGGGCAGGGGAAGAATACATCAACCACCCCGATCACCGCGCGGCTTCGCTGGCGGCGCTGGAAGCCGTCTTCCCCGCCGCAGGACAACCGCATTTGTTCCGGGAAATTGAGCAGGAAGAGGGCTTCAAAGCCCACAAGGTGCGCAAGGTGTACGCCACCACCTGGGATCATGCCAATTTATACGTGGACATTACCGATACGATTGAAATCAAAATCGAAGCCCTGCGCGCTCACAAGAGCCAGATGGGCGACTGGGATCCTGCCGACCGAATTCGTCAGTGGGCGGCAGAGCGGGCAAAAGGCAAGGAAATGCTGTATGCCGAGTCCTTCCGCGTGGTCACGCTGGTGGATGACCAGACCTGGGCGCGGATTTGTTGCGGACAGGATTGATCTGTAAACACTGGTTCAGGGAATGCCAAACATTTCCTGAACCAGCGGAAGAATGACTTCCCAGCGGGGTCCAAGCACCTGCGCTCCGCCTTCAGTGACGAATGGCTGGACCATCTCCCGCGTGATGGTGCGGTGATCCAGGTTGTCCACGCCCACCCGCAGAACAGCCAGCCCGATGCGCGGCATTTGCCATACGGGCAGGTTGGTATCCACGGCGCTGAAAAAGGCTGGAACAATCACGGGTAAGCGCCACCAGGTCAGGGGGTTGAGCATTTTCTTCATCGCCGCCATGACTACCAGTTGCCCCTGTTGCATGCGGAAAAAGTCATCTGCCCCTTTGCGACTGCGCGCAAAAGCCAGGGCTTCCTTCCCGTTGAGGTGATGCCTGCCTGCATCCAGCCCAGCCATGGGTTCTTCGAGGGTAATATCAACCCCGCCCATGGCATCTACGATTTGGGAGAAGCCTTCAAACCGCAGGCGCACATAGTAGGGAATGCGGATGCCAAAGTTGGTTTCGATGGTCTGAATGGTGGCTTGGGCGCCTGTGCCTTCCTGATTGGCTTCGGCAAAGAAGTGGGCAGTGTTAATGCGGTTCTCGCCCACCCCGGGAATGTTGACCCATAAATCGCGGGGGATGGACAGCATGCTGACCTGCGGTTTGAGCGGGTCGGCTTGCAGGATGACGATGGTGTCACTGCGTCCCAGAAAACTGCCCGCGGGAGCGCGGTCGCTGTTCAGGTCAATACCCAGTATCAGCACCCGGGTTTTGCCCGGCAGGAAGGCAAAGAACACCATTGCTCCAATTATCAGCGCAAGGAAAACGCCAAATACCCCCAAACATCCCAGGCATCCGCCGGATTTCCTGCGGCGGGCTTTTTGGCGGGGGCGAGCCTCTTTGGGAATCCGAATGGGCTGGTAAGCCGCTAATGGGTCGTAGTCGAGGCTGGGAGAGGGTTGGGTTTCGGCTAAGGGGTCGAGAGAAGAATAATCGTTAGGGTGAATAGGAGTATCGTTCATCGGTGAATATTCAAATCGCGTTTGCCCAGACGGGCAATGCCTCCGTGAGTGATTTTCAAACAGCCCTGCAAATCCAGATAGGTCAGATTGGGCAGGGCGCGCAGATGTTTCAACCCGGCATCGGTCAGGCGGTTGCAAAAGGATAAATTCAGGTGAGATAAACGCGGGAACGCGCTCAGTGCCTTCAAACCCTGATCGGTCAGGTCGCAGGAACTGAGATTCAAGCCGGAGAGGTTGCGGAAAGCCTGTAAAATTTGCAGTCCCTCATCGGTGATTTTGCGGTTCTCGGCAAGGTGCAGGAAGGTGATGGCAGGGCACTCTGCCGTTTCGCGCACCAGCGTTTTGAGGTCGTCGTTGTCAATATTCTTCAGGCGAATCATCACCTCATGACCGGCAGGGATGCGAAAGATACCCGGACCGCGATCCAGTTCCTGCCAGTCGGCAGTGGGGTTTCCCCGCGGACGGGTGTACACGACCACTTCCTGAGTCGAAGAAAAGACGATTTCCGAAGGCTGTGTCTGCACGAGGGAGAATTATAACAAAAATAACGCCGCCGTGCCTGCCATACAGATGAGTGTTCCGATAATGGCGCGCCAGGAGATGGTTTCGTGGAAGAACCAGCGCGAAAGGGGCAACAGGATGACCGGGCTGAGCGCCATCAGGGTAGAGGCAATCCCCACCAGCGTATTTTGAATTGCCACCATTGAAAGCCACACCCCGGCAAACGGACCGATCATGCTTCCCAGCAGGATTAATCCCAGAGCGCGGCGGTCTTTGAGCGCCTCAAGCGTGGGGCGCGCTTCTTTCTTCAAAAAGGTCAGTCCCCAAAGTACCACTGCCGCGGTGACCATGCGGATTGCCACACCGGAGATGGAGGGGAAACCATCTGCCAGTCCGGGTTTGGCAAGGATGAGGTTACCAGCCTGTCCAAGCGCGCCGCCAAACCCTGCCAGCACCCCCAACCAGTAAGTGCGCCGCGGCAGGGAGATGTTCCCGTTGACGCGGTCAAGGATGACCATGGCGATACCTGAAACCACCAGGATCATCCCAAGGATTTCCGTGAGGGTGAGCGTTTCACCAAGGAAAATCCAGGCAAGCATGGCGCTGAGCATGGGGACGCTTGCCATGATCAGCGTACCCATGCGCGCACCAATGGTCACGTAAGCGTAAAACAGGAACCAGTCTCCCAGTACCAGCCCCACCACACCGGAAAGTCCCAGCCAGAACCAGCGCTCCGGCGCGGCGTGAACAGGGAAAAACGTTCCCTGGAATATCCGGTGGGTCAGCAGAATCCACATCACTGCAAAGAGTAAACGGGCGCGGTTCAACACGCCCGGACCTACTCTACGTCCTGCAAAGGTATGGATGATGGATGAAAAAGCCCACAAAACCGATGTCAGCAGTGCCGCAATCTCGCCCATGGTGAAACCTCGACGCGTTTGCGGCTTATCATATCACAGCCTTAAGGCTCATTCCAGAGCGGGAAATTCGGTGGTGATGGTGGTGCCTTTACCCAATTCCGACTCGGCGCTGACCTTGCCGCCCTGTGCTTCCACCAGCGCCCGTACGATGGCAAGCCCCAGCCCGCTCCCGCCGCTTTCACTGTGTCGGGAAGGGTCCACGCGGTGAAAGCGTTCGAAGATGCGCGGCAATTCCTCAGATGGAATGCCGGTGCCGGTGTCGGCAACCTGTAACCGCACCTGTTTGCCATCCTGTTTGGCTCGCAACGTGATCTCTCCACCTGCTGAGGTGTAGCGCAAAGCGTTGCTGATGAGGTTGTCCAGCACCTGCATCATGCGGTCTTCGTCCACCAGAATCGCAGGAAGAGTCTCGCTGGCTTCCACTTTCAGGTTGATGCCGGCTTGCTCGGCGTGATGCTGGAAGAGATGCGCGGCACGCTTGAGCAGTGCCAGCGGTTGCGTGGGCTGAGGGTGCAGGTTGAGTTCCCCCGCATCGGCTTGAGAGAGCATGCGCAGGTCATTGACCATCTTCTGCAGGCGCTCGATTTCCTGATAAATCAGGTCTAACCGCTGAGGGGTGGGCTGAAGGACGCCGTCCCGCATGGATTCAATGTATCCGGCGATGACCGTCAGCGGGGTGCGCAGGTCGTGGGCGATGTCGGCGGTCATCTGGCGGCGCAGTTGATTGGCGCGGGCAATTTGCTGGCTCATCAGGTTAAAGGCTTGGGCCAGTTGACCAATTTCATCTTGGGAGCGCACCTCCACCTGCTGTTCCAGTTCCCCCTGTGCCATTCGGGTTGCCGCAAGCGTCAGGTCTTTGATGGGACGGGTGAGTGTACGTGCCAGAAATATCCCGATGATCAGGGCAATCAGCAACGCGCCGGCTCCACCAATTACCAGGGCTTGATTGACACGGGTGAGAAAACGGGCTTCCTCCGGGCGCAGGTTAACTAGCCGCCGCGGCGAAAGCAGGAATCCGACGGTTTCTCCGTTCACGGTAATCGGTGAGCCATCTTTAAGGGCTTGTTGATTTAAGGTTTCATTCAGTGGATATTCCGGAGTGCCGGAGACAAGCACTTTCCCCTGAGAATCTGCCAGACTGAAGAAACCTCTCCGCTCCCAGGTTTCACGGGGGGGTGGCGTTCCTCCCTCGTCATCCAAGGGACGTTGCCATTCTACCGGTAAAGTTTGCCGTTCGATTTCCTTCCATTGTATTTGGATATTGTCCCAAGAGCCTTGCGCCTGATAATATTCACTCAATGCCTGCACCAGTTTGGTGCGCTGCTGGTCAATGACGAATTGCATCAGCCGGTCAGCATTGGTCACGCGCATGAATACGGCAAATAATCCGGCGGTGGTGAATGCCGCCAGCAGGATTGCCAGAGAGAGTTTCCAGTAGAGCGACTTCATCATGGCGACTTAATCCTGTGGTTTGCGAAAGCGGTAGCCAATGCCGAAAATTGTCTCGATATAGCGCGGGTTTTTGGGGTCGGGTTCAATTTTCAGGCGCAGGTTGCGCACATGTACGTTGAGGGTGGTATCAATCCCGGCGAAGCCGCTGTCGGCAAGGATTTCAACCAGTTCCGCGCGGGTATATACCCTGCCCGGCGAGCGCATCAAGGTTGCCAGCAGGTCAAACTCAATGGGGGTAAGGGAAACGGGCTTGCCCGAGACGGTTACGGTGTGGGTGGTTTCGTCGAGAATAATCTCCCCGGCGCGCAGAATTTCCTGCTTGTCAGGATGTTCCTCTCCACGGCGGAGAATGGCGCGGATGCGCGCCGCCAGTTCCCGCATGCGAAAAGGCTTAATAATGTAATCGTCTGCGCCTAAATCCAGCCCCAGCACGGCATCGGTTTCCTCTTCCCGCGCGGTGATGATGATGACCGGAGTCTGACGTTCCTGCCGGAACTGCCGCAGGAATTGATAGCCGTCCATGCGCGGCATCATGATATCCAGCAGAATCAGATCGGGGTTTTCATGGCGGGCAATGTACAGGGCGCTCTGTCCATCGGTGGTGGTCAGCACCCGATAGCCCTGTTCGGTCAGGTATTCCTGTAACAATTGCCTTACACTCGACTGGTCATCCACAATCAAAATGGTCTTGCTCATGCGGTTTTGTCCTGTTTGTAGGTTTCTGTTAGTCCCGAAGATATCACAGAAAAATTTAAATTTGATTTAGAAGGGCTTTAAATTCAAAAAAGTTTTTCCCTTTTTCTGTATACCATAAATTCATTTTTTCTAAATCCTTTCTAAATCCCTTTTGGCTATGATGAGGGCGAAATTCCACGCACTCAGGAAAGGGAATGAAAATGAAGACGTTTGGTCAGGGAAAAGGAAAGCGTATCCCGTCATGGGTAATAGGTGGGGTTGCTGTGTTGGTACTGGGGCTGGCAGTCTGGGGATATTTTGCCCTGTGGGTGCCCCGCATGCAGACCGCCAGCGCCGCTACAACCACAACCGGGACGCAGACGGCTCAGGTACGCCGGGGAAACCTGGTCGTTTCAGCGTCGGGCACAGGCACGCTGACGGCAGGCAAGACAGCCGAACTGGCTTTCCCGGTGAGCGGCACGGTGGGAGCGGTGTATGTCTCGGTGGGTCAACAGGTGGAAGAAGGGCAGGTGCTGGCAGAACTGGCGGATCGCACCTCGCTGGAAGCCGCGATGAAATCCGCCGAAGTGACGCTCTTGCTTGCTCAGCAGGAACTGGAAACCCTCAAAGCCAGCGGCGAAGAAAATCTGGCAAATGCCCGTCTGGCAGTTTCCACTGCCGAGAAAGCCCTGCAGACGGCTCAGGCATCGCTCAAACAATCGGGACAGAGTCGTTGCTCCGAGGAAACCACCACGGCTTATTACGACAGTTATCTCAAAGCCAAAGAACGCTACGAGGATCTCAAATCCAGCGGAGCGGATTACCTTACCCGGGTACTGCCTGCCAAGCAGAGCATGGATCAGGCGTATGCCAATTATCGGTACTGCTCCGGTTACTATGACTATGAAATCACTGCCTCGCAGGCGGAGTATGTCATCGCTAAAGCCGATTTGGAGAAGGCTCAAGCTACCCTGGCGACATTGGAAGCCAACAATGGGATAGACCCAACCACCCTGGCGCAAGCCGAGAGCAAGGTGCTGAATGCGCAGGTGGCGTATGAGCAGGCGAAAAAGAACTATGAAGGGGCAATCCTGCGGGCGCCTTTTGCCGGTACGGTGCTCTCGGTGGCGGGTGAAGCCGGAGATGCGGTTGGAACAGGGACATTTATCACCCTGATTGACCTGCTCCATCCGCTGGTGGAATTTGCCGTGGATGAGACCGACATGGATAAGGTGGCCGTAGGTTACCCGGCGGAAGTTGTCTTCGATGCTCTGCCAGACCTGACCTTCCCGGGGACGGTTCAGCAGGTTTCGCCCAGTCTGGTTTCTGAAGGCGGTTACAAGGTGCTGAAAGGGGTGGTGGCGCTGGATCTGAGTCAGATGAATCTGAATCAGCCCTTGCTGGCTGGCTTGAACGCTGCTGTAGATATCATCGCCGCCCGCGCTGAGAATGCCATTCTGATTCCAGTAGAAGCCCTGCGCGACCTGGGAGATGGCACCTATGGCGTTTTTGTCGTGGGGACGGACGGGAAACCGCGTTTGCGGGTGGTGACCGTAGGGATTAAAGACGCCACCTATGCCCAGATTCTGGAGGGTTTGTCGGTGGGTGAAGTGGTGACAACCGGTACAGTGGAGACAAAATGATGGACACGTTGGTGCCAATCATTCAGACCGTGCAACTGGTCAAGATTTACGGCTCGGGCGAGAACCGCGTAACAGCCCTGGATGGCATTGACCTGACCATCGAATCCGGCGAGTTCGTTGCCATCATGGGACCGAGCGGTTCGGGAAAGAGCACCCTGCTGAACATCCTTGCCTGCCTGGACCGCCCAACCGAAGGACAGTACATTCTGGCGGGGGAAGATGTCAGCGGGTACAACCGCGCGCAACTGGCGGAGATTCGCAGCCGGCAACTGGGATTTGTCTTTCAATCCTACAATCTGCTGCCTCGTTTGACGGCGCTGGAAAACGTGCTCTTGCCCCTGCTGTACCGCCGGGAGGAACGTCTGAGCCATGCCGAACGTGTGGAAAAAGCCCTGGCTTCTCTGGAAAGCGTGGGACTGGCAGACCGCGCGCACCATTACCCCAACCAGTTATCTGGCGGTCAGCAGCAGCGCGTGGCGATTGCCCGGGCGCTGATCAACGATCCCCTGCTCATTCTGGCAGACGAACCGACCGGCAATCTGGACAGCCATGCCAGCGAAGAGATTATCGAATTGCTCACCACTCTCAATCAGCGCGGGCGCACGATTGTGATGGTCACGCATGAGCCGGACATGGCGCGCCATGCCCAGCGGGTGCTGATGATTCGAGACGGCAAACTGGCTTCGGATCGCAAAAATGGTCATCATCAGGAATCTCAGAGCCTTTCACAGGTGGAAGGGAGGCTATCATGATGTTCAGTGAGGTGCTTAAGATTGCCTGGCAGAGTTTGATGGCAAATAAACTGCGTTCGTTCCTCACCATGCTGGGGGTCATCATCGGTGTTGCTGCGGTGATTATCATGGTAGCCATCAGTGCAGGTACCGAAGCCACCATATCCGAAGCCATTAATGGTTTGGGGAGTAATCTGGTGTTCATTTCCTCGGCGGTCAGCCGTGGCGGACCTGCTGGTGGGCCGCAGACCATGCGCGGCGGCCTGGTGTACGACGACATGACAGCCATTCGTGAGCGGATTTCGGGGGTGGCGGGTGTCACCGTAGAACAGCAAACTGCCGTGACGGTTAAGTATGAGAATACTTCATTAGAGGATGTCATGCTGGTTGGCGCAACCCCGGACTTCCCTACCGTTCGTGATGTACGGGTGGCGGAAGGCAGGTTTTACAACGATACCGAACTGGAACGTGCCTCCAAAGTAGTGGTGTTGGGTAAAACGGTTGCTGAGGAACTGTTTGGAGAAGCCGATCCCATCGGGCAGACGGTGACGGTCAATTCCATCAAATTAACCGTAATTGGCGTTATGGCAGAGAAAGGTCTGGTTGCCGGGGTGGATTTCGACCAGCAGATTTATGTACCCATTACCCTGGTTTTCAAAAAGTTCATGCCCGCACAGTTTGCCCGTATCATGGGCGACCGCGTGCGCCAGATTATCGTCTCGGTAGATGCCCATGCCGATATGGATAAAGTCATTGAACAGATTACCTACCTGCTGGCAAACCGGCATGAGGTCACTACCGATTCGCTGGACTTTACTATCCGTACTCAAGCAGACATCATCGCCACACAGGAATCCACCACCGAGTCCTTCCGCACTCTGCTGGCATGGGTGGCAGGCGTCTCGCTGATTGTGGGTGGGATTGGCATCATGAACATTATGCTGGTGAGCGTGACGGAGCGGACGAAAGAAATCGGCTTGCGTCAGGCGGTCGGCGCGGCGCCGGGCGATATTCAAATCCAGTTTCTCATGGAGGCATTACTGCTCAGTTTAGTGGGTGGGCTGTTAGGGGTTCTGGCAGGTGTGGGCGGTGCCTATCTGTTTGAACGTTTGGGGGGCATGCGCACGGTAGTCCTGCCTTATTCGATTGGCATTTCATTCCTTTCTGCGGCGTTGGTGGGAGTCTTCTTTGGTTTCCTGCCCGCCAAGCAAGCCGCCGATCTGGATCCGATTGTCGCTTTACGTCATGAATAACTTTCTCAATGGAGGAATTATGTGGAAAAAATATCTGACAGTTGCTCTGTTGCAATCATGGTTGAAATGTGGTAAACATACGGTATGACCACACGAGAAAGCAGATACGTCCGAGTGGCGAGGATCGCCTACCGGCTTGCCAAACAAGCATTACCGATGTATTCACATGCCAAGAGTCCCCATCACTTCACGTTGCCGCAGTTGGGGGCCTGTGTTTTGTTGATGTTCTACCTGAATCTCAGCTATCGCGACATGGAAGAATGGCTGCTGGCAAGCGATGCGGTTGGTAAGGAGCTGGAATTACCGCGTGTTCCCGATCATACGACCCTGCAACGTACCTACGCCAAGATACGCAAAGCGGATTGGATGCGCATGAACGAGACCTTGCTCGAGGAAATCGGACGGCCTGAAGAAGAAGGGGTGGCTGCCGATAGTACCGGCTTCTCACCCGGCCCGGCCAGTTCTTACTACCAAAGCCGTTCGGGAAAAGCCTATCGCCACTGGGCGAAGGGCGTTTATGCCGTTGGAATTGTCTCGCAATTCATCCTTGCGATGCAATCCGGCTGGGGTCCAGGTAGCGATGCCCCTTATCTGGGCTATCTGCGCCGCAAAGCCAGGCGGTTTGCCAAACGTCGGGCTTGGGTCTTGCTGGCCGATTCAGGGTTCGATGGTCGGACTGTCCGGCCTCAAGACTTGATTCCACCCGTTCGGCGAGGTGGAAATTTGCTGGCCCCTGAACGACGAGCAAGAAGCGAGCTTGTCTCTGCGGCTCGCCTGGATGGTCTCTATGGTCAACGCTGGAAGACCGAAACCGTGAATTCGGTCATCAAGCGCAAATTCGGGCAAGCCATCCGCTCGCGGAAACGCAGCCTGCAAAACCGAGAACCGATTATCAAAGGACTGGTCTACAACATACACCGCTAGGTGTATCTCTTCCTAACCTATCTTTGCAACAGAGCATCTGACAGTCTTAAGCCTGATTCTGATGTTGGCTTTTGCTTTGAGTGCGTGTTCTGCAAGCAGTTCTGTTCCTGCTCAATCAGCCGCGGAACAGACACCTGCACCTGCAGGAAGCACTGATCCCGTTCAAATGCCGCTGGAAACGCGCCTGGCGGTGGGTATTCTGAAACTGGAAGGTACTGGGTGGGCGGTCACTGCCGAGCAAGCCAAAACCCTGCTCCCGTTGTGGAAAGCGGTCAAGTCACTCAGTAATAGCGATACCGCTTCATCCGAAGAAATTCAGGCGCTTTATGAACAGATTCAGGAATCCTTGACCGCTGAACAACTCCAGCAAATTCAGGCGCTGAGTCTTACCCAGGATGACTTACGGTCTTTGATGGAGCAGTACGGTATTCAATTCAATCTACCTACTGGCGGAGATGGAACGCTGACTCAGGAACAAATTGCCACCCGTGTAGCCCAGCGCGCGCAAAGCGGTGGCGGTATGCCCATGGGAGGACCGGGAGGGATGCCGCCGGAGGCGGGCATGGGAGCCGGCGCACCTCCCGGGATGATGGAACAGAATGGACAGCAAATCACACCCGACCCCACCCGCATGGCACAGCGTCGTGGGTTGGGAATGAATCGCCTGTTCCTGGAGCCGCTGATTCAGTTGCTGGAAATCCGGGCTGCAGAAGGGTAAATCTGAATGGAAAAAGCGCCCAGATTAGAGGACTTTTATCTAGAATTTTTTAAATCTAAACCGTTTCTACATCGAATTTAAATCTTCAGCCGGTAAGATGGACCTGTATTTACAGATGAGATTGGAGACGAAGAATGAACAAAATCAATTTTCTTCTCGATGCTGGAATTTTTTTGGCTTTCCTCCTGGCACTGGAACCCGAGTTAACCGGTCTGGAGATTCACGAGTGGCTTTCGGTAGCGCTGGCAGGAACGTTGATCCTCCACCTGTTTCTCCACTGGGATTGGGTGGTCGGAGTATTAAAAACCTTCTTCTGCAAACTTATCCACATCTCACGGCTCAAGTTTGTGGTGGATGCTCTGTTACTGGTGGCAATGATTGCCGTGATGGTCAGCGGGTTGATGATTTCCCGGGTAGTGTTGCCTGTGCTGGGACTCACAGTTCCGGAAAACCAGGACTGGCGCATGCTTCACACGCTCTCGGCAGATCTGGTTTTATGGTTGACCGCTCTGCATTTTGCTCTCAACTGGAAGTGGGTGGTCTCGATGATCAAACGGTACGTGGTGGCGCCAATTGCCTCTTTGCAATGGCGTACAGTCAAACCTCAGGTGCAGCCCATACCGGTAGAGATTGAACACAATCGTAAATCTTAATTGGGAGGTTATGAGATGAAAGTGTTGAAATGGGTTGGAAAAATTCTGGTGGTACTGGCTTCTATTATCGTCATTGCCGGTGCGGTGGTCT
The DNA here is from genome assembly GCF_000199675.1 of Anaerolinea thermophila UNI-1. Classification (GTDB taxonomy): domain Bacteria; phylum Chloroflexota; class Anaerolineae; order Anaerolineales; family Anaerolineaceae; genus Anaerolinea; species Anaerolinea thermophila. The sequence goes on from NC_014960.1 coordinate 868,354, forward strand.
GGGTGGTCAATCGGGGCTGGGCTGGTGCCATGCTCCGTGCGGGAAGACCCGCTTTACAGGAGGGCTATCGTATGCCCCGTGGGGACAGCGATGATTTCAAACGCTTTGACGGCGCTCCCAATTGGAATGGCGTTCGCCCGGGCGGAGACTTCCGCGGCGATTTTCACGGCAGACGGGTTTCTTTTGGACTGGGCGCGCTCCGCATCCTCTCGCGCTTGGCAATCTTTGCGCTGGTCACGGCGGGGGTGTTTTTGGCAGGGTATTTCCTGGGCAGACGGAAACTGGCTGGCTCACGCAGTGAACCTTCTGCGGTATCGGTGACTCCACCGCCCGCCCCTGCAGTTGAGACACCTTCCCCTGCTCAAAAGGAAGAACCGCCGGCGAGTTAGTCTATTCCTCCTCTCTCCTTCGGAACGCTCAGCCTCCTCTGTCCGGGAGGCTGAGCCAATTTAAGGGTGAAAATCAGCCTTTTACGTACGAGAGTTTTTGTGCAATCCGTCCATCCCGAATCAGATATACATCCACACCGCGAATGTGGAAAGCCGTTCCTGTTCCATCCTGCCAGGTATAGACCCATCGCATGACGGCATGATCTCCGCAGGCAAAGATCTCTTCCATCTCGATTTTCGGATTTTGAGAGGCTTTGAAGAACTGCTCCCAGAACAGCCGTACCGAGGTTTTACCCTGATACCGACTGCCGTCAGGGGCAGGAGAGGTGTTTTCAAAAATACAATCCTCGCTCATGAGGTTCATCATCCCGTCCACATTGCCTTGATTAAGTGCCTCGTTGAAACAAAGGATGATTTCAATGGTCGTATTTTCTTTTCCTGTCAGGTTCATATGCGACCTTTCTCCCTTGAAAATGCAAAGCGACAGCCTGCAGGGGTGCAGGACTGTCGCTTGATTCAGAAATGAAGATTCGCTAACTCTTGATGAGCGCGAAGGCAATAGCGGCGTGGCGATCATATTGTGATTGACGCCCATAGCCGTCTGTAGCCGTGGCATAGGCGAAGAGATTGACGGCGAATGCCGCGCCATCATTGCAGGTACTGCAACTTCCGCCCAGCGCTCTTAGCAGGTGTGAGGCGGTATTGGCAAAGGTGGCATTTGGCGGGGGTGGCACGGCGGGGGAACTGCCTGTACCGCTGGTAGAGGCGACTCCACCGCATAACCCGCGTGAGATGCTCAGCGACCAGGTCAGGAAGGAATTGGGATGGCGGGCAATGTAATCCACTGAAACTACATCGGTGGGTAAGTTGAAGCGCAGGAAACCGCAGGCATCAGCCGTACCGGCAGGGGTGCGCACGTTGGGCAGGAGTGCCTCGGTGTCATTGTTGTCCACCCGTACCCGGAACATCAGTTGCCCTTGCGGGGTGATGTTGTTTGCCGTGAGGACGCTGGTGTATTTATCGGGAGTGGTGAGGTCGGGCAGGACGAACTTGAACGCTCCGCTTCCGCCCAGGTTGGCGCAGGGCACCAGGTTGCCGTTGGCGTCGAACATTTCCAGAAGTAAAGTTACCAATCCGGTGCGGCGGGCAACCGAGGCGCTGTCGATGTAGGTAAAGGGCGGCAGGTGGTTGCCTGTGCTGTCGAAGTAGGCAAAAGGTCGGTCATAAGGGTCATTGATATTGACCCAGCCGTCGCCCGGATGAGGGTCGGGAACTTCGAAGAGGTTATTCACCCCGTTCACCGTTTTGGGACCCAGAGTCACCGGCACCAGATGGATGGTCAGCGGGGCGTAAGTCACCACCATGTAACGGTGAGTTACCGTGTTTCGTATTGGCGTGAAGTCGGTGTCGCCCTCAAATTTGTACGACCAGCGGTAGTAGCGCACGTTGCTGTGGGTCTTCAGACGAGGGTCAAAGACCATTTGCAGTGCCAGTGTCCCTGCCCAGGGGGTAGTGCCATTTACCAGTCCGGTAGCGGGAGTAACAACAGCGGGGTTGCTTTCCAGCCCGGTGATGTTGCGCAGATCCATGTTGCCGATGGCGGTGGGCCAGACGTACAATTCATCGCCGGGTATGGGACGGTCGGGGTCTTCCAGACAGGCAACCGCTTCGGGGTCGGTGACGGTGATTTGAATCGGCGGGGTGCCATTGTAGTTCCAGTAGGTGTTGCATGAAATCCGCGGGCTATAGACGGTTTTTTCTGTACCGCCGATGTTCTGCGTCACCCGGAAGTACAGGTCGGGGATATCCGAGGGACACCAGAAACACAATTCCTTGTAGAAAGAGCCATCTGATTGAATGGGCACTTCTGCCAGCAGTTTCAGGCAGTACCAGAAATCCGGCAACAGGGGACAGAGATACGGCGCAAGGATGACTTTGTGTTTAATGAAAGCCTGTTGGAGAGCCTCTCCCTTCAGGATAGAAAGTTGTGTCACCGCTTCAGAAAGATTTGCCGAACTCTTCATCAGCGTGGTGCTGGAAAGGGCGTTTTCTACCAGAGGTTGGGAGACCAGCGACACGCGTTGGAAAGGTGCGGGGTCAGGACCGGGCCCGGGAAGAGGCGGGATGGGCGGCTGGGGTTCGGGGAAGGGGAACGGGAAAGGTTCAGGGATGGGCGGGAATGGGCGCGGGCGAAGCAAATCCAGCAGGTCGTCACGCAGTTTCTCCAGTTCCGGGAAGGGCAGGCGTTCAATGTAGCAGAGGAAATCCACTTCGTAAATTTTGACCGTTCCCTGGCAGATGGTGGCGTAGTTTCCCGGGCTGAGTTGCTTGCGCACGTTTCCCCGCACCACCACGCAGTACTTCCACCAGCAGAGATAAATCCTTTTGGAGATGGCGATGTCAATCAATGAGGGCTTCAGACGGGCAATCACATCCTGTAAAATGGCTTTGGCTTTCACCAGTTGAGCTATCAGGTCTTTGGGTGGGGTTTTCTCCCCTCCCAGCAGGTCAGGGCCGACATACAAACGGTAGTTCTGATCGGGCAGAAGGCGCAAACTCACGGTCTCTTCGGTGAGGGGTTGGCTGTCGGCGAGGGCGCCCTGCGAGTCGAACAAATAAACCCGGATCGGTGGGGTTTTCTCTCCCTCGGCTCGATCCGGGAATCGCACGTGGACGCGCAGCGTCCGGTATTTGTTTTTGCTTAATTCTTCGACCATCCAGAGCCTCCAATCTTGGGATAGGCTTTTTTCACCCGAATTGGTGAAAAATAAACATATTTGATTTACATTATCATATTATCACACAATTTGTCCAAAGGATATGGGGAATATTTCTCATCTGGTCATGAAGAGAAAGAAAGTCGGTATAATCCCTTTAGATGAAACTGGTTACCTGGAATTGTCAGGGGGCTTTCCGCCGAAAGTATCCGGCATTAGCCGCGCTTCAGCCGGATCTGGCAGTGGTGCAGGAATGCGAAAGCCTCGAGCGCATTTCCTGGAAGCAGGGCAATGCGCCCACCCATACCTTCTGGTATGGGGAAAAACCCACCCGCGGGGTGGGCATTTTCTCGTGGACGCAAACGTCCTTTCGAGTCAAAGAGGGATTCGATACCTCTATTCACTATGCCATTCCCGTTGAAGTCGAAGCCCCGATTCCGTTTCATGTGATTGCCGTGTGGACAATGAAACACGCCGACTGGCGGCTGGCGTACAGCGGGCAGGCGTACCGCGCACTGGGAGTGTATCGGGAGTTCATCTTATCTGCAGACACGGTGATTCTGGGGGATTTCAACAGCAATCAGCGCACTGCACCGCGGGGACGCGTCGGCAGTCACGCCGTGCTGGCGGCAAATCTGCACACTCTGGGGTTGATCAGCGCTTATCACTTCGCCACCGGTGAAAAGAGTGGAAATGAAACCCATCCCACGTTCTTTCACGGACGTAAAACCGAACAGGCAGGGCATATTGACTATGTGTTCATCCCCTCGCGCTGGATTCGGCGGCTGAAAAGCGTCCAAGTGGGTAATCCGGGGGAGTGGCTGGCGTACAGCGATCACTGTCCGGTGATGGTGGAGTTCGTTCCAAAATATCCAAACCGCATGGTGTAGCCAGTAAAAATTTCAGGCGGAGGGGAAAACCTCCGCCTGAGCGACCGTCAAATGCTTTTCACTCTATTGCGGCAGTATGGGGTAGGTCATCCCGCCCTGGGGGAAGACCAGCACACTGGCTTTTTCCGGGAAGCGTTTCTTCGCCAGTTCCAGCGCGGTTTGTACATTGGGAACAAACGAGACGAAGGGCAGGCGTTCATGAATTTCCTGCGGGATGGTAGGGGCATAAAGCAGAAGCGTGCCGTGGAGCATGGCTTGCAGGGCAAAGTACAGGAAGAATTTATCTTCCTCTCCCATGCCTTTTAGTTTAAGTTTGGGGACGCGCGGCAAGAGCAGGGGCGCCAGCAATTTCAGCACTTTGCGCCCAACCGGCAGTTTTCGGTTTGCCAGCCCAAACACCCCCACGCCTTCCTCCGCGCGAATGGTGGTGATCATCACTCCGCCGGGTTTGAGCGCGCGGATGGTATTCGCCAGGGCTTTGACTCCCTGCCGCAAGTCCTGATCCATAGGATACGATGCAGTGATGAGCACGTCGGCTTGGGCAGGGATGGGCACGCCGTAAATTTGCGCGCTCACCTGCGTCCCGGCGCGGTGGGCGTGGATGGGATGCCCACTGACCACCTTGACCACTTCCAGCGCGCTGTTCAGCACGGCATTGACGATAAACACCCTGCCTTTCAGCATCTGCGCGCCTTCTTCGAGGTCAAGACGCATGGGGTTATGTTCAATGGGCTGTCCCACCATGTTGAAAGTGTCGGGGTGGCAGTTCAGCCCGTGGTTGTGGGCAATGGTGGCGCGTCCTGCCACACCGGGGATGAGATTCTTATATCCTCCACCGAAACTGGCGATGATGTGCGGCTCGATACAGCCAATCGAGACGATTAAGTCTGCTTCAGCCACCGTTTTATTGATGTAAACCGGCGTCCCTCGGGAAGTGGTGCCCAAAAAGGCAAGGCGCTCGGGGGTATCGCAGTCGTGGCTTTCCCACTGCACGCGGCTCATCCATTCCCCGCCGATGCGCTGAGCGACTTCCTCTGCTTGCATGGGGCGGTGTACTCCCAGAGCGGGAATCACCGTCACCTGTTCAGCGGAGATACCGCCGCGCTCCAGTTCTGCCATCACGGCGGGGAAGATTTGCGCTACCGGCGTGGGACGACTGCCGTCGTCGGTCACCACCACTACACGTTTGGCATCCCGTGCCAGTTCCGCCAGGGGTGGACTGCCGATGACCTCTTGCAGACTGCGAGCGGTTTCTTCCTTTGGGCTGGACACGCCGGGCAGGGGGGAAGGTCCCAGCACTCCCAACAGGTGCCAGGTGGGAGGTAATTCAAGGGTGAGGGTGTCTTTCCCCCAGGGAAGGGAAATGATGGGAGAAGGATTCATGAGGATTCCTCCATGAGATCTTTTTCGGGGATATTCTTTATCATACACTCATTTTCGCTGACAAGCGGGGTAAAATTACACCCAATCTTACCCACAAGGAAAAGAACATGAGCATGATTGAGCCTTCTACCCGTTTTCCGTTTGGGGTGGTTTTATATCGGGAACCGGCGCCTTCGCCGAATGAACTTCAGCGGGATATCCAGATTCTGCGCCAGCAAGGCATACGTCTGGTGGGGTTTCCGGTGAATTGGGCAATCCTGCAACCGGCTCAGGGAGATTGGCAATGGGATGTCTACGAGTCCTGGCTCGAACATGCCCGCCAGTTAGGGATGGAAATTCTCCCTGTTTTTCAGAGCCAGCATGTCCCTGCCTGGGTTTCCCATCCTGCCTATCATCCCGAGTCCTTTGAGGCTTGGCTGGGCTTTGTGCGCGGAGTTGTCGAGCGCTGGGGCGCATGGACGGAAGTGGCGGTGTGGGGAGTGGACTGGTCAGGGGTTACCCATGACACATCCTCACTTCTTCAGTCTTTTGCCCAATGGCTGGAAGACCATTTTGGCAGTTTGAGCACCCTCAACGGGCGCTGGAAGACGGCATTTAGCCACTGGGAAGATATCCAACCGGAAAAATGGCGTCCAGAGGATGTGCCTCAACAGGTTGCTTGGCACGCTTTTCTGGAAGATTTGCAAACAGAGCAGATGAACCACCTGGTTAAGGAAATCCGCTTGGCAGATCCACGCGGGCGTGCGGTGGGTTCTTTTTTGCTGGAAGGGAAAGGCAGAGAAGTGCCAGCCGATTTTCCCGGTGTCTCCTGTTTCCCTACACGGCAGGCGGTACATCCCTGGGATGATGCCGCGGCTCATCCCGAAAAGCACATCCGTCAGAAGGAAACCGTTCTTGCCCGGATGCTTTCCGTGGCATTTGTGGGAGACCATTCTCGAAGGCTGGGGGAAAATGAGCAAGGGTTCTGGCTTGCTCCCTTACAGGCAGGGGCTGAGCAAACTCTCTGGCAGGCAGAAGAGCCGCTCTCTCCGGAAGAACTGCGCCGCTGGGTGCTGACGGCTCTCAGCACCGGAGCGGCGGGTGTGCTCTTTTCGGGCGTTCGCCCGGGGATGAATCCGTACGGGCGCGGTTTTTCTCTGCTCGAAAGCGAGGGCGAGTCCTCGCCACGCCTGCGGGAAGCGGCTTTGCTGGCAAAGGCGCTCGAACCTTATGCAGACCTGTTCACGCAGGGGCATCTTGCCGATGTGCAGGTGGGGATTGTGCTGGATGATCTGAACCGGCGGGTGTGTGAATCCCTGCCCGGTATGGGGGAGCATTACCACTACAGTGTGCGCGGATGGCATCGCTTGTTGTGGGAAGAGGGCTTTCCAATGGACTTTGTCCCTGCCAGTCTGGTGGATGAGTCCCTGGCAGAACGTTACCGTGCGCTCGTTTTACCTTTCCCGCTGGCACTGGAGGATGAAACCGCCCGCCGTCTTTCGGCTTATGTCTCTGCGGGGGGCAATCTGGTCAGTGAAGTAGGCGCAGGGATGCTAAATGAAGATGGTTGGGCGGTTTCCGGCGAGTTCTCCCCCCTCTTGCGCTATCTCTTTGGCGTGCGGGTGGTGAATCAGCGTCTGATTGGTGAACCTGAGGAATCCCCCCGCTGGTCAATAGCCGGAAAGCGTCAGGGAGGTGCCGATGAGCCTGGCTATCTCGAAGGGCGCGGTCCCATGGAGGGCTTGCGGGTGCGCGCTAACTGGCTGATTCAGCAGTACGAAAACCAGGGCAGTCAGCCGGTGTTCTGGTATCGTGGACGTCCGGCAGGTTCTTTCCGGGTGGGGGTACGTGGTCAGGCATGGCTGATTGGTACGGTCGTGGGACACAGCGCCTTTGCGCATGTTGAACTGGAATCGCGCCTTTTTGTGCATCGTCTTATGGAGTGGTTTGGGGTTCATCCTCAACGGATAGGAAATGTGCTGGTACGCAGTCGCGTCTCTGGTAACAGGGAAGCCTGGTTCCTTACCAACCCAACTGCTGAAACTGTCACCGCACAGATTTCTCTGCCGGGGCAGTGGGGGGAGGATTTGCTGGGATTACCGTTGGAGTGGCGCGAAGGAAAAGCCCTCCTGACACTGAAACCGTTTGAGGTCAGGGTTATTTTGGCAAATTCGGATAAACAAATGTAATTATTTGTAATAAATCTGTAATTTTTCCTCACGCTTTCCTGGAGGGAGGCTGTGTATAATTAAATATCGTTAACGCCAAATTCGGTCTCGGGAAATGCCTGCTTGAACCATCTCTGGAGGGAATATGCATAAAAGCGTCGCCTTGAGAATCGGGTCGATCTGGGGAATCTTCCTGATGTTGATTGGGGCTTTGCCAATCGTACCGGTACAGGCTCGTCCGCTGGCTCAGCCAACCACAGATGTCTCTCTCAATGTACCGGCAGAGACCATGCTGGGACAGCCCTTCACTTTCACGGTGACCTTTGATAACAATGGTACCGCGCCCGGGTATGGACCTTTCATTGACTTGATCCTTCCAGCAACTGGTGCAGATGGAGATGATGGGCTCACCTTTGCCGGTGCAACCTATTTGGGGCTGCCATTGTCTTCGGTGGTATTAACTTTTCCAGCTCCGACAGGCTGTGTGGCTCACCCCTATGCGGTAGATACCAGCGGCGCGCCGGTGCAGGTGTGCGGCACTCCGGGCGATCAACTGGTGGTTTTGCTCCTTCCTTTTGGCTCGTTCTTCCCTGATCAGCCGCCGGTGGAAGTGAACGTCAGCGTCAACATGAACAATTATGCTGATGTAGACACTCCGCTGACCATTCAGGCGCGCGGCGGCTATCAGTTTGGCGAGACGCCGGTGTCCGACCCATCTACAGACCCCTCCATTGTTGGTGGATGGACAACGGCTTCGACAACCCCGACCCTGATTCGTGTGGTTAAGACCTACCTTGGGCCGGAAGATGAAACGGTTACCGGCCCCAATTTTCCCCGCACGTACCGCATTGCAGTAGATATCCCTGTCGGGCAGACCATCACCAACCTGACGGTGACTGATTTGCTTCCTCCCAATCTAGCGTTTCTGGCGGTTACCTCTACTTCACCGGGTGGGGCTGTGGTGCTCGACCAGCCTGCCACCCCGGGCGCGCAATTGCCTCCGAACAATGACTTAATTGTGCGTTGGGCTTCTGTCACTGGAGGGGCTAGTGACACCGACGTGGTAGTTGAATTTACTTTTTACGTTCCTCTGAATGATGCGAGCGGTAATCCTGTTCTTAATCCAATCACGGGTGATGATGTCCTCTCTCTGAACGACTCTCGTGCAGAAGGCAATTGGACGCCGTTGGATCCCCGCGATACCGCTGGGCTGGTAACCTCGAATATGCCCCCCAGCGATTACACCATTACGCTGAAATCCATTGCCATTCAAAAATCGGTGGCAAACCTCTCGCCTGCACCGCTTTCTCCGGGCGATACGCTGGAATACACCTTACAGGTGCAGGTTTCTGATTTCTTTGCCCTGACGGATATTATCATTGACGATTTATTCTCCGACGGTCAAGCCTGGGACGCCACCTTTACGCCGACGCTTTCGGTGACCGAGCATGGCGCAACAACCAGTGCACCGATGAACTCCGCTAATTACACGGTGATTCCCAATGCCTTTTTGGGTTTCACCGAGGTAACTTTCCGCGTCTCATCAGAACTGCAGAGCCGCGGGCTGGATCGTATTCTGTTGGGTGGATGCGTACCCGATGGCGGTACGGGTGGTCCCGTCCCGGATTGCGGCGCGTACAATGGCGGTGCCACCACCCTGACCCTGCGCTTCCGCACGGTGGTGCAGGAAAATTTCCTGTATAACTATCCCTCCGGCGATCCCTCGGTGGATCAGGGGGATATGCTGAACAATTTGGTTACGGCGATGTCGAATGTGCTGAATGTGGCGAACCTGACTCCCACTGGAGAAGATGAGCAGGATTCCAGTCAAGCAGAAACCTCCATCCCGCGTGGCGCGGGGGATAAGACGATTTACGCCATCAATGGGGTAGTGTGTTCGCCCCAACCCTGTACTTCGGTGCGGGTTGCCCCTGCCGATACGGTTACCTACCGTCTGCGCTATACCCTGCCCACCAGCGATGTGGAGAACCTGTATCTGATTGACTATCTCCCTCTGCCGGTATTCAATGCTACTGAGGTTACCACTTTTAATCCCACTGTGAGCCCGGCGGCGCCTCCAGCTGGGCAGGCAAAGTTTGGCCCTGCCGATACCTTCTACGCCTATTCGAGCCTTGTTCCTGCCCTGACGACCAGCACAGCACAAAACAGCGTACGCTTTGATTACGGCAGTTATGACAGTGCCTCCAATCAATCCACGACGGTAGATATCCTCTTTACTGTAACAGTGCGCAGTGATCCTTTTGCTGATGGCTTGTACCTGACCAATCAATTGCGCGGACACGAGGGTGCAACCAACGCTGGCGATAGTGTTGCCGATTCGATTGTGCAAATTCAACTTACCGAACCGATATTGAATATTCGTAAGGGGGTGGTGTGGTCAGAAAATTCTGCTGCGGTTTTCAACCCGTCTCAAGTTGCACCTGCAGGGGTAACCTTCTCGGGTTCGGGGTGTCCACGCTTTAGCGGAACGGTCAACTCCAGCGGACTTGCCACTCAGCCCATTAACAGCAACATCACCGGCGGGGTGGATGCCGGCGACCGCTTGACCTTTGCTATCACCGTCGAGAACACCGGAAGTGGCTTGAACGGCGCGTTTGACGTGCGCATCGCCGATACCCTCCCAGCAGGCATGACCTACGTGCCCGGTTCGCTCTGCGTGACCGACGGTACGGGTGCGGCAATCGGGTACTCCGGCGCGGAGACAGATTTGTTCGGTACGGGCATTGTGCTTAACGATCCGGGCCCCACGGCAAATCCAGCGGGCGCACTGGATCCCTATGATGCCAGCAACGGACGCAACATCGCTGTAGTTACGTTTGACGTAACGCTGGATGGTACGCTGGTTTCTGGTGCTTCCCTTGTTAATACCGCTTTGCTGACGAATTATGCTGGTAGTGAAGGCGGTGCTGATCACACCCCAACCGATTTGACGGATCAGGCTACGGTGCAGGCGCGCACTGCCGGGCTGGGAAAGATTTTCACCACCGAAATTATCAATTCGGTGAACAGTGTTACCCAGGCGGTGATTGGGGAATTGGTCACCTATACCGTGCGCATTACCGTGCCGGAAGGGGTGATGAATAATGTGGCCGTGCAGGATGATCTCCCGGCTGGGTTGGCATTTGTGGACTGTTTGGGAATTACCGCTTCAACGGATGTAAGCACCAATTTGAGCGGTGGGTTTGCTACCGCCTGTAACGATCCGATCAATCCCACCGTCAACTTGAATGGGCATACGGTTGTCTTCAATCTCGGCACGCTGACCAATGCTAACCGTGATAACAGCACCGATGAATATGTGGATATTCAATTCACCGCGGTGGTGCTGAATGAACTGGGCAATCAGGCAGGAACCACCCTGCGCAATACTGCCCGCCTAATTGTGGATGGCGGAGCAGGGGGAACTGCAACTGTGCAGAGTGCTGATTTGACGGTTATTGAACCGCAGGTAAATACCTCGAAATCGGCTTCCCCCAATACGAATTTGGATGCCGGGGATGTAGTGACCTTCACCATTACTCTTAATAATCCAAATAGCGCGGCCGATACGGACGCCTATGATGTGGTGATGACTGATGTTATCCCCGCGCTATTCACTTACGTGCCCGGAAGCTTTACCGTAAGTGCGTGTTCGGCAGGTGTGCCTGTGCTGAATGATACTGCTTTACCGACCCTGACGGCCACCTTTGCTACTTTCCCGCGCAACACTTCCTGTACATTGACCTTCCAGGCGACAGTAAATAACACCGTGCGGGCGGGCAATCCAACAGTGACCAACACGGCCACCACCACCTGGACCAGCCTGAGCGGCTCCCCGGGAGACCGTTCACCCTACAACACCAGTTCGGAAGAGCGCGACGGCAGTGGTGCGCCGCTGAACGATTACCTTTCTTCTGAGCCTGAACCGGTAAATTTTGCCAATACAGCCACCACCAAATATCTGGTAGCCACTTCCGAGGGACATACCTCAGGCGCCAGTGTGGCGGTTGGCGAAATTGTGCGCTACCGTGTGGTGGTACGGGTGCCAGAGGGCACGCAACCGAATTTCCAGATTCGCGATAACCTGCCTCCCGGCTTAACCTTCCTGAACGATGGCACGGCAACGCTTGCCTTTGTATCCAACGGCGCCGGGTTCACCTCGACGGGAATTGGGATTGTTCCGGCGATTCCTGCAGGTTGCACGGTGCCCGGCAGTACTGCCAATGCTACCACGCCAGCATCGCCCCTGCCCTGTACCCTGGCGGATGGCAATATTGGAAGTACCGGTAGCACTGCTACCAATTTGGATAACTATACTGACGCCGCCGGTTCCTTCACGGGCGTAGATGTGTACTTCAAATTGGGCAATCTAGTGAATGCGGATTCGGATCCCGATTACGAGTATGTGGTGATCGAATTCAATGCCTTTGTGGATAACAATTATCCGACCAATCCGAACGATACCGGAGATACTCGTGGAAACTCAGCCAATACTTATGTGAATGGATCTTCAAATTCTACTTCCAATACAGTGAATGTGGTTGTTGCCGAGCCTTTGCTCACCATCAGCAAGACGGCTTCGATTGCCTCTGGCGATGCCGGTGATCCGGTGACCTTTACCATTACCGTAGGCGCGCAGAGTGGCGCCAACCGCACCACTGCTTTTGATCTGGTGGTCAGCGATACATTGGATGGCTATCTGGTGCCGGGAACGGTCAGTGTGACCTCATCGCAGGGCGCGACCTGCGCGGGCGGTACCCCCTTCAATGCCTCTGCCAGTTTCGCCGGGCAGGTGATGACCATGAACGCCACCTGTCTGGATCCCGGACAAACCATTACCATTACGATTGATGCCACCATCAGCCCGTCGGCGCCCAATGGCTTCAGCATCAGCAACACAGCCACGGTGACTTACACCAGCCTGCCCGGAAGCGGTACGCCGCTGGGCACTTCTACCATTCCGGGGGGAGATTACTACGGCGAGCGCAACGGCACACAGACGCCGAACCCCAACAACGATTACCGCGCCAGCAGTACCGCGATCATTGTGGCTACCAACTCTCCGCAAATTGCCAAGAGTGTTTCTCCCACGACTTACACCATTGGCGACTTGGTGACCTATAATCTGGTGGTGACCCTGCCTGAGGGGGTGACGCAGGCGCTGGTGGTGACGGACGATATTCCCGCTGGCTTGCAGGTGGAGTCTTATCAGATCATCACCTCTGCCGCGGCGAGCGGCGGCTTGCTGGCGGCAGATTACAACGGTGCCCTTCCCGCGCCAACCGTCACACAGGCGGGCGGGAGCGGCGGCGATATCACCTTCAATTTTGGCGATACTCCCACCACTGCCGATAACGTGGCGAATAATAACGCCTTCCTGATTCAGATTACCGCGCGGGTGCTGAACATTGCCAGCAATGTGGATGGAACCACCCTGACCAACACCGCTACGGTCGCTTACAACGGTCCGGCAGTGCCGCCTTCTTCGGTCAATCTCACCATTATTGAACCGACCATTGTTACCACCAAGAATGTGACACCCAATGCTAATATTCAGGCAGGGAATCTGCTTACCTACACCGTGCGCTTCACCAACACCGGCAACAGTCCGGCGTACGACATCACCGCGGTGGATACGCTGGCGCAGGGGGTAGCCTATCAGTCCGGCTCGGCGTCCTGCCAGTTCTTTGACGGGGTGACCACGGCTCCGATTGCGGTGAATGTCACTGATGCCGGCGCCACATTGACCTTCAGCGGCGTTCCGGCGGATGCCTGGGATTTACCGGTGACTGATCCGGATGCCTATATCGAGTGTACGTATCAGGCGCTGGCGCTTTCGAGCCTGCACCTGGATGGTGCGCATGTCAATACCATAGATGCTGACTGGTCCTCGCACAACGGCAGTGACGCCTTCGAGCGGGTGTATGACGACACTACGTCTTATCCCAACGACGGCACGCAGGATACCGCCAGCGCTACCTTTACCAGCCCGGCACCAACTTTCAGCAAGAGCGATGGCGGTTTGACCTCAGCCACCATCGGGCAGGTGATTTCATACACCCTCACGATGCAGTCGCCGCTGGGGACTCTGCGCAACCTGACCATTACCGATACCCTGCCTGCCGGGTTGATTTACCAGACCGGTAGTTTGAGCGTGAGCGCGGGCATCACCGCGCCGGTGAGCGTGACCGTCAGTTCGCCTAATGATGGTACTGCGCCGGTGACCCTGACGGTGGACTTTGGCAACGCGGTGGTTTCTTCCAGCCCGGTGACGTTGACCTTTACCGCTCAGGTAGCCAACGTGGCGGGTAATCAGCAGGGTATCTCTCTGAATAATACCGCCTCGCTGACATACACGGACGCAACAGGTACGACCAGGACGCTCAACGCCAGTGACCCGGTCACGCTGGTGGAACCCGCCATGACCCTCAGCAAAGCCGTTGTGCCGCCCACTCCAGCGGATGCCGGCGGCGTGGCGACCTATACCTTGGTGCTTGCTAATCCTGGCGGAGCCAATGTCAGCCCGGCTTACGATGTTCACTTGGTGGACACTTTACCGGCAGGACTGACTCTTGACCTGGGTTCGATTTCCGTCAATCTGGTGGGCGGTGCCGCAGGGGTGACGGATGCTTCTGCGGGCAACACAGTGGACATTACTATCGGCGTGATTCCGCCCGGCGGAAGCGCTACCGTGACTTTCACCGCCACGCTGGATGCCAATATTCAGCCCGGGCAAACCTTCAATAATACCGCTAATGCCGATTGGACTTCGCTCTCTGGCTCGGTTTCCGGCGAGCGCGACGGCAGTGGCGGGGTCAATGATTACCGTACCAGCACTTCGGCGAATTTCACGTCTGCCGGGTACACTCTGAGCAAAGCCCTGGTGGCGACTTCCGCCGGACATACCTCGGGAGCCAACCTGACCATCGGCGAGACGGTGACCTTTGAACTGGCAGTTTCTCTGCCTGAAGGCACCATCCCTGCGCCGGTGGTGGTGACAGATGATTTGCCCGTCGGTCTGGCTTATGTGACCGGCAGTGGCGCGCTGGATGTCACCGGCTTCAACGGCACGGTGGACAGCACTGATCCGGTGATTACTTCAGCCGGCGGCAGTGGCGATGATGTGGTCTTCACCTTCAACCAGCCTGTTGTTGTCAATGCCGACAACGATCCGGCGAACAATACCCTGCGCCTGCGTTTGACCGCCCGGGTGGTCAACGAACTGGCGAATCAAAATGGCGTTTCCCTGACTAACAATGCCAGTTTGCAGGCGGGCAGTGGTCCGGTGGTGCAGGCATCGCCGGTGACGGTCACGTTGGTGGAGCCTGACCTGGCGCTTAACAAGACTGCCAGCACAACCACACCGGGATTGGGTCAGGTGGTTACCTTTACGCTGACGGTGGCGCACTCTGCCGCCAGCAGTGCCGATGCTCAGGACGTGGTGCTGACCGATGTTATCCCTGCCGGGTTGACCTATGTACCCGGCTCGCTGGCTTCCAGTGGCTACGCGCCGACCGTGCTGGATGACAGCGGCGCACCCAATCTGCTGGTGCGCTGGGATGTGCTTCCTCTGGGACAGAACGGGGTGATTACCTATCAGGCGCAGGTGACCACACCCAGTCTCGGTACGGCGATGACCAACAACGCCGGGCTGGTGTGGACTTCGCTCTCCGGTTCGGATAGCGGTGAACGCGACGGCAGTGGCGGCGTCAATGATTACCTTCGCGCCTCTTCGGTTACCCTGACCAGCACCGGTCCCGATTTGCAGATTTCCAAGTCCGATGGGGGTGTCTCGGTAATCCCGGGCGGCACGATTACATACACGCTCAATTACAGCAATACTGGCAACGGTGCGGCAACCGGCGTGGTGATTTCTGAAACCGTGCCGGCTCACACCACCTTTGTGGGACCGGCAGGCTGGACCTGCACGCCGAACAACAACGCCGGCAGTGTGTGTACCTATAATTTGGGTACTTTGACCCCGGGTGCTTCCGGAAGCCTGACGTATCAGGTGCAGGTGGTGAATCCGGTACCGGCGGGAGTCACCCAAATCAACAATGTGGTCTACATTGCCGATGATGGCACGCATGGCAACGACCCGACGCCAGGGAACAATACCGGCAGTGACGACACGCCGGTGGATGCCGTGCCGGACCTGACAGTGAGCAAGACAGACGGCGGGGTGACGGCGGCGCCGGGGGATGTGGTAGCCTACACCATCAGTTACGCGAATGTGGGCAATCAGGCGGCTGAGAATGTGGTGCTGACGGAGACGGTGCCAGCCAACAGCGTGTTCAACGCAGGCGCCAGCACAGCGGGATGGAACTGCACGCCGGACAACAATGCCGGAAGCACCTGCACGCTGAGTCTGGGGACGCTGGCGGGCGGCGCAAGCGGCACGGTGACCTTTGCGGTGACGGTGGACAACCCGTTACCGGCAGGGGTGACGCAGATTGCCAACACGGTGGTGATTGCGGATGACGGCGCGAACGGCGCTGATCCGACACCGGGGAATAACACTGGCAGTGACGACACGCCGGTGGATGCCGCGCCGGACCTGACGGTGAGCAAGACAGACGGCGGGGTGACGGCGGCGCCGGGGGATGTGGTAGCCTACACCATCAGTTACGCGAATGTGGGCAATCAGGCGGCTGAGAATGTGGTGCTGACGGAGACGGTGCCAGCCAACAGCGTGTTCAACGCAGGCGCCAGCACAGCGGGATGGAACTGCACGCCGGACAACAATGCCGGAAGCACCTGCACGCTGAGTCTGGGGACGCTGGCGGGCGGCGCAAGCGGCACGGTGACCTTTGCGGTGACGGTGGACAACCCGTTACCGGCAGGGGTGACGCAGATTGCCAACACGGTGGTGATTGCGGATGACGGCGCGAACGGCGCTGATCCGACACCGGGGAATAACACTGGCAGTGACGACACGCCGGTGGATGCCGCGCCGGACCTGACAGTGAGCAAGACGGACGGCGGGGTGACGGCGGCGCCGGGGGATGTGGTAGCCTACACCATCAGTTACGCGAATGTGGGCAATCAGGCGGCTGAGAATGTGGTGCTGACGGAGACGGTGCCAGCCAACAGCGTGTTCAACGCGGGTGCCAGCACAACGGGATGGAACTGCACGCCGGACAACAATGCCGGGAGCACCTGCACGCTGAGTCTGGGGACGCTGGCGGGCGGCGCAAGCGGCACGGTGACCTTTGCGGTGACGGTGGACAACCCGTTACCGGCAGGGGTGACGCAGATTGCCAACACGGTGGTGATTGCGGATGATGGCGCGAACGGCGCTGATCCGACACCGGGGAATAACACTGGCAGTGACGACACGCCGGTGGATGCCGCGCCGGACCTGACGGTGAGCAAGACGGACGGCGGGGTGACGGCGGCGCCGGGGGATGTGGTAGCCTACACCATCAGTTACGCGAATGTGGGCAATCAGGCGGCAGAGAACGTGGTGCTGACGGAGACGGTGCCAGCCAACAGCGTGTTCAATGCAGGGGCGAGTACGGTGGGGTGGAGTTGTGTACCGGACAACAATGCCGGGAGCACCTGCACGCTGAGTCTGGGGACGCTGGCGGGCGGCGCGAGCGGCACGGTGACCTTTGCGGTGACGGTGGACAACCCGTTACCGGCAGGGGTGACGCAGATTGCCAACACGGTGGTGATTGCGGATGACGGCACGAACGGTGCTGACCCGACACCGGGGAATAACACTGGCAGTGACGACACGCCCTTAGGCGCAGCGCCGGACTTAACAATTGAGAAGAGCGATGGCGTGGATCTGGTTTCTCCGGGTGAAACGCTGGTGTACACTCTGACGGTGCGCAATGTGGGCAATCAGGAAGCTACCGGAGTGGTGGTGGAGGAAACCGTTCCCAGCGGTACCACCTTCGTATCGGCTTCCAGCACGTCAGGCTGGACATGCGTTCCCGATAACAACGCCGGAAGCACCTGTACCTTGAGCCTGGGTTCGCTGGCGGCAGGTGCTACGGTGACCGTGCAGTTTGCGGTGGCGGTGGATGATCCGCTTACTCCTGATATTTTGAATATTCTGAACACGGTCACGGTACGCGATGACGGTCAAAACGGCGCTGATCCAACGCCGGACAACAACACTTCTACTGATATGGATGAGATTGGGGTGAGTGCCAAACAACTGGTAGCCACCAATCAGGACTTCACTGCCAATCCGGAAGTTGCTATCGGCGAGGTACTGACGTATGAAATCTCGCTGGATGTTCCTGCCGGTTCGGTGCAGAATCTGGTACTGACCGATACGCTGGATCGCGGGCTGGCTTTCATTGGGTGTGACTCAATTACTGCCGATCCCGCGGTGACGGCTTCGGCGGGTCCGCTGACGGCGATTTGCAACACCGCCAGCATCGCGGCTGAACCTGCGGGAAGCACCAATCCCGCTGATGCCGGGCGTAAGATGACGCTGAACTTTGGCAATGTCACCAATACCTCGCCCGAACCGCAGACGCTGGTAGTACGTTACCGTGTGGTGGTGCTGGACGTGGCGGAGAATGTCAGCGGGGTGACTTTGAACAATCATGCTCAATGGACCTGGACAGGCGGAAATGTGGAAGCAGAGGCTTCACTGGTGCGCATCATCGAACCGCGGTTGATGGTGGAAAAGACCGTTGCCCCGCGGGAAGCCATGGAAGGACAGGAAGTCACCTTTACGATTACCCTCTCCCGTCATCCGGATAGTGAGGGTCCGGCTCACAATGTGGTTTTGACCGATGTTGTGCCGTACGGCTTAACCTACGTGCCCGGATCGTGGCAGTTCGTCAGCGGTGTAGCGCCTACCACTCTGGTGGAGAGCGGAGTGCCGACGCTGACGGCAACCTGGGATGTCTTCCCAGCCAATGCCCCGGCTACCGTCTTGCAGTTCCGCGCGCGGGTGACAAACATCAAACCCGGCAGTAGCGTGACCAACGTGGCGCAGGTGGTTTGGAGCAGTCTGCCGGATTATGTGGGAGCGCCGCAGTCACCTTACAACCCGCGCTCGATTGAACGCTCTTACGTTCCGGGTTCTGTGGTGGATGTGTACGGTGCTTCGGGAAAAGCCTCTCTGCTGGTGCCGGAACTGGAACTGCCCAAGACCGGCTTTGCCCCTGGACTGGTGACCCAACTGCCTGCCCAGCCGGCTGATAAGCAATATACCGATCAGGGCATGACGCTGGAAATCCCCACGCTGGGGGTGAAGGCGCCCATCATGGGCGTACCGTTGACGGCGGAAGGCTGGGACTTAACCTGGCTGTCCAATCAGGTGGGGTATCTGGAAGGAACGGCGTTCCCCACCTGGAAAGGCAACAGCGGGTTGA
The DNA here is from genome assembly GCF_000199675.1 of Anaerolinea thermophila UNI-1. Lineage (GTDB taxonomy): Bacteria > Chloroflexota > Anaerolineae > Anaerolineales > Anaerolineaceae > Anaerolinea > Anaerolinea thermophila. The sequence goes on from NC_014960.1 coordinate 887,222, forward strand.
CCGCGCATGTGTACGGTCCCGATGGCAAGCCCGGCCCGTTTGTGAATTTGGGCAAACTCAAGTGGGGCGATACCATCATCATCCGCTACGCCGGACAGGAATACCGCTATGCGGTGCGGGTGGTCAAGCGGGTACAGCCCGATGATCTGAGTGTACTCGGCCATCAGGAACGCGCCTGGCTCACCCTCATCACCTGCCAGGGATACAACCAGCAGACAAATGATTACGCTTCCCGTGTGGTGGTGCAGGCGGTGCTGATAGAAGTGAAATAGTTCAGCCGGGCACTTGAATTGCCAGCATTTGAAAGCAAAACGCTGAATATAGAACGCCCCCCGCAAGCGCGGGGGGCGTAACATCAGGCGGGTTGTGCCGCCTGTTGGGAGCGGCTTTCCAATTCCTTTACGGCTTGTACGATGAGATTTGCCGCCTGCTCCAGCGAGAGTTTGCCGGTGTTCAGCACCATGTGATAGAGCATGGGATCTGCCCAGTTGGCTTCGTAGAAACGCTTGATGTAATCGGCTGATGCCGCATCGCGCTCTTCAATCAGATTTTGCGCCTGACGGCGCGGCTGGATGTCGGCATAGCCACGGTGATTTTGTTCGCGGATTTGCTGTTTGACCCGCAGGATGCGGTCTTCCAGCGGGGCTTCAATGCGCACATGCAGGGTGTTGGGTTCGTTTTGCAAAATCACCTGACCGCCGCGCCCCACGATAACCACGTTACCCTGAGCGTGTGCACTTTGTACGGCTTTCTGTACCAGGCGCAGGGCAGTCTCTTCGCTCAGTTCCTGCTCCAGCAGATGTACACTGTAGGGCTCTTCAATCACGCCATAGGTAATTGAAATTGGTGCGGTGCGGGCAAACAGTCTCTCCAGAAAGCCGCGCACCCGGTAGTTATCCTCACTGTAGTCGATGATTTCCTGCTCGGAAAGCCCGCTCTCTCGGGCGGCGTTCAGAATCATCCATTTATCAAACATGCGGTAGTTGAGCATGTCTGCCACCATGCGGGCAATCTCATCCCCACCACTGCCAAACTGACGCGAGATGGTGATTGTTGCCATACCACACCTCCATTTGAGTTGGTCTATTTTTCGAACCCGAATGGAAGGCGGGGGTGACTTATGATAAATCAGGCTTGACGCTGATTCTCCGCCCGACTTTGTTGCCGTGCCATGCAGGGGAATTGTCTATACATAGCATAGCATATTCAGCGGGGAGATTCAATCTGAATCGCCAGAAAATTAAAAAATAGGTAACGAAAATCGGAGAAGTGCATCCAATTGAAAGACAACAATTTGATGGTTTGGAGGATGTATGAAAATTGCCTTCCCAACGCAGGATGGAGAAAAGATTTACGCCCATTTAGGGCAGGCGCGTTTCTTTAAGGTGATTGAGGTACAGGATGGGGCAGTGGTCAACACTGAAATGCGCGAGAAGGAAGTCCATCAACATCATGATGACGAACAGGAGCATCCCCCTCATGCTCACGGTGGACACCATGCCCATGCCATGTTTGACCTGTTGAAAGACTGCCAGGTGTTAATTTCCGGGGGGATGGGCACGCCTGCTTTTGAGCGTGCCCGCGAACAGGGACTGGAGGTCATTCTGACCGGCGAGCGCTCCATTGAAAAAGCACTTCAGGCATATCTGAAAGGCGTACTTGAGTCGGATTTGCGCCGTGTGCATGCCCATTAACGAATTAGCCCCCGCCACGCGGGGGCTTTATTTTTACTCCGTGCGCGTCACTTTAAAGATAGTTCTCGGGTGGTCGGGGTCGTATCCTCTGGCTAGTGTGAGATAGTAGGTGAACAATTGTGCAGGCAGGATGCTCACCAGGGGCGAAAGCCACTCAGGAACGCCTTCAGGAATTGGTAGAGCGGTGGTTGCCTGATTCAATGCCTCATGTCCGTTGGAAATGACCACGGTTTCTGCCCTCAGCCTTCGTAATTGCTCCAGGGTCTGATGCACAGAAGCGAAGATTTTTCCCTGCGGAGCAACCACCATCACAGGAAAGCCTTCCTGTATCATGGCAATGGGTCCGTGAAGGAAATCTGCTGAAGAGTACGGCTCGGCGGCAACATAGGTGAGTTCTTTCAGTTTCAATGCCCATTCGAACGCCGTGGCGTAGTTGAATCCACGCCCAAGCACCGCACAGCGTTCCATGTAGCGGTAACGTTGAACGGCTTGTTCTATCCGGGCTTCATCCTTTAACACTTCCTCAGCCCATGCTGGAAGTTGCCAGAGTTCTGCCCAAAGTTCAGAGGACTCGCTCAATGCCGCGGCAATCATGGCAATGGCTGTCAACTGCGCGGTGTAGGTCTTGGTAGCCGCCACGGCTTTTTCTGCCCCTGCCTGAATATCGAAATGATGTTCTGCAATCTGCGCCAGCGGAGAATCAGGCGTATTGGTAATTGCCAGCGTCAGGCATCCCTGCCGTTTGCCTTCTTCTACCACCTGCACGATGTCTGGCGATTGTCCCGATTGTGAAATACCCACCACCAGCGCCCCACGCATGCGCGGCGGAGTCTGGTAGTAGGTGAACAAAGAGGGTGTGGCTAATGCCACTGGTAAACCGTTCAAAGCCCCCCAGAGATAAGTGGCATAGCGGGCGGCATTGTCAGAGGTGCCTCTGGCGGCAATCACCACATACTGGACATCATGAGAGCGAATGGCTTGCGCAATCCGCTGAGCCGTTTCCCGCTGGTTTTCCAGCAGATGTCTGAGACGTTGGGGCTGTTCGAGGATTTCGTCATGCAGAATCATATAAGGACTTTATCCTTTCAAGCCGGAGACCACCACTCCCTCAAGAATGAAGCGCTGGGAGAAGAAGAACACCACCATCAACGGCACGGTGGTCAGCACTGCCGCCGCCATAATGGTGGGCCATTGCTGAACCGTCAGGTTAATATTATAGAGTGTGGAGACATACACCGGCAGGGTGTACAGGTCCACTGTTTGCAGGTACATCAAGGGGGTGAGCAGGTTGTTCCAGAAGCCTACAAATAAAAACGTGGCAACCGTTGCCAGCGGGGTTTTCATCAAGGGCATGACGATTTCCCACCAGATTTGCAGGTGACTGGCACCGTCCACAAATGCGGCTTCATCCAGTTCTTTGGGAATTTGCGCCATTGCCTGGCGGAGCAGGAAGACCATTGCCGCACCGCCGGCAAAGAAGCCGGGGATGATCAGCGGTTTGAATGTGCCTACCCAGTTCAGTTTATTGAAAAACACGTACTGCGGCACAATCAGGGCTTGCGGGGGAATCATCATTGTGGAAAGCATGAGGAAAAACACCAGATTCTTGCCGGGCCATTCCACACGGCTGAAGGCATACGCCACAAAGGCAATCGAAATCAGCGTGCCGGTGAGCGCCAGCGCGGTGTAAAACACGGTGTTGAAGTAGGCGCGCAGAAAATCGCTGTTCTGGAAAAGGCGCATATACGCCTGAAAAGTGGGATGCGCCGGAATCCAGATGATGCCCGGAGCGTTGGTTTCTTCCAGCGTCTTCAGAGAAGATGAAATCATCCACAGCAGGGGGAAACTCATCAGCACGGTCATGCCGGTCAGCAGGAAGTACAGCAAAATTCGTTCAAGAATGTGTGCAGACGTGCGCATGGTTTCCTCCTCAATACAGTTCGTAGGTCACCCAGCGGTTTTGCAGGCGGAATTGAATCACGGTGACAATCAGAATCAAAATCATAATCAGCCAGGAAATGGCAGACCCCATACCGATTTCGAAATGGCGGAAACTGACCTGCCAGAGGTAGTACACCATGGAAATGGCGGATGGCACCAGAGGCTGGTTATCGCGGTACAGCACGTAAATGGGTTCGAAAATTTGCAGGGTGTTGATGGTTCCCACCACCAGATTGTAGAAAATATAAGGCGTGAGCAGGGGGAAGGTAATTTTCCAGAAACGCTGACTGCGGGTAGCCCCGTCCACTTCGGCGGCTTCATGCAGTTCGCGGGGAATGTTGTTCAAGCCCGCCAGGAAGATCATCATCATGGCGCCGCATCCCCAGATCATCAGCAGGATGACCGAGGTTTTAGACCACAGCGGGCTTTGAATCCACAGGGGGACGCGGTTGGGGGGCGGGAAACCGGCTTCCCAGATTTTCATCAGCAGGTTAAATTTGCCGCTCCCAATCCCCAGAAACACCGCGCTGATGAGTTCCTGCACGAAAATGCCTGCCCGCAGAAGGTAATCGAAGGGGGGGAATGCCCGGCTGATGGCGCGTAAAATTTGATTGATGATGCCCGTGCCGGTGTTGAGCATTAACCGCCAGCACAACAGGACGGCGGCGTTGAAGCCCAGAATGACCGGCAGGTAAAACGCCATACGGAACACCTTCTCCCCGCGTGCTTTCTGGTTCAGGATAACTGCCAGGAAAAGCGCCACGCCAATTTGCAGGGGCAAACCCACGACCACTAAAAACAGGGTGTTGACGATGGATGCCCGGAAGTTGGTGTCCTTCAAAAGCAGGTGCAGGTAGTTGCTGAATCCTACCCATTTGGGGCTGACGCCGGCGGCAATGCGGTAATCGGTGAATGACCAGTACAGCGAAGCCGCCAGAGGAAAGACCACGAAAATCAAAAAGCCGGTGATCCAGGGCGCGGCAAACAGGTATCCTGCAAACGTGTCCTGTTGAAGTTTGGGAGAAGCCCCGCGCCAGCGCTGAATTTGCCTTGCCAGGGCCGCCAGCCCGTAACTGGTAAGGATGATAAACAGCACCGTTAATCCCGCGGTGATCAGGGTGTCCAGATAAGGGTTTCTCAACATGGTGGAAGCCTCCCTGCGGGGTCAAAAATCCGGTGGGAGCAGGCAATTCTGCCCCCACCGGACAACCTGAAGACAATTATTTGCCCAATGCGGCGGAGTATTCTTCTTGAATCTTCGCCACCACTTCTTCGGGGGTCAGTTCTTCGGTGATGAGTTTCCCCAGCGCATCCTGCATGATGGTGGACAGTTTTGCCGATTCGAGGATGCCGGCGAATCCCACACCATACTGAGATGCCAGTTCGGCTTCCCGCTTCAACTGCGGGGTGTCGGTGACGTAGCCGTAGTGCGCATCGTTGCGGGCGGGAATCAAGCCCATGGTTTCGTTCCACTTGTGATTGGCTTCCTTGGTGAATGCCAGTTTCAGCCAGTCCGCCGCCAACTGTTTGTTGGGGCTGTATTCCGGCACTGCCAGCCAGTCGTTGAACGCCAGCACCACCGGCTTGCTCTTGGGGAAGTTCGCCGGATCGCCAAAGAACGGGTCAATGCTGATTTTCTCCCAGATGGGGCGGTTGAAGGCGGGCGCCGCCCAACCGGAGTGCGCCAGACACACCGCGCCGTTGTCTTTGCCGGTCTCATCGTTCACATCAATGACCGAGCCCTGACCGGTGGGCAGGGAACCCACCGCGTTAGCATAGGGCCCGTAAATCGCCTGGCGCATTTCCAGCATCCACTTGGTGGTTGCCAGGGCTTCGGGTGAGTCGAAGTTCGGCGTGCCGTCGGCTTTGTACAGTTCACCGCCCAGCGAGTAGAACACCAACAGCCACCACTGCCAGTCTGCCATGGAGGCGGCATCAACCGGCACCAGGGCTTGCTGAACCAGTGAGTTGGTTGCCGGGTCAATTATGGTGGCTTTCTTGGCAAAGTCCACCCACTCGGCAAAGTTCTTGGGCGTGCCGGTCGTCCAGCCGGCTTTTTCCATCAGATCGGTGCGGCAGAACACATAGCGCGGAGCGGTGAAGATGGGCAAGCCGCGCAGTTTGCCCTTGTATTTGGCGTTTTCCAGCGCTGGGCCAAAGTTCTTAATCTCGGGCCAAGCGGCTTCACCCAGGTAAGGCTCCATATCTGCAAGACTCTCGCCGTAGAGGGTGTTCATCTCCGAACCCAGATTGATGATATCCGGACCTTGCCCGGCGGCAAAGAAACCGCTGAAGGTGGTATCCCAGCCGGACCACGACCCTTCGGTGATTTCCACCTTAACGCCCGGATGCGCGGCTTCAAAGGCGGGATTGATTTCGCTCTTCAGCCATGCAATGGTGTCTGGGGTGTAGTCCAGCAGGTAAATCTTCAGGGTAGTTTCCGCGGCGGGTTGCTCGGGGGCTTTGGTGGGTTCTGCTGCCTTGGTAGGCTCGGCGGGTTTGGTGGTGGGTTGGTCCGCCTGCGTCGGGGTAGCAGGGGTGCCGCAGGCGCTGAGCAACAGGCTTGCCAGCACCAGCAGGGTCAAGATGATACTCAAGTTCTTTTTCATGGTTCCTTCTCCTTCTGAATTTCATCTAGCAGGTGAAAATAAGGTGGTTTACGCAGGTGCGATGAGTTTTGATTTCGGTTTCACCTCCTTTCAAGAATTTGGAGAGTTTCCCATCCTCTGCAGGCGCTTCAGCACGTCTTCCTGAAAGTGCTGGATGAGCGTAAGCACCAGTTCGGCGGGAGAAAGTTCGGGTTGAAGAAGCAATGGGGTGAGATCCATGGCATACGCCAAACCTGTAGTGATGTCCACCCCATGCGATTCAAAGTAGGTGGCATTGGCGCGGCGGCGCCCCATGGTGGCAAGATCGTAGCGTTTTCCGCCGGCAATTTGCGAATCAAACACTCCCAGAAGGGCGTATTGCAGGTTTTCATGTTGCGAAACGTCCATCACCACCTTGTCGCTGTCCTGCATCCAGTCCAGACTGCGCCATACTTCACACCCCAAAACGCGTTGAGGGTGTTGTTTGGCGGGCAAGTGCCGCAGGGCAGAGAGGGTGCGCAATGCCACGGCAACGTGAGTGTCGTGTTTGTCGGTCAGATTGTGGGTGTACACCTGTTGAGGACGTGTGGCATGCAGAATGGCGAGCAGGTCGGCAATGGGGGCTTCCTGCGCGGCATCCTTGATGACCTTGCTGGGGTAATCCAGGAAAATCAGCGCAGAATACTCGCCCACCACAGCGGCTTTGCGTTGTTCCTTGAAGCGAATCAGGCGCATTTCTTCGTCGCTGGTGTTGGCATACATACCATCGCGCGGCGAGCCGCGTCCGTCGGTCACGATGACCGCTGTAAACCACTGGTCAGGATGCTGGAAACACGACAGAATTGGCTCTGCTGCCATGATTTCCACATCGTCCTGATGGGCGGCAATGCACAGATGCGTGGTGCGCGTCAGGGCTTCTTCTACGGAAACGCCATCGGGGATGAAAATCTCTGCACCAGGTTGGTGGAACTTCATGCTTAATCCTCCTTCATCAACTCGGGCAGGCTGGCGGCGGCAACCGATTGTCCCACCCGGCGAATTTTTTCATCAGGCAGATGCACCTGAATTTGCTCCAGCAGGTGAGGGAACTCCGCCTGCCAGACAGTTCGAACGCCTTCCAGCAGTAGATTCCCGCCCTCGCCGGAAGTACAGCGCCCCAGGATAAGCACATGCTTTACCTCATAAAAGTCGGCGTAATGTGCCAGCGCATACCCCAGATAAACTCCCATGGTTTGCCAGATCCGCACCGCCCCTTCGTGTCCTTCGTGAAGGTGTTTCTGTGCCAGGGCTAACCGTTCAGCATCGGGAATGTTCAGAGGCAGGTCAATGCCTACTTGTGGAGCAAGGCGGAAGACGCACTGCTGAGAGAGATACGTTGCTCCGCATCCCTGATCGCCTGACCACTCCTCATAAGGTGCTGCAGGGCTGTAATCAATCGGCGCAAACGCCAGTTCGTTCAGCCAGCCCGTAATGGCTCCCTGCGCATCTACGTAGCCTGCGGCTTCGCTGGAGCCTAACGCAATGCCCAGCACGGCATTCTCGCCAAGGGACATCGAGCCCGCCAGTGCGGTCACATCGCCATCGTTAATGACTTCCAGCGGCACCCCCATTTCTTTCTGAAGGCGCTCAAAGAGGGTATAAATCTCGCCAAAACGCTCTTGGGGGACACTACGAAAGAGGGAAGCCACCCGCGGGCGGTTATGGATGTAAATACCCGCCGCACTCCCGCCAATCGCGTCTACGCGCGGCATTTGGCTGGCGGCAGTCTTCAGGGCGGTAAGGATTTCGCGGTAGTGATATTCCGGGTCGGCATGTTTACGCGGTTCCCAGATCACTTCTTCGCTATACACGGCGACTCCATTCATAACTGCGCTCACCTTGCGGTCAGAAGCCCCCAGGTCAAAACCAATACGACAACCCTCCAGATGCCTGCCCAGGGATTTGCGGGTTTCGCGATCAAGGGGGACTTCTTCCAGGGAACAGGCAATCACGCGGAAGGGCTGTTCATACACTTTTTCACCGAGGAATTGTGCGTCGAAATGACGTTTACCGTTCGTTCCATAGGTGTTAGCCAGTTGTTGTGCCAGTCGCGGATTTCCCCCGATATACACGGTATGGGCGCCTCGTTGCCATAACAGGAATTTCAATAACCGTTCAACGTAGGGAAAGTTTTGCCCTGCCAGAGGGTGGCCTTCGGGAAAAACAGAAGTTTCAAAATGAGATACCTGCCCATCTTCCCGCTCCAGAGCCATTGCCAGCGGAACACCCTCTCCGCTCACTTTTTGGTGGAAGGCATGAGTGGCGGAGACCGCTGGGCGGAATCCCGGGTCGAGGGGTGGTTTGATGAGGGGTTCAGGCAGTGACAGGGCAGTGGTCATTCTTTCAATGCTCCTGTAAGAATAAGAGGTCGTAATCTTCCAGCACCATGAATGCCGCTGCGCCCAGAATGCAGGCGCGATAATCCAGCATACCGATTTCCAGGCGGGTATCCTCTACCAGCGGGTGAAAAGCGGCTTTTTGCATGGCATGGCGTACACTTTCCAGCCAGGGTTCGCCAAAGCGAGTCATTTCACCCGTGAGGACGATGTGGTGAATGTTCAACGCCCCTACCAGATGTGCCAGCGCTTCACCGAGGGCATTGCCTGCTTCGGCAACCACTGCTTGCATGCCAGAATTGCCGTTTTCCCAACGTTCCAGTGCTTCCGAGAGGGAAGCAACTCCCGTCCGTCGAAGCACCGCCCCTGCGCTGGCAATGGTTTCCAGACATCCCCGCTTGCCGCATCGGCATACATCCCCTTGCGGGTTGACTACCACGTGTCCAATTTCTCCTGCGGCACTTCCATCTCCCTGGAACAGCCGCCCGTTGATGAGGATTCCTGCGCCGATACCATGGCGAATATTGACCACAATTAAATTGCCACTGGAAACATGCTTGCCATACACAAACTCGCCGATTGCGGTTGCCTGACTGTCGTTAAGGATAGAAACGGGCATGTGGAAACGTTCTTCCAGCAAATGTGCCAGGGGAAAGTTTTCCCAATCCAGGTTAACCGCCCGCAGTACCATCCCCTGACGGGTATGGATCAACCCCGGCGCACCAATGCCGATGCCTACAATGGGCTTCCACTGTTTCTGCAAGAGGCTTTCCAGCATGTCAATGACCAGGGCGAGAGTTTCATCCGGATTGTGCCGCAGAGCAGGGGATTCGATGGTCTCTTTGATTTCTCCCCGCAGGTTCACCACTGAGGCGATGAAGTTGTCCTGCCCCAGGTTGACCCCGATGAGGAAACGCGAATCTGGCACCAGACTGAGCAGAATAGGGGACTTTCCTCCAATAGATGCGCCTGTGCCCACCTCTTCAACAATGCCTTCTGTCAGGAGTTCATTGACCAGTTCTGACACGGTGGCGCGGGTTAACTGGGTTTTGCGGGCAATCTCGGCACGACTGATGGCTTCGTGTTCAAAAATGGTTTTGAGCACGAGATTGCGATTGTGGGCTTTGGTCTGCTGGTGGGTGGCTTTTTCCATAAGACTGGAATTGTTTGTTTATTGAACTTACAAAGTGATTGTATGAAAATTTCATTAAAAAGTCAATAGGTTTTGTGAAATTGTCTGGACTTTCTTCACTTTTGAACAGCAGGTATAATCTCTCTATATTTCCAAAGCAGAAAGGCACTGGTATGGATACTTTCCACTTTCACCTGCACGGCGATGTCCAGCCTTTAGATCGCTTTTTCCAGAACTGCATCGGTTCATGTCATGCGTATCTCACCTTGCGGGAAGACTGGCGCGAGCATGCCCGTTTGATACAGCGCGAGATTGGCTTTCGCGCTGTACGCTCGCATGGCATCTTCCACGATTTGGTAGGTATTTACCAGATCCCTTGGGGCGGGGAGCGTGTGTTCAACTTCCAGAATCTGGACAAAATTTACGATTTCTGGCTTTCGATTGGTTTGAAACCCTTTGTTGAACTCAGTTTTACCCCGCGCGCCCTGGCGAGCGGTGATCGTACCGTATTCCACTATCAGGCAAATGTTACCCCGCCTAAGGACCGCGGTGAGTGGGAACTGTTGATTCGCACCTTTGCCACTCACCTCATTGAGCGCTATGGTCTGGAAGAAGTCCAGACCTGGTACTTTGAGGTCTGGAATGAACCCGACTTGCAGGGCATTTTCTGGACGGGGAGCATGGAAGAGTACTTTGACCTTTACGCGCTGACCGCCCGCACCTTGAAAGCGGTGCATCCCTCTCTCAAAGTGGGCGGTCCCGCCACCTCGCGCAATATGTGGGTCAAAGAAATGCTGGATTACTGCGCTGCCCACAACGTGCCCATTGACTTCCTCTCCACACACCACTACTGCGCTGATGCCGCGTTTGAGATGGGCGAATTTTCGGGTATTCACTGGCGCGGACAAAAAGCCATGCTTCATGATGTTCAGCGCACCGTGCAAACCGTTCGTCAGTCGGCTTTCCCCAATTTGCCCGTCCTGTACACCGAATGGAACGTTTCGCCCATCCATGAAGATGTCTATGGCAAGGATTCTGAATTTACTGCCGCCTTTGTTCTCCAAACCGTCAAAGACCTGAGCGGTTTGCTGGAGGCGTATTCCTACTGGGCAATTTCTGACGTTTTCGAAGAATCCGGTCCGGGGTTAACGCCTTTCAGCGGGAAATATGGCCTGGTCAACCTGCATGGGATTAAGAAGCCCGTCTATCATGCCTTCCACTTCCTCAGCCAGTTGTACGATGAAGAATTGGTGAGCGATGCACCTTCCCTGCGAGTCACCCGTTCTCCGGAAGGCAACGTACGCCTCTTGACCTGGAATTTTGTTGAACCCGTCAACCCTGATTTCCACTCCGATTATCCGCTCTCCGGCGGGGAGCGCGAAGAAGAAATTGTTTTGGAAGGCTTGCAGGGCGAGTACGAGATTACTTGCTATCAGGTAGATCGTGAGCATGGCAATGCCTTCCGTGCCTGGCTGGCGATGGGCTCACCACAGTACCTGACAGCGGCACAGGTGGAACAGTTAAAACAAACCGCCGAGCCGAGTGTGTGTGACCATCAACGTCTGATACTGGATGGAACCCTGCGCATTAAACACGTTCTGCCCCCTAGCGGTATTCGTTTCTACGACATTCGGCGGGTGGGGTAATCCTCTGGAAAAGGCGGGATAATGTCCTCTTTCTCAGAATCTGAAGCGCGCTCCATTATTCAGCGGTTTGCCGTGCCGTTTTTCATCCTCGGTACGTTTCTCATCGCCTTATTGTTCTGGTTAGTACCGCGCTGGTTGGGTTTGCAGGACGCGGTTGCCTTGCGTCACTGGGTAGCCCTGGGGTCATTTGCCCCTGCGCTGATGGCGCTGATTCTGCAAATCTCGGATAGTCAAACCCGCCAGGACTGGATGCAGGACAGGGGAGCGGAGAATCTTGTTCTCAGTATCCTTGCCGTGGGAGCGCTGTATTTCATTTGCCTGCCTTACGCTTCTACGACACCTGTTCAGGTCTCCCTCTGGGGTTGGACAGCACGGGTGATGCTTTTCATCGCGGGGGGCGCAGTGCTCTATACAGTACTGCGCCAAGCGGTTTTCCCTCAAAGCCTTCAGGGCTGGCTGGTGTGGCTTGCCGCCGCACTGGCGTATCCGCTTTTGATGCTTCTGGCGTGGGCAATCTGGACGCAGTTCGGGGCTTCTGCGCAGATCAATTTGCCTGAGGGAGGGGCAGGTGGGCTGGTGTTGAGCCTGCTGGCTTCGTACGTCTATCTTTTCCTGTTTGGTGGGGCGCTGGGGGGCGAACCAGGCTGGCGCGGCTGGTTGCTCCCCCGCCTGCTCAACCGTCTACCGGTTTGGGTGGCGGTGCTGGTCGTTGGCGTTGTGGAGGCGCTTTGGGTAGTCCCTCTGTATTTTAACGGGTATTATCTTTCAGGAGACTCCCTGTGGCAGGAACTGGCTGGCCGTGGTTTGCTCACCCTGGTTCATGCCGTATGGCTGGGGTGGGTATGGGTGCGTTGGCAGGGCAACCTCTTCCCGGTGATGTTGTTGCGCATGGGCATGGCAGTAACGCCCCTGTTCATTGCCATCACACCGTTGAGTTGGGGGTTCCTGGCGGTTATAGCGCTGATTCTCTTGTTGAACCTTCGCCGTTTTGAGATGCATTCCGGGTAGTTTCTGAAACTTCTGACGCCCTCGGACGTATACAAAATGAGTTGGTGTTTATGGAGGGGTTATGCCGGCGATTGTTCAGGTGCAGAATCTGGTCAAAACTTATGGGAATGTCCTGGCGGTAGATGACATTTCGTTTGCCATCGAAGAGGGAGAAATCTTCAGCCTGCTTGGTCCCAACGGCGCTGGAAAAACTACCACAATATCCATCCTTTCCACCCTGTTTCCCCCGACGCACGGCGATGCGCAGATTGGGGGATTTTCTGTGATTCGCGATCCCATGCAGGTTCGCCGCATGATTGGGGTGGTGCCTCAGGAAATTGCCCTGTACGAAGACCTTAACGCCCGCGAGAATTTGCTCTTCTGGGGGCAGATGGCTGGCTTGGAAGGTAAAGCTCTCAAACAGCGTGTGGACGAAATTCTGGAACGGGTGGGTTTGGTGGAAAAAGCCCGCCAACCGGTGAAGACCTATTCTGGCGGCATGAAACGCCGTTTGAACATTGGCGTGGGGCTGTTGCATTCCCCGCGATTGCTCTTCATGGACGAGCCGACCGTGGGCATTGACCCGCAATCCCGCCGCGCCATTCTGGATATGGTCAAAGACCTGAATCGCTCTGGCATGACCATCCTGTACACTACCCATTACATGGAAGAGGCTCAGGAACTCTCTCACCGCATCGGTATCATTGATCACGGCAAAATGATTGCCATTGGAACGTTACAGGAACTCATTCGTCAGGTCGGCGAGCAGGAAAAAATTATTCTCACCTTCAGCGAAGAACAATCCCTGACCCCGCTGGTGGAAACACTCCCAATGCTCTCCGGAGTCCGCCACGTGAATATGGGCAATCATACCATGACGCTGGTGGTGGATGCTGCGAAAGAGATTTTGCCCGAACTCATGCAATGGAGTCATCGACAGGGGTTGAAGATTCGTTCTCTTCAGATTGAAGAGCCTGACCTGGAAGCCGTTTTCCTGCATTTGACCGGTCGCGCGCTTCGTGATTGAGGGGGAACCATGAAACGCCTCTGGTTGATTGCATGGAAAGACCTGCGGTTGGCATTCCGAGACCGTGCCGCCCTGCTTTTTTTACTGATCGCCCCCTTTGCGTTAATCATGGGAATGGCGTTAATCTCCGGGCGCCTGACTACCCCTGCCGGAAGCAATACGGGTATTCGCGATATTCCGGTATGGATTATCAATGAAGATGGAGAAGAACTGGGCAATGCCCTGGTGGAGGTGCTCACCTCGACAGAACTGGCTGATCTGCTGGAGCCGCAAGTGGTGCAGGATGTATCTGCCGCGCGCCAAGCGGTGGAAGAGGATCGAATTGCCGGCGTGGTACGTATTCCCGCGGGCTTCACCCGCAGTGTCATTCCTGTGCAAAGTGGCAATACCTGGCAGCCGTCCCCTCTTGTGCAGATTGAGTTTTACGCTAACCCTGCCCGCCCGACCAGTGCGATGATTCTCGAAGCCATTCTGCGGGAATTTCTCAGTCGGGTGGAAGCGGGACGTATTCAGGGGCACACAGCCATCCTCCAGATGCTTCAATCCGGGCTGGCTTCGTATGATCAGATCGAAGCCATTACCCGGCAGATGAGACAATCGGTGGAGAAAGATGAGAGCGATACGGGGTTGACCCTTCAGGTTGCAAATCAGGAAGTCAAAGAGGAAGTAGAGTTTGATATCATGGCGTACATGGCGCCGGGCATGGCGCTGATGTTTCTGATGTTCACTGCTTCCTATGGCGGGCGCTCCTTCCTTGCCGAGCGCCGCCAGCACACTTTACAGCGTCTGCTGACCACGCCTGCCAGCGTGGCACAGATTTTTGGCGGGAAGATGTTGGGGGTGTACCTGACCGGTGTGGCGCAATTGTTTATCCTCATCGGTGCCAGCACGCTGATTTTCGGCTTGAAATGGGGCGATGCGCTGGGGGTTGTGGTGCTGGTGTTATGCGCCACCTTTGCCGCTACCGGTTGGGGGTTGCTGATCACCGCCTTTTCCCGCACTCCCGGGCAGGTGAGCGCCATTGGCTCGGCGGTGATGCTGGTGTTTGGTATTCTGGGCGGCAGTTTTCTCAACACCGAGCAGTTTCCGCCTTTCCTGCAGACACTTGCCCGTATCACCCCCAATGCCTGGGGAATGGACGGCTTTGCCATTCTGGCAAGTGGAGGCGGGCTTACCGATTTATCCTACACACTCACCGGATTGCTGGTGATGGGCGGAGTGTTGTTTGCTGTGTCGGTGTGGGCGTTTTCGCGCAACCGTCAACTGGTGCAGGCATAGGGGCAGAGATGAAAAAGATTCTGGCAATCATCTGGAAAGACGTTCTCTTGCGGTTTTCTTCGCCAGTCGAGTGGTTGTTCTTTCTGATCCTCCCTGTTGTGTTCACAGTGGTGCTTTCTCTGGGAACGCCCAACGAAAACTCCGATAACCGCTCGATATTGCTGGTAGTGGATGAAGCCAAAACTCCTCTGTCCCGCGAGATTTTGCAACAACTGGAAAAATCGCCGGTGGTACGCCCGATTGAAACCAGCCGCCAGGATGCCGAACAGCGTTTCCGGGAGCGCAAAACCCTCTTCTGGATGCTTATTCCAGAGGGGGTTTCTGAAGAGCGCCTGCAAAGCGGGGAGAGCCTGCCTTTGACTTTTTACGAACAGCCCAATCAAATCACCGCGCTGGCGGTACGCCGCTCGGTGCAGGAAGCCATTCGGACAGTCACTCAGAGCCTGCAGGCGGCGCAGTTTGCCGTAGAACAGGCGGAGAGCATTCGCCCGTTTGAGAATGAAAATCAGCGTTTGGCGTACTTTCAAGAGGCGCATCGGCTCGCCGTTCAACTGCAGGAAGCAACGCCTGAACGGCTGATGGTGCTGCGGGAGAACGCCCCTGATTCAATCCCCTACGATCCGCGCACCAATTCTTCTGCCGGGCAGTTGATTACCTGGGTGTTCATCCCTCTGTTTGGCATTTCGGTTTTGATGGTGTCTGAACGCGAAAGCCGCACCCTGGCGCGCCTGATGACCACGCCCACGTCTTCAGGAACATTCCTGGCAGGGACAATCCTTGGGCAGGTGCTGATGGCGCTGGTGCAAATGGCTCTGCTGGTTGGCTTTGGCATCATCGCCTTGAAAGTTCCTTGGGGCAGAGAGCCTCTCGGTCTGGCAGTCGTGCTCACGGCGGGCGCTTTGGCTGCCGCGGCGTTCGGTACGTTTTTGGGAACGCTGGTGCGTTCCAGTTCGCAAGCCAACAATCTCAGCATCATGCTGGGAATGGTGATGGCATTGCTGGGCGGGTGCTGGTATCCGCTGGAACTCTTCCCGCCAGCCGTGCAGAATGTGGTGAAGATTCTGCCCACTACCTGGGCAATGCAGGGCATGCTCGATTTGACCCTGCGGGCGGGGAGTGTGCAGGATATCTGGCTGGAAGCGGGGGTACTGCTGGGCTTTGCCGCAGTTTTCTTTGCGTTAGGCATCTGGCGCTTCCGCAAGCAGTTGGCATGACGCTGGGAAGAAGTGTGAAAAGAGCGGAGACCATTCCCGGTTCCGCTCTTGTGTTATTCATTTTTTCAGGCATGTTTACTGGTAAATTTTTTTCCAGCGGGCGATGATGTCATCTTCCCACTTCAAGGCGTCCGAGTTGGGAATGCGTCCTTCACGCTCCATCGCCTCAAATACCTGCGCCATTCCCTCTTCCAGGCGGATGCGCGGCTGGAACTCGGGTACATCGCGGAAGAGTTTTTCTGCGCTGTAAATGACGTGGTGGGCAAAAATCTCTTCGCAAATGCCAAATTCGGGTACATTCATGCGTTTCAGGTCGGCAAAGGGGATGCCCACCAGTTCAATCTCTTTTCCAAATACCTTTGCGGCAGTGCGGTGAAACTCTGCCCAGGTGGTGAAGCCGCGTGCCACCATGTTGTACACCTGCCCAAGACAGCGCTCCCGCCCCAGCACGTAGACGAAAGCCGGCGCAGCGTCATCCACATGCAGGAATTGATGCAGAGCGTTGCCATCCCCACACACCACAATCGGTTTACCTTTGCGGGTGCGGTCAATCCATGAGAAATCCCAGGCAATTTGCCGCGGCAACCCCATGATGGGACCGTACGTGGTAGACGGCTTGATGATGGTCACCGGGAAGCCTTCGCGGTGATAGGCTTCCAGGAAGACGTGATCCGCTTCTACCTTGCCGCGTCCGTAAGGGGTGATGGGACGCAACGGGTGATCCTCGGTCACCGGCAGCCAGTCGTAATCAATCCCATAGGTGCAAACGGTAGAGCATTGCACAAAATGGCTTACCCCGCGGAAAGCGCGCACACTGCTCTCGGCATCCTCGCGGGTAAAGCACATCATGTCAATAGCGGCATCAAAGTGGTAAGACTGCATCATTTTTTCAAAGGTTTCGCGGTCGTTGCGGTCTCCAGTCAGGGTTTTTGCGCCTTCAGGAACTGGACGGCTTTTTCCGCGGTTAAAGCAGTACACCTCATGTCCCAGCGAGACCAGCAGGCGAACAATGCTGGTGCTGATATTGCCGCTTCCACCCACAACGCAGACTTTCATGGTATCCCTCCAGTAAAAAAATTTTCCGAAAGATTTCAACCATTGGGAATAACTGATATCCATCCTAGCATATTTTTTCAAACAGTGGCGGGAAAATTCGACCATTTTGCGGACAAAACGAAACATCCCGCCAGTGCTGGCGGGATGTTGGTTTCATTGTGAAGGGTTCGACTTAGCGAACGGTTACCTGAGAAGCCTGCAGACCCTTGGGCCCTTTTTCGACCTTGAATTCCACAGTCTGCCCTTCGTTGAGGGAGCGGTAACCATTGCCTTCAATGGCGCTGTAGTGGACAAAGACGTCCGGACCGTTCTCGCGGGAAATGAAGCCGTAGCCTTTTTCGCTGTTGAACCACTTGACTGTACCGATGATGCGTTCTGACATTGTTTTTTGTCTCCTTATGACATAAAAAAATATTTTTGGTGATGCTTTTTGTGTTCCATCGGTACTGCCTTCTTACATAAAAAAAGCCCGAGGACATGAACTGCCCTCGAACCGCCTGCTTTCCCAACGCGAACGAACCAGCATCTGTCTGAACAGTATTCTAAACCACCTCTCCCATTAAGTCAAGGAAATTTGAGAAATTGGTGTCAAATTCACAAAATTCCTTTTTAACTGCCTTTAGAAGACAGCCCATTCCACTGCCAGGTATTCATTTCCGGGATGAAGTGAAAGGCGGTCAGGTCCAGTTGCAGCGGGGTCACGCTGACGTACCCTTCATGGATGGCGCCGATGTCGGTGCCGCGTTCAGGGACGCCGGTAGGACTGCCGCCGATAGTCCAGTAATACGGTCGTCCACGGGGATCCAGCCGCCGATCCAGTTGATCATGATACACCCGCAATCCCATGCGGGTAATTTGTACCCCACGAATTTCCTCGAAGGGGAGGTAGGGGATATTGACATTCAGCAAGAGGTGCGGGGGTAAGCCGTACTGGATGGTGGCAGCGACAATTTCACGAGCAACCCGCGCCGCAGTGGAATAATCGGGAGGTGTTTCCAGTGTTTCCGGAATATCCAGGCTGAAGGCAATAGCGGGAATGCCCCAGATAGCCGCTTCCATGGCGGCAGTGACTGTGCCGGAGTAGGTCACATCGTGTCCCAGATTGGCAGAAGAGTTAATGCCTGAGATGACCAGATCGACTTTTTCGTTAAAAAATCCGGCGTTTGCCAGCGCCACACAATCGGAGGGTGCGCCATCACAGGCGTGCCCGGTCAGTTCGTGATCCATTTGAACGCTTTTCACCCGTAAGGGCCTGTCCAGCGTGCGCACGTGTCCGGACGAAGACCAGTTACGTTCCGGCGCAAGTACACTGACCTGCCCCAGGGGTTTCATGGCATTTGCCAGTGCCAGCAAGCCCGGAGCATTGATGCCGTCGTCATTTGTGACCATGATGTGCATACGAATCTCTTTGTTACCTTTTTCTTAAAGTTTACCTGCTGTGCGTTAACGATAGTTGAAGGCTGGGTTATGAATGGGTAAAAAAATTGCTTAAAAATGACCCTTTGCCCCTCTTGACGTAATTTCCGCGGTTGTTATACTTGCGTCCAATATGATTTCCGTTTGCTGGTTTGGCTTAACCGCCGATAAGCGCGTCAAGCGCATCTTCCCCACACCCTCCGGGCAAGTGGGTTAGCGGCGTTTAAGCAACCAGAAGAACGTTTCATTTGCGCCAAAAACTCCCCAAGCCCGGGGAGTTTTTTGATTTTCTCGCCAAGGAGGAACCATCATGGTGGAAATACTGGACAGCACTTTAAGAGAAGGAGAGCAAACCCCATATGTCAACTTCACCGTTGAGGAGAAGGTGGAAATTGCCCGCCTTCTGGATCGGGTGGGGGTGGAGATGATCGAAGCAGGCGATCCCAGTGTCTCTCCCAGTGTGTTCGAAGCCGTGCGGCGCATTGCCTCGCTGGGACTGCGTGCCGAGATCGTGGCACATTCTCTGGCAACCCGTTCGGGCATCGAGAAAGCCCATGCCTGCGGTGTTCAGCGGGTTGTGGTGTTTTATCCCACTTCTCGCATTCATCTGGAAGCCAAGATGGGCAAAGGGGAAGAAGAAGCCCTTCATACGATTGTAGAACATGTGCGCTTTGCCCGCAGTTTGGGATTGAAGGTGCGCTATACCCCGGAAGACGCTTCCCGCACCGATTTTGAGTTTCTGGTGCGGGCTTGCAACAGCGCCATTGAAGCCGGGGCTGACCGCATCAGTTTTGCCGATACCCTGGGGATTTTGCGCCCGCATGAGATGTTCCAGCGTATCACCGAGTTGAAGAAGCGCTTGCTCCCCTGCAGGATAGATTTGCACTGCCATAACGATTACGGTTTGGCGCTTGCCAATGCTCTGGAGGGCATCCGTGCGGGTGCGGATTGCATCCATACCACCGTCAATGGTATGGGCGAGCGCACCGGCATTCCCGATCTGGCAGAGACGGTGCTGGCGCTTCACAACCTGATGGGTATTCAGCGCTACGATGTGCGCGCTTTGCCGCAACTTTCGGCGTACGTGGAGCGCGTTTCCGGGTTCTTCCTGGCGCCGAACAAACCCATCACCGGTTTGAATGCCTTTTCACACAAATCCGGCGTGCACACCAATGGGGTGCTCAAAGACCCGCGCACCTATGAGAGCATTGACCCGGCAATACTGGGGCGCGAGCGGCGTATTGTCATTGACAAATACACCGGCAAGCGGGCGGTAGCGGCGCGTCTGGCAGAGTATGGCGTGGAGGTGGACGGCGAAGCCCTGGAACAAATTGTCGAAGAAATCAAACGGGTTGGAGATGAGCGCAAAATCCTTCATGATGCCGATATCGTCGAGATTGCCGAACAGGTGACCGGCAAACGTTACGATATCTTTCCGCGCGAGATTCATGCTATCGTGATGGTTTCGGTGGAATCTCATGTCTATACCGGAACGGTAGTGCGCCGCCTGAAAAACCTCAAGTACGTCTCCAGTGTGTATGAAATAACCGGCGAACAGGATATTGCCGCGTACATCAAGGTGCCCAACACCCTGGAACTGAACAACTTTATTGAAGAACTCCGCGCCATGTCGGGAGTCAAACAGACCGAGACGCGGGTGGTGCTGAAAAAACATGCTGAAAATGGTTTCGCTTAGGAGGTAGGACAAAATGGGAACGCTGGTAGAAGAAATTTTTTCCCGCCGTGCGGGCAGATCGGTGCGAGCCGGGGAAATCATCTTGCTGGATGTGGACACCATCATGAGCCATGACAACACCACTCCCCTGGCAATCAAAGCCTTTCGGGAAATTGGTAAGCCCATTCGAAATCCGGATCAGATTGTCATCCACTTTGATCACGCCTACCCGGCACCCAATCTGCTGGCGGCAGAGAATCAGCAGAAAATTTTGCGCTTCATGCGTGAGCAGGGTATCCGGCACTTTTACCATCACGGGGTGTGTCATCAGGTGATGATTGAAGAGGGTTTCGTGCGTCCCGGAGGGGTGGTGATCGGCGCCGACTCCCACACGGTCACCTATGGCGCACTGGGCTGTTTCTCCACCGGACTTGGATCGAGCGAAATCGGTGCCGCGTGGGTTACTGGCAAGTGCTGGTTCCGTACTCCGGAGACCATTTTGATTCGCCTGGAAGGACAAACAGCACCCGGCGTTTACAGCAAAGATGTGATGCTGTACCTGGCGGGGGTGCTGGGAATGGACGGCGCTACCTATCGAGCGCTGGAGTTCGAAGGCTCGTACATCCGAAATCTGCCCATGCATGAACGCCTGGTATTTTCCAACATGTCCGTAGAACTGGGGGCAAAGTGTGGACTGATTGCTCCCGACGAAATTACCCTGCAGTATTTGGCGCAGGAAACTCGCGCCCAGCCCCCGTTTGAGGTGTTTCGGGCTGAACAGCCCCGTTATGAAAGGGTAGTCGAGATCGATGTGAGTGGTCTGGAGCCGCAGATTGCCTGCCATCCGGACGTGGATCAGGTCAAACCCTTGCGCGAAGTGGAGGGCTTGCCCATTGATGAAGTGTATATCGGTACCTGTACCAATGCGCGCTATGAGGATTTGGAAATTGCCGCCGGGATATTGCGTGGCAGGCAGGTGCATCGCTTTACCCGGGTGCTGGTGACTCCTGCCAGTCAGACTATCTATGAAAAAGCCATGCAAAACGGACTGATCGAGGTTTTTCTGCAAGCCGGGTGCACGGTGAATGCGCCGGGGTGTGGTGCCTGTCTGGGCAGACACGGCGGCGTGCTTGCCCCGGGAGAACGCGCCTTTACCACCATGAACCGCAATTTTATCGGACGTATGGGCAGTTCAGAGGCCGAAATCTATCTGGGCAGTCCTGCCGCGGCGGCGGCGACTGCGCTGGAAGGGCGCATTACCGATCCGCGAAAATACCTGTAGTGGAGGGAGATATGGGAAGGGCTTGGAAATTTGGCGAAAATTTGAATACCGATGAAATTATCCCGGCACGTTACAACATTACCATTGACGAGAAAGAACTGGCGGCAAAGGCTTTTTGTGAAATTCGTCCGGAGTTTGCCGCTCAGGTTCAACCGGGGGATGTCATTGTCGCCGGGAGAAACTTCGGTTGTGGTTCATCACGCGAGCATGCCGCTGTTGCCATCCGCGGCACGGGCGTTCAGTGTGTGATTGCCCCTTCATTTGCGCGCATATTCTTCCGCAACGCCATCAATATTGGTTTGCCGATTCTGGAATGCCCTCAGGCGGTCGAGATTGAGGACGGCGACCAGATTGAAGTGAATTTGAGCCGCGGCGAAATTCGCAATCTCTCCCAGGGGAAGGTTTACCCTGCCAACCCCTTGCCGGCATTTGTGCTCAAAATTGTGGAAGCCGGCGGATTGGTGCGCTTTTTACGCGAACACGACATTGAGGAATTGACATCATGAAGATTTATCGAATTGCTTTACTGGGCGGCGATGGTATTGGTCCGGAAGTCATCCGTGCTGCACGGCGGGTGCTGGAGGCACTGCCCCTTTGCTGGGAGTGGCTGGAAGGTGAGATTGGCTGGGGCGCGTATCAGCGCTGGGGTGACCCATTGCCCTCCGAGACTCTGACGCTTATTCGGCAAGCTGATGCTACCCTGTTTGGCGCAGTGACCACCCCACCTGATGTGCCGAATTACCGCTCGCCGGTGTTGCGGATGCGCCAGGAACTGGATTTATTTGCCAACCTGCGCCCGTGCCGTTCCATCCCACACCCCATTTCCCGTCCGGATGTTCATCTGCTGGTGGTGCGCGAAAACACCGAAGACTTGTACGTGGGGCGGGAGCGTTTGGAAGAGAATGGGGAAACGGCTGTGGCTGAGATGGTGATTACCCGCCGGGCTTCGGCGCGCATCATGCGTATAGCCTGCGAACAGGCACGTCAGCGCAGACTGCCCCGCGTGACCCTCGTTCATAAAGCCAACGTGTTGCGCCAGACCAGCGGGCTTTTCCGGCGGGTGGCACTGGAAGTAGGTGCGGAGTACCCTGACCTTCAGGTGGATGAAATGCTGGTAGATACCTGCGCTATGGAGTTGATACGCGCTCCCCAATCCTTTGGAGTGATTGTCACGACTAACCTGTTCGGCGACATTCTCAGCGATGAAGCCTCCATGCTGGTGGGCGGTTTGGGATTGGCTTGTTCGGCAAATATTGGCGAACATACGGCGGTGTTTGAGCCGGTGCATGGCAGTGCTCCCGCGCTGGCAGGAAAGAATCTGGCAAACCCGCTGGCGGCAATTGGCAGTGCGGCGATGATGCTCGACTATTTGGGTGAGGACAGGTGGGCACGTTGTGTTGAATTAGTCATTCATCGGGTGATTGCTGACCGTCAGGTAACCCCAGACCTTGGTGGGACGCTGGGAACGCAGGATGTGGCTGAAGCAGTTATTCGTTATTTGCAGTACGTAGAAGAGGTTGAGCCATGATCAGGGTGGGCTTTTTATTTACCCGATTGCGGGTGGAGGAAAAATATCTGTTAGAAGAACTGACACGGCGTCCGGGTGTGGATGTGGTTCAAATTAACGATGGGGACACTTTTTTTGATATCGCTCATCCGCCTTTGGGCGTGGATGTGCTTTTTGAGCGTTCGGTTTCGTATTCGCGCGGGTTGTACATTTCCCGCATTTACGCCGCGCATGGCGTGCCGGTGGTCAACCCGCCGGCGTTGGCGGAGCGCTGTGGCGACAAGTACGTCACCAGCCAGATTCTGGTGCAGGCAGGCATTCCTACCCCCCGCGTGCTGATGGCTTTTTCCGAAGAAGCCGCACTGGCGGCATGCGAAGAAATGGGCTATCCCTGCGTGCTGAAGCCGGTGGTTGGCTCGTGGGGCAGACTGCTGGCAAAGGTCAACGATCGCGCTTCAGCAGAAGCCTTCATCGAGCATAAAGCCACCCTGGGTGGGGTCAATCACCAGATCTTCTATATTCAGGAATACATCGAGAAACCCGGCAGGGATATCCGCGCTTTTGTGGTGGGTGAAGAGGCTATTGGCGCTATCTACCGAAACTCGGAGAACTGGATTACCAACACTGCCCGCGGTGGTCAGGCATCTAACTGCCCGGTGACCGCAGAACTGGCAGAAATTTGCGCGCGCGTAGCCTGGGCGATGGGCAAAGGCTTGCTGGCAATTGACCTGTTTGAAACCCCGCAGGGGTTGACCGTCAACGAGGTCAACCATACCATGGAGTTTCGCAACAGCATTGCCACTACTGGAGTGGATATTCCCGCCCGCATGGTGGATTATGTACTCTCTCAGGTGCGGTCGGCTTGAGCCAGAGGCTCAGCCTCTGTTCTGGGTGGAAACACCAGGCGGCGGTTGCCCAATGTGAAGAGGATGAGCGCCAGCACGCAGATGCCCGCCAGTAACGAATAAACGGGATCTGCTCCAATTGCATCGTACAAGCCGCCGGTCAGCAGGGCACTGGCTACGGATGCCAGGTTCATGGTCGAAACCAGAATGCCCTGCGCGGTGGCTTTGAGATTCTCCGGCGCGTTCTGATTGTTGAACTGCAGGGCGGCATTCCAGTAGAGGACATAAGATACGCCGTTCAACCCGTTGACGGCAATTGCCCATTCCGGCGTTGGAATCACGGTGTACAGGAACACCCGTGCAATATATCCGATGATGGCAAACCATAATGTCCGTGGAATTCCCAGTTTGCGCATGATTTGCCCGGAATACAGCATGAACGGAATCTCAAAGATTGCCGCCGCTGAAGCCACAACCCCCACCAGACTGTCGCTGGCGCCCATCCCTTTGAGCTTGATGCCCAGAAAACTGATTGCGCCACTGCTGGCAAGCCAGATAAGAAATGTGGTGGCAAGGAACACCCCCCAGCCGGGTTGGCGCAGAAGCGTTCCCAGTGCCTTCAGCGAAGGCAGGGATGAACGCGAGGCGCCGGTGCTGGAATCGGGCAAGCGGGTGGCAAGCAGGGCATACAACAGCATGATCAGGAAATAAATTGGGAACATCCAGCGCAGTCCGATGCGCTCGAACAGAAATCCAATGGTCAGGGTAGTGGAAATATAGCCGAACGTCCCGCCCAGGCGGTATTTTCCATATTCGTGGCGGCGCTCGCCCAGCAAATTGAGCGCCAGACTGTCCATTAAAGTCATGATGGCGGCATTGAATATCGCAAATACGCAGGCAATTGCCAGGAAAGCCGGAAAGGCGTGTGCCAGCGGGTAAAGCAGAGCAATTGCACCGTTTGCCGCGATGGCAAATGCCAGCAACAGGCGGGCTTTGCCGGTACGGTCGCTCAGGTATCCCCACAGGGTGGACGCAAAGAACGCCACCACGCCGCCGGACATGTTGATGACGCCAATTTGCGCACTGGTCAATCCGGATTGGCGGAGGAAGATGAGAAAATAGGTAAAGTATATTCCCCCCGCCGCGAACATTAAGAAGTACAGGGTAAAAAGGATATTGGGGTTGCTGGATGAAGGTTTCGAAAGGCTCATACGGTTGCCGTGCGAGGTGAACGGTTAAAAGCGAACAAAGTAAATGCGGCTAAACAAAACAACCCCAGTACACGGAACATGCCTGCTGGCCCGCTGGTATCGTATAGCCATCCGCTGAGTAAAGCCCCAACCATGGCGGATAAATTGGTGACGGCAATGAAGAACCCCTGCGCGGTGGCTTTATACTCGGCTGGCGCCAGTTGAAAAGCATAACTGATGGCGCTGTTCCAGAAGAACACGTAGGTAGGACCGTTCATCATGTTGATTCCCAGCACCCAGTAAGGCGAGGGCATGATCGAATACAGTCCCAGCCGCAGGGTATAAAATGCCATGGAAATCCACAACATGCGGGTAACTCCCAGCCGTTGCAGAAACCATCCGCTGTAGTACATGAAGGGGATTTCCGTGATTGCGGCAATCGTCCCCGCCAGTCCGATTAGACTGCTGGCGCCGCCCATATCCTGAATGGTCACGCCCAGAAAGTTGAGGAAACCCGCGCTGGCAGTCCACACCAGGAAGACACAAAACATAAACAGAAGCCAGGCAGGTTGTGTGACCATGCCTTTCAGCGAGGCTTTTTGTTGCGAGGAAGAGGGCAGGTGGATTACTGGAAGGCGCAGGGAAATGATTCCAAACAAAATCATGATAAACAGATATACCGGGAAAATCAGGGCCAGCCCTAACCGCTGGTAGATGAACCCTCCCAGTGAGGCGGTAAGGATATACCCTAAAGATCCTCCCAGTCGATAGCGCCCATATTGCCCGCGGTGTTCTCCCAGCAGGGTGAGGGTGAGAGCGTCGATCAAAGTAAATGCTGAGGAAGCAAAAATCCCGATGCCAATGGTCAATATCACCAGAGCCGTGAAGGTTCTCATCAGAGGGGTCAGGAAAAAGAGCCCGCCGGCAAGAAACCCGCCGATTGCCATGATCCACCGCGCCTGCCCGGTGCGGTCGCTCAGAAATCCCCAAAGCGCGGCGCCTACCATGCTGGTTAATGCGCCAATTGTGCTGAGTAAGCCAATTTGAGTCCCGGTTAATCCGATGGAAGCGTAATAAACGTTAATAAACGTAAAACTCACGCCGATGCTCGCATACAGCAGGAAGAAAAGCATCCAAAGCGTTTGTAAAGGCTTCTGGTTGGGATGGGTAGCAGCGTTGAAAGTATCCATACAGGCGATTTTACTATGAAGCCCATCAGATTCAATGAGCAATCATTGAAAGGGCTATATTTATTTCCCTCACACCTGTTGAGCGGTAGATATCGACTCGGCTTCGACTTCTTCGGCAGTAACTTCCCGCCCCCGTTTCTGGGAGAGGTAGATGCCCTCGGAAATCAGCATGGTGTTCAGTGCCAGTTCAGCGGTGGGAAGCAAAGGCACACGTCCCTGAAGTGCCGCCACCCAGTGATGCTGGGCGCTGTCGTAGCCGTCAGCATTTGCCCGCAGGGAATGCAGACGCCAGTTGAACCCGCCTATATCGGCGGTGGCGTTGATGTCCAGATCGCCCAAACTGTAGAAGAAGCCAAAGGGTTGCAGGCGGATGCCGGCTTTTGAGCCGAAAATCACCGAACCGGGCATGGCATCCATGTGGACTGCCCAGGCTTCAAAAATGTCCATGGTCAGGTTGCCTTCAAAGCGCACCAGTCCAAGCCCCAGTTCTTCCACGTCATAACCACTTTTGGCGCGGCGTTCGGCGTCCATCTCGGTTTCCTGATAGGTTGCCCCGGAAATGCGCAGGACGCGCGGATTGCCAATCAGCCACAGCATGGCGGCAATGTGATAGACCCCTAAATCGTACAGCGCTCCGCCGGAACAAATGGCTTTCTGGACAAACTGCGGGGAACCATATCCATCTACATAGGGGCGTCCGCGGCGGCGGAAACCCACCGAACGGGCGTGGTAAATGTGTCCCAGCAAGCCCTGGTCAATCAGTGCGCGGGCGGCTTTGGCTTCATCTTCAAATAGCGTATTGAGTTGAATGGAGAGCATTTTGCCCGTCTCTTGAGCGGTGCGGTACATTTTCAGCGCATCCACATAAGCGCCAGCCATGGGTTTCTCGCAGTACACGTGCTTGCCTGCCTGCAACGCGGCAACCGTCACCGGCATGTGAAAATTATTGTGCAGACACACGTCCACTGCTTCGATGTCATCCCGCTCCAGCAGTTTGCGAAAATCGGTGTAAACGTAGGGAATCCTGTACATTTCGGCTACCCGGCGGGCTTCGCTTTCGTTGATGTCGGCAATTGCCACCACTTCGACGCCCTGAATTTCCTTAGTGTACAGGTCAAGATGGCGTTTACCGATTTGTCCAACGCCAATGACCCCAACGCGAACGGTTTTACTCATGGGACAATCCTCCTTTGGTTTTTCGCCACACATTTTCGGTCAGCCAATCCCCCTCGAGAGCCTGTCTTTCAGGTTGGTACATACATCGAACATCCAGGACTGTTATAGACTCAACTCGAAAAAAAGGCAAGGTTTCTTTTTACACCCTCTTGTTTCTTTTTGGATTTTCTTTACCATATTCAAAAAACCTGATAAATGTGGATAAGCATTCCTATTATTGTGAAATTTGCCACCATTTTTGTTCCTGTGTTATACTTGCTGGTGTAGAGAATTTGGGTAAGGCTTGGAAGGATTTTCATGCTCACCGATTATTTCCCCCTGGTTGTCATCATTGTATTTGCTGTGATTCTTGCCTTTCTGGTCGTAGCGTTGGGCCACCTTTTTGGTCCCAAGCGTCCCAGCGAGAAGAAGTCCATGCCCTATGAATCGGGTATGGTGCCCTACGGTCCTGGTCAGCGGCGCATGACGGTGCGCTACTACCTGATTGCCGTGTTGTTTATCCTCTTTGATATCGAAGTGGTCTTTTTCCTGCCTTGGGCGGTAGCCTTCCGCGACCTGGGTCTTCCTGGTTTTCTCTTAATGGTGGTGTTTGTGGTGATTTTAGAGGTCGCGCATTTGTATGCGTGGAAGAAAGGAGCGCTGGAATGGGAGTAGAGCAAAAACTCGGTAATATGGGTGTGGTGACCCTGAAGCTCGAGGAAGCGGTCAACTGGGCACGCACCAACGCCATGTGGCCCATGTTGTTTGGTTTGGCATGTTGCGCTATTGAAATGATGGCGGCTCAGGCGTCGAATTACGACATGAGCCGCTTTGGCATGGAACTGATGCGCGCCAGCCCGCGTCAGTCGGACTTAATGATTGTGGCAGGGCGGGTGAGCCGTAAGATGGCGCCCGTTCTGCGTCAGTTATACGACCAGATGCCTTATCCCAAGTGGGTCATCGCCATGGGCGATTGTGCTTCCTGCGGTGGTGTGTTTAACAATTATGCCATTCTTCAGGGTGTGGATGAAATTGTGCCGGTGGATGTGTACGTGGCAGGTTGTCCACCCCGCCCTGAAGGCTTGATCCATGGCGTGCTAACCCTGCATGACAAAGTACGCAAGGAAAAACTGGTGAAGTGGGCTTAACGTTCCAGGACAAGGAAGGGTGAGAATGGACGAGAAAATGCGTACTGTAGTGGAAGGCTTGCAGAGTCGTTTCAACCTCGAAGTGCAGGAGTTTCGCGGAGAGGTAACCCTGATTGTCCCCCCGGAGCAGATTGTCGCGGTAGCGCAGACACTGCGGGATGAGCATGGTTTTGAGCAACTGGTGGATGTGACTGCAGTGGATTACTTCCCTCAGCAGGAACCCCGTTTCCACGTGGTGTATCACATCCGCTCGCTGGCTCAAACGCTGATTATCTGCCTGCGTGTTCCGCTGAATGGCAACTTCCCTTCGGTGTCTACGGTGGAGAAAGTGTACCCGGGCGCCAACTGGTACGAGCGGGAAGTGTACGATATGTTTGGAATCACCTTTGAGGGGCATTCCGACCTGCGCCGTATTCTCATGCCTTATGACTGGCAGGGGCATCCCTTGCGGAAAGATTACCCTCTGGGCTATGAGGAAGTGCAGTTCTCTTTCAATATTGACGAAGTCCTGAAGCGCAAATTGCGCCCTCGGGAATGAATCGCGGAGAGTGCTTTATGACGAATATCCGTGAAGTATCGGTAGATGAACTCAGACATCTGGTCTCGGAGCGGGCATTACAGGGCGAAACCATGTTGCTCAACATGGGACCTCAGCACCCTTCGACGCATGGGGTTTTGCGTCTGCTGCTGGAACTGGATGGCGAAATTGTGGTCAATTGCATTCCCGATATCGGCTTTCTGCATACCGGTGTGGAAAAGAACATGGAGAACAAAACGTACCAGAAAGCCGAGGTGATGACCGATCGCCTGGATTACCTGAATCCCATTGGCAACAATCTGGTGTACTGCCTGGCGGTGGAAAAGCTACTGGATTTGGATGTCCCCCCGCGAGCGCAAGCCATTCGGGTGATTCTGGCGGAACTGACCCGCATTGGTTCGCATTTGCTCTGGCTGGGTACTTCCGCGCTTGACCTGGCGGCGATGTCGGTGTTCCTCTACACCATGCGCGAACGCGAGAAGATTCTGGACATCTTTGAAATGGTTTCCGGACAGCGCATGATGACGACTTACATCCGTCCTGGTGGGCTGTGGCGCGATGTGCCGGTGGAATTTGAAGCCGCAGTGTACAAATTTATTGACGAACTGCCTCGCGAAATTCAAAAATACCACGACTTGCTGGATGAGAACGAATTGTTCCTTGACCGCACCAAGGGTGTGGCGACGATCACCCGAGACGAATGCATTGCTTACGGAGTCACGGGTCCTGTCTTGCGAGCAACCGGCATGGCATACGATATTCGTAAAGCCATTCCTTACTCGGGTTATGAGCAGTATGACTTCAACATCCCCACCCGCACTGAGGGCGATGTGTATGCCCGATACGCCGTGCGCATGGACGAAATGGAAGAGTCGTTGAAAATCATCCGCCAGGCGTTGGATAAACTGCCCTATGGGCCCGTACGCAGCAACAACCGCAAATATGTTCCACCGCCACGCTCAGAAATTGGCGTGAGCATGGAAGCGCTCATCCATCACTTCAAACTCTGGACAGAGGGTTTCTATCCACCGAAGGGCAGCGTATATGTGGCAACCGAATCCCCGCGTGGGGAGTTGGGGGTGTTCCTCGAAAGCGATGGTGGCCCCAAACCCTATCGCGTGCATTACCGCACGCCAACCTTTGCCAATTTGCAGGTCATGCCTATTCTGACCCGTGGGCAGTTCATCGCCGACGTAGTGGCGGCAATTGGAAGCATTGACATTGTTCTGGGAGATGCGGACCGGTGAACGAGTTATTACAGAACTACCCTGAAGAAGTGAAACAAATTCTGGCAAAGTATCCGGCTGAATACAAACGTTCAGCCGTCATGCCGTTATTGTATCTGGCGCAACGGAAGGAAGGGTATGTGCCCCGTCAGGCTCTTGAGGATATTGCCGAAATTCTCGAAATGTCTCCGACAGAAGTTGCCTCGATTGTGGGCTTCTACACACTGTACTACGATCAACCTGCCGGGCGTTACCACATTCAGGTATGTACTGACCTGCCCTGTGCCTTGCGCGGCGCAGATAAATTCCTGGAGGAACTTTGCCAGCGGCTGGGCATTCGCGAAGGCGAAACCACTCCGGATGGACTTTTCACTGTGGAAGCCGTGAAGTGTTTGGCGGCATGTCACCGCGCGCCGGTCTTTCAGGTTCAGGGGGATGGTGAGATTGAGTACCACGAAAATCAGACCGTGGAACTGACCCTGGCATGGATGGAGCAGGTGCGCGAGAAAGTGCGCGCAGAGAAGGAGGCGCAGTCATGAGCCAGTACGTTCTCTTACGCCATCGCGAGATTCCCCATCTCGACCAACTGGATGTGTACCTGAAGCATGGCGGCTTTGAGGCGGCAAAGAAAGTGATCACCCAGATGCAGCCTGCCGATGTGGTCAACGAGGTCAAAACCTCAGGACTGCGCGGGCGCGGTGGAGCGGGTTTTCCCACTGGCGTCAAGTGGTCATTCCTGCCCAATAACATCTGGCCTCACTACGTGGTTTGCAATGCCGACGAGTCTGAACCAGGCACTTTTAAAGATCGCGAAATTCTGGAAAGCAACCCCTTCCAATTGCTGGAAGGGTTGATGATTGCCAGTTATGCTGTGCAGGCAAACCGCGCCTATATCTACCTGCGCGGAGAGTTTTGGCAAATTGCCCGCAAACTCGATGAGAAGATTGCCGAACTGGAAAAAGCCGGGTTGCTGGGAGATCACCTGTTCGGTACGAACTACAGTTTACGTATTTACACTCACCTGGGCGCGGGCGCGTATATCTGCGGTGAAGAAACCGCTTTGCTCGAATCGCTGGAAGGCAAAATTGGGCAACCCCGTCTCCGTCCGCCTTTCCCGGCGGTATATGGGTTGTACGGTAAGCCCACAGTCATTAATAATGTGGAAACACTGACCAATCTCCCACCGATTCTTGAGAAAGGTGCGCAGTGGTATCGGAGTTTCGGCACCGAAAAGAGCCCTGGGGTGAAGATATTTTCTCTTTCCGGGAACGTCAACCGTCCGGGAAATTACGAACTGCCGCTGGGTACCACCTTCCGCGAGTTGATTTATACACACGGCGGCGGTATCCCTGAGGGTAGAAAAGTCAAAGCCATTTTGCCGGCAGGCGCGTCTTCCGCCATCATTGCTGTCAACGATGATGCCATTCTGGATACCCCCATGGACTATGAATCGGTGGCGGCGATTGGCTCGCAACTGGGGTCAGCCTCGGTCATTGTTGCCGATGAAACGGTCAACATGGCGTGGCTGGTGTCCAAAACGGTTAACTTCTTCAAACACGAATCCTGCGGAAAGTGCACCCCCTGCCGGGAAGGCACGTTCTGGATGAATCGCATTACCCAGCGCATGATGGCAGGCAGAGCCGTAGAGAGCGATGTGGATTTGCTGGCAAATGTGGCGAATCAAATTGCCGGTAAATGCCTGTGTGCCCTGGGTGAGTTCTCGGTCATGGCGGTACAGACGGGGATCCGGCAATTCCGCACCGATTTTCTCGAACAAGTGAAACAACAAACCGCGCCTGTAGCACAGGGCGATTGAGGATGTGAGGGCTTCATGGCAAACGAAGTAACCCTGACGATTGATGGTAAAACGGTTCGTGTCCCGCAAGGCACGTTAATTGTAGATGCCGCCAAGAAAGCAGGCATTGATGTACCGGTGTTCTGCTATCATCCCAAAATGGAACCGGTGGGCATGTGCCGCATGTGCCTGGTGGAAGTGGGGCGTCCGGTCATTGACCGTGCCACCAACCAGCCGGTCCTGGAAGCCGATGGTACGCCAAAAATTTCTTTTGGTCCCAAACTGGAAACGGCTTGTACCACGCCAGTCTCTGAGGGCATGGTGGTCATCACCCAGAACAAAAAAGTGGCTGATGCGCGCCGGGAAGTGCTGGAGTTTATCCTCACCTCGCACCCGCTGGACTGCCCAATTTGCGATAAGGGTGGAGAATGTCCTTTGCAAAATCTGACCATGGGTTATGGCCCTGGGGAGAGCCGTTTTCTCTTTGACGAAAAAATGCACCTCGCCAAGCATGTCCCGCTGGGTGAGTTGATTTATCTAGACCGTGAGCGCTGTATTCAGTGTTCGCGTTGTGTGCGTTTCCAGAAGGACCTGGTGGATGATCCGGTCATCGGCTTTTACCAGCGCGGCAGATCGCTGGAGATAGTGACCTACTCCGACCCCGGTTTCGATTCGTATTTCTCCGGTAACACCACCGATATCTGCCCGGTGGGCGCACTGACTACTGCGGATTTCCGTTTTGGCGCTCGCCCGTGGGAACTCAAGCCGGTGGCTTCCATCTGTACTCACTGTCCGGTAGGATGTAACCTCACATTCAACGTGCGCCGCGAAGCCGCGTCGGGCGGCAAACTGGTGATTAAGCGGGTACTTCCCCGGCAGAACGAGTCGGTCAATGAAATCTGGATTTGCGATAAAGGGCGTTTTGCTTACCACTATGTAGAAAGCCCTCAGCGCTTAACCCAACCGCTGGTGCGTAAAAATGGGGAACTGGTACCGGTTTCGTGGGATGAAGCGCTGGATACCGCCGCACAAGGGCTGAAACAGGCGGGTGAAAACCTGGTGGTGCTGGCTGGCGGACGCCTTTCCAATGAAGATCTCTTCAACCTGCGCAAACTGGCAGATGCTCAAAATGGCAAAGCCGTCCTGTACACCCACATGGGCGGTGGAGACCTGACCCAGCAGGTGGGCTTGACCCCCGGCAGTAATCTCGGTTCGCTGGGGAAAGGCGATGCGGTGCTGGTGATTGCCTCGGATTTACACGAAGAAGCCCCTATCTGGTGGATGCGCCTGAAAGCCGCGGCTGAGCGCGGGGCGTATCTGGTGGTGGCTGGGGCGCGCGTTACCCGATTGGAACGCTACGCTGCCAAAACCATACGCTACCGCTATGGCGAGGAACTGGGCGTTATTCAATCGCTGATGGATGGCGCTGTTCCTGAATTGACCGAAGCGGCTAACCTGGTGGTCTTTTACGGTTCGGATGGGCTGGATTTGCTGGGAACGAATGCGCTGGCTCAAGCCTGTGCGACTTTGCTCTATAAGAGCGGGCATTACGGACGTCCAAACAATGGTTTGGTAGCCGTGTGGAAAGAGAACAACGCTCAGGGTGCCTGGGATATGGGCTTCCATACCGTTGGTAACTTCTCCCGTACGGTACGCGAAGCCGCGGCGGTGTATATTGCCGCCGCCGACCCTGCGGGGGATGATCTCTCTCTGGCTGAGGCGCTGGATCAGGCGGGGTTTGTGGTGGTTCAGGAACTTTTCCTTACTGAAACCGCGCGGCGCGCGGATGTGGTCTTCCCTGCCCAGTCCTTTGCCGAACGCGAAGGCACGTTCACCAGCGGCGAGCGCCGTGTTCAGCGCTTCTACCCGGTGATTTATCCGGTGCAGGACAGCCGCGCTGATTTCGTCATTGCCGCGCAGGTTGCCCGTAAGTTGGGGCATGCCCTGGAAATGGCATCCCCTGCCAAGGTGTTCCAGCAAATTGCTTCTGAAATTTCCCTCTATCAGGGGTTGGCATATCCTCGCCTGGCTGAGGTGGAAGAGCAATGGCCCCCTGTCGGCCGCAGTGATCTCTACTACGGCGGCACTGCCTATGACAACCGCCATGGTTTGGGGGTGGCTTTGCCTGCTCTGAGTCAACAGGAAGGCTGGCATCTTCCCATGTTCTGGAACAATCGTCTTCCAGAGCGCACCTTTGACCTTTCCGCCATGAATCAGCAGGGCATGCTCTGGCTGGTGCCGTTCAACCGCCTGTACGATCACGGTACGACGGTTGAGCCTTCTCGTCTCTTAGAAAAACGCATGGTTTCAGCATTTGTGGCATTGCATCCTGAAACCGCGCAGGCCTTAGGCTTGGGCGGCGTTGAACAGGTACAAATTGAAGGATTAGATAGTCCTTTGCCGGTGGTTCTGGATGAAACCCTCCCGCAGGGAGCGGCGTTCTATCCGCGTAGTGCCGGTGTGCCTGTGCTGGCGCCGCGAGGGGTAAAACTGCATGCCGTGAAAGCAGAGGTACAGGAAGGGTAGCGAACATGGATGGCGCAATGATCCTTGAATGGGTGTTGAAATCGGCTTTTATCTTGCTGTTCATGACTGCAGGGTTTGCGTACACTACCCTGTTTGAACGGCGCATGATTGCCAAGTTCCAGGCGCGTATTGGTCCCAATCGTGCCGGACCGTGGGGGTTGCTTCAGCCCGTTGCTGACGGGTTGAAACTCATCTTCAAAGAGGAACTCATCCCGGCTTATGCAGATAAGGTGATGTTCGTCCTGGCGCCGGTCATCACGGTAATCCCCTCGCTGATTGTCACTGCGGTCGTGCCGTGGGGTGGGGTGGTGGACTTGTTCGGCAGGAAGGTAGCGCTTTATCTGGCGGATGTCAACGTGGGGTTACTGTATATCATGGCAGTGACCTCTATCTCGGTTTATGGTATTACCCTGGCGGGGTGGGCTTCCAACAACAAATATGCTACACTGGGTGGTTTGCGCTCCACTGCGCAGATGATTTCTTACGAAATCGCCATGGGCTTTTCTTTTATTGTTCCGGTGCTTCTGGCAGGTTCGCTCAGCCTGGTGGACATCGTCGAGGCGCAGAAGAAAATCTGGTTTATCTTCCTGCAACCCGGCGCCGCCATCATTTTGGCGATTACCATGTATGCTGAGGTCAACCGCGCACCCTTCGACATGCCCGAAGCCGAGCAGGAACTCACGGCGGGGTATCACTCCGAGTACTCCGGCATGAAATT
This sequence comes from Anaerolinea thermophila UNI-1, assembly GCF_000199675.1. Classification (GTDB taxonomy): domain Bacteria; phylum Chloroflexota; class Anaerolineae; order Anaerolineales; family Anaerolineaceae; genus Anaerolinea; species Anaerolinea thermophila. The sequence continues at coordinate 922,371 of NC_014960.1, forward strand.
CGCGCTGTTCTTCATGGCAGAGTATATCAAGATGATTGCTGTGGCTATGATCTTTGCCACCCTGTTCCTGGGGGGTTACCATTTCCCCTTTGTGGATCAAATTCCGGTCATCGGTCCGTATCTTGGCCCGTTTGTCCTGCTGGCAAAGACCATCGTGCTGTTGTTTGGGTTTGTGTGGGTGCGCTCAACACTGCCACGCATTCGCTATGACCGCCTGATGGCTTTTGGCTGGAAAGTGCTTTTCCCGCTGTCTTTGCTTTCGGTGCTGGTGACGGCAGTGGTGGTTTTACTGGTGAAGTAATCAGGAGGTTTGTATGTTCAAAGGGTTGCTGACCACCTTAAAAGAATGGACTGGTAAACCGGTAACCATTCAGTATCCGGAAGAGAAACGTCCCGTGCGTACCCGATTTAAGGGGCGTCATGTGTTGAAGCGTTACGAAAACGGTTTGGAGAAATGCATCGGGTGTTCCTTATGTGCGGCGGCATGCCCAGCAGATGCTATTTTTGTCGAAGCGGCAGAAAATACCGATGATGAACGCTACTCTCCCGGCGAGCGCTATGCCCGGGTGTACGAAATCAACATGCTGCGCTGTATCTTCTGCGGTTTCTGCGAGGATGCCTGTCCTACCGAAGCCATCGTGCTGGGCGATAACTACGAGTTGTCCTTCACCGACCGGCATCAGTCCATCTACACCAAAGAGATGTTGTTGGAGCCGGTTCCCGAGGGCGGAAAACCTACGCCTCAGCAGACTCCGCCCGGCGTGTACGTCCGTGCGGTTCCAGCCATGAAAGACCCGGAAGATTAAGCCGGGGGATCTCCTTCAGGAGGGGAATGGAATGACCATCGTTTTCTTCGTGCTGGCGTTTGTAGCGGTTGGCTGTGCCATCAGCATGCTGATTACCCGCAATGCAGTGTATTCGGCGTTGTTTTTGGTGCTGAATTTCGCTACAGTAGCCATCCTGTACTTGATTTTGGGAGCGCCGTTTATCGCATTGTCTCAAATCACCGTGTACGCGGGTTCTGTGATTGTCCTTTTCCTGTTCGTGGTCATGCTTTTAGGAGCAGAACGCTTGCCGGGGGCAGAACCTTTGCGCTGGCAGCGATTTATTGCCATGGGATTGGGGCTGGTTCTTGCGGTCAATTTGGGATGGTCCGTGGTGCAACGCGCGGGTGATTTGGGAGTAATTACAGCGCCTGAGAAGGGCTTTGGTGCACCGGTAGAAGTAGGGCGGGTGCTCTTCACACAATATGTATTGCCCATCCAGATTGTGGCTTTCATTTTGCTGGTTGCGGTAGTGGGTGCTGTGGTGCTTGCCCGTTCTGAAGAAATCTCCCGAAGACGAGAACTCTATCGAAAGCCGGAGGCAAAGGAGTGACATGGTCCCTGCGTCTTATTACCTTATCCTTTCAGTTGTGCTTTTCACCCTGGGGGCGCTGGGGGTTCTGTTGCGGCGCAATGCCCTGGTGGTGTTCATGTCGCTCGAGATGATGTTTAACGCTTCAAATCTGGCTTTTATCACCTTTGCCCGCATGTATAATGCTCTTTCGGCTCAGGTGGTAGTGTTCTTTGTCATGACGGTGGCGGCGGCAGAAGTTGCCATCGGGTTGGCGCTGATGGTGGAAATCTTCCGCACCAAACGCAGTGTGGACCTGGACCAGATGAACACCCTAAAGGGTTAAGGCAAGGATTGGGAGGAAACATGCCGCTAGTAACTCAGAACGAAATTCTGCCTGCCTTTCAAGCCGTCCCGTGGGTGGTCTTCTTCCCTCTCCTCGGCTTGATTTTGAATCTTCTTTTTGGCAAACGATTCAGCGAGAAATTTGCGGGCGCGGTAGCCAGTTTGGCAACGCTGGCATCCTTTGGGGTTGCGCTGACTTTGTTCTTTGCCCTGCAATCCCATCCGGAAGGCGCCAGTATCCCCTTCCTGACCTGGATTCAGGTGGGCGATTTTGTGGTCAACTGGGCGTTTCGCGTGGATACCCTCTCGGTGACCATGATGCTGGTAGTTTCGGGGGTGGGCTTGCTCATCCATATTTACGCCGCAGGCTACATGCACGAGGACGTGCGTCACAATGGTGATCCGGGACGCTATCGCCGCTTCTTCGTGTACTTTAACCTCTTCATCGCCATGATGATGATTCTGGTCAGCGCCGATAACTACCTGATGCTTTTTGTTGGGTGGGAAGGCGTTGGCTTATGTTCTTACCTGCTCATTGGTTTCTGGTTTGAAAAAGGCAAGGACGGCATTGCCAATGCCCAGGCGGCTAAGAAGGCGTTTGTGGTCAACCGGGTGGGTGATTTTGGTTTGCTCATCGCCCTGTTTCTGATGTACCAGCATTTTGGCACGCTGGAGTTTGCCAGAGTGTTTGAGCAGGCTCCCGCGCTTGCCGCGGCGACCCCGGGTGTGCTTCTGGCGATGACGCTGTTCATGCTATTGGGCGTAACGGGAAAATCGGCGCAGATTCCGCTCTACGTCTGGTTGCCCGATGCTATGGCTGGTCCCACGCCTGTTTCGGCATTGATCCATGCCGCCACGATGGTTACAGCAGGTGTGTATCTGGTGGTGCGATCCACCCCGCTTTACAGTCTGGTGCCGGAAGCCCAAACCGTGGTGACTTGGGTGGGGGCACTGACCGCGCTCTTTGCTGCCACGATTGCCATTGCTCAGTTTGACATCAAGCGCGTGCTGGCTTATTCCACCATATCTCAATTGGGCTTTATGGTGGCGGCGGCAGGTATGGGCGCTGGGGTGGCTGCGATGTTCCATCTCACCACGCATGCTTTCTTCAAAGCCCTGCTCTTCCTGGCTGCAGGTTCGGTCATCCTGGGCGTTGAGGCGGGACATGCCCGCGCTCATGCTCATGCCGATGAACACGGGCACGATGACTTTGATCCGCAGGACATGCGCAACATGGGAGGGTTGAAAGACCGCATGCCGCTGACTTTCTGGGTTTACCTGATCGGTGCGCTGGCGCTTTCAGGGATTGCTCCGTTGTCGGGTTTCTTCTCTAAAGATGAAATTCTCCATGCTGCTGAGCAAAATCATCCGGCGATTTTCTGGATTTTGTTGATTACTGCTTTCCTGACGGCTTTTTACATGGGGCGTCAACTGGTGATGGTCTTCAGCGGCACGGTGCGTACCCGTGCGGCAGGCGCGGCACGCGAAAATGGCGCTATCATCACGCTGCCGCTGGTTGGGCTGGCAATTCTCTCGGTGCTGGGTGGTTTGCTGAATTTCCCAGGTAGTTGGGGGTTGGAGCACTGGCTGGAGCATACTCTGGAGGGGATTAAGCCTTCCGAGTTTGCCCCGCTTACCGCACTGATCTCGGTTCTGGTTGCGCTGGGTGGATTGGGGTTAGCCTATGCCATTTACGCTGTAACGAATCCGCTCTCGGATGCCAAACAACCCGACCCGTTGACCCGGCTTGGCGTGTTGTGGCGGGGTATGGCGAATAAATGGAAAGTGGATGAACTCTATCACGCCTTGTTTGTGCGTCCATATGAGGCGTTGGCACGTTTCCTCGCCACGCCAGTGGATCAGGGCGTCATTGATGGCATCTCCGGCGGGCTGGCATGGCTTTCTGTACGCGCAGGCGAAGGCTTGCGGGTATTTCAGAACGGCTTCCTGCGTTCCTATGCCCTGCTGATTGTTCTGGGTGTAACGGCAATCCTGTCTTATCTTATCTGGGTGCGTTAAGGAGAGCCCATGGACTATACATTGATTTTGCTCACTTTCTCCCCGCTGGTGGGATTTCTGGTTCTCCTTTTCCTCAAAGAGGAACAAAAAACGGCATTGCGCTGGGTAGCGTTGATCACTTCACTGGTAACGTTTGCCCTTTCCCTCTGGGCACTGGCGCAGTTCCGCATGGGTGAGGGAGGCTTGCAACTAGTCTTTGATCAGCCCTGGTTCCGCCTGGCGGAGTCGCAAGTCACCTTTGCCATGGGGGTGGATGGGCTGGGCATGCTCATGATCCTGTTGACCACCTTCCTCACGCCGCTGGCGTTGCTTTCGACCTGGAGCGCCGTGCAGGAGCGGGTCAAAGGCTTCATGATTTTCTTCCTGCTCCTCGAAACGGGCATGCTGGGGGTCTTCACCGCCCAGGATCTGGTGTTGTTTTACATCTTCTGGGAGTTCACTCTCATCCCCATGTACTTCCTGATTGGGATTTGGGGAGGAGAACGGCGCATTTATGCAGCGGTGAAGTTCTTCCTCTTCACCATGTTTGGCTCGGTGCTGATGCTCCTTGCCATCCTCTACCTGGGGCTGACTGCTGGCACGTTCTCTTTGAGCGATCTGGTGCTTGCCCGTCAGGTTTTTGCCGGAGCGCAGGTGTGGCTCTGGCTGGCATTTGCTCTGGCATTTGCCATCAAGGTCCCCATGTGGCCCCTGCATACCTGGTTGCCCGATGCGCATGTGGAAGCGCCTACGGCTGGCTCGGTCATTCTGGCGGGTGTGTTGCTGAAGATGGGTTCATACGGTTTCCTGCGCTTCAACCTGCCGCTCTTTCCGGAAGCCACGCTGCAACTGGCGCCTTACATGGCGGTTCTGGCGGTGATTGGTATTCTGTACGGTGCGGTGGTTTCCTTTGCCCAGACGGACGTCAAAAAACTGGTCGCCTATTCCTCGGTGAGCCATTTGGGTTTTGTCATGCTGGGAATCTTCGCCTTGACGGCTCAGGGGTTGGCTGGAAGTATTTTGCAGATGGTCAATCATGGGCTGAGTACGGGCGCCCTCTTCCTGCTGGTGGGCATGCTCTACGAACGTCGTCATACTCGTCAGATGTCTGCCTACGGTGGTATCTGGAAAGTGGTACCTGTTTTGGGCGCAGTGATGTTGTTTATCAGCCTTTCTTCGGCGGGCTTGCCCGCCCTCAACGGCTTCGTGGGTGAATTTACCATCCTGTTGGGTTCGTTCTCTTCCAGTACCCTGGGGTCGCCGTGGTTTGCGGGGTTGGGCGCGCTGGGTGTCATCCTGGCGGCGGTGTACCTGCTGGTGATGTTTGAGCGCGTTTTCCTAGGCCCCGTCAAACATGCGGAAAATCAATCTCTCAAAGATATGAACCTGCGCGAAGTGCTTACCCTTTTGCCCATCATGATTGTCATTTTGTGGATTGGGTTGTACCCGTCTTTCTTCTTCAATCTGATGAACCCCACCGTCTCGCAACTGCTCGCTACCGTGCAGACCGCGGCGATGGCAATCCGCTAAGGTGAGGAGGCGATGATGATCACTTTGAACGATGTCCTTACCCTCCTTCCAGCAGTGGTTTTGCTGGCTTGGGGCGTGATGATGCTGGTTGTGGATTTATTCCTCCCTAAAGAACGCAAGGCTATCATTCCTTTGCTGGCAGGGCTTGGTGCGGCTGCGGGTTTGGGGGTGAATCTGGCTCTGACGGGATATTCCCAGACAGGCTTCAACGGCATGGTAGTGCTGGACGGTTTTGCCTCTTTCACGAACACCCTGCTGTTGATTGCTGCGCTCTTTGCGGTCATGCTGGCATATGACTACATGCGCCGCATGAACATCGAACGCAGTGAATGCTGTGCCTTGATGCTCATCTCTACTGCCGGGATGATGATGATGGTGCAAGCCTATGACCTCATCATCCTCTTTCTTGCGCTGGAACTGTTCTCCATCCCTCTGTACGTCATGTCCGGGCTGATTCGCGGCAAAATCTCTTCGGAAGAAGCCGCGCTCAAATACTTCCTGCTGGGTGCGTTTTCCTCGGCGTTTCTCCTTTATGGGGTGGCTTTCCTCTATGGTGCAACCCAGCACACCAATCTGGCGGGAATTGTTGCCGCTATGCAAAGCGGTACAGCAAATTACATCTTCTTGATGCTGGGGGTTGCCTTATTGCTGGTTGGCTTAGCCTTCAAACTGGCAATTGTACCTTTCCACTCCTGGGCTCCGGATGTGTACCAGGGCGCGCCTACACCCGTCACCGGCTGGATGTCGGTGAGCGTGAAGATTGCCGCACTGGCGGCGCTTTTGCGGGTGTTTGTGGTGGCGTTCCCATCGCTCTCAGCGCAAATTTCGCCCGTATTGGGCGTGCTGGCGGCTTTGACCATGATTGTGGGCAATGTGCTGGCGTTGGTGCAGACCAATATCAAGCGTCTGCTGGCGTATTCCAGCATCGCTAGTGCGGGCTATCTGCTCATGGCGTTTGTCCCTTACGGACAGGGTGAAGTGGCCTCGCATGCGGTCGCTGCAGGGCTGTTCTACATGGTGGGCTATTTGTTTACCAGTTTTGCCGCCTGGGCAGTGGTTGCGGCAGTGGAGAAAGCCGAAGGCAAAGACCTGGAAATTACCAGTTACGCCGGGCTGGCGCGACGACATCCCTGGCTGGCAGTAGCGATGCTGATTGCTATGGTGTCCTTCATCGGTGTCCCGCCTACACTGGGCTTTTGGGGTAAGTTTTATCTGTTCCGCACCGCGCTGGAAGGCGGTCTGGTCTGGCTGGCGCTGATTGGCTTGCTGACTTCCCTCTTCTCGGCTTATTACTACCTGCGTGTGGTGGTGGTGATGTTCATGCAGCCGGGCGAGGTGGAAGCCCGCCGAGAAGTGTGGGTCAACCTGCTGGCGGTAGTTTCGGCAGGGGCAACCCTGTTGCTGGCGTTCATCCCCTGGCAGATTCTGGATTGGGCAACGGCGGCTTTCCTGCGTTTCCCGTAAACTCCCCCCAGAGATATAAAATCCTTGCGGGCGTCTCTTGAGAGAGAACGCCCGCTTTGTTTTTCCTTGGAAACTCCAAGAGGATGTTTACAGGAAGAGGATGGAAAGGACGAATGCAGAGAAGGTGCAGAGGAAATTAACAGCATCATTGTTCATCCACCTCCAGCCCCGCAGGAGATGGGTGCGAGTCCCGCAGGTGTGCAGGGGATGACGCTCGGTTTCTTTTTCACACGCAGGACAGCGGTAAATGGCCTGGACGGTTGCGCCAAGCAGGGAATCGACCAGCGAACCTGCCAACCCGCTGAGAGAGAAGATCATGAACCACAACCCTGCGCCGCCAGGCGGAGGCAGCATCGGCACCCCTCCCAACAAATCTACCAGCACAAAAGGCACACCGGCAGGAATGGGCAGAATGAAGCCGTTCCAGAACAGGACGCCGACCAATGCCAGCAGAACCGCGCCGGAAAGCGCTGCCAGTGTTCCCAACAGGCTGATACCCCCTGAAGTGCCCCGTTCCACGGGGCGCAGAGTGGTGATGAGCCGCGGGGAAACAGGGCTGAGGGCTCCCAGTTCGGTTGCCCAGGTATCGGCGTTGGCGGCGGCGAGCGCGGCGATGAAGCCGACCCAGGGAAGGGGAGAGTGAGGAATAAAAGCGTGGAGAAGAGCCATCCCGCCTGCCAATCCGCCATTGGCAAGCACCTGCCAGGCATCGCGCTGATGTCCTTTAGAGAACTTTTCTTCCAGGGAACGTTTTTGTTTTCCCCACAAACGGGAGAGCAGAGAAGAAGAGACAAAGAAAGTCAGCAGGGCAATCGCCCATGCCAGCCCGCCCAGTCCAAAGATGATTGTGCCCAAGGCTAATGCCGCCCAGAACCCTGAAGGACTTAAAGCGCGCATTCGAACTGCCGCACCGGTGATCAGCAATGCAAAGAAAACGCCCAGAAGCAGTTTCAAGAGCATAGCAAATTTACCCCGCCAGCATGAAAATCCAGGTAGCAAGCACAAACAAAAGAAGAGTTACCGCACCGCTTCCCCATAGCAGGTAGGCTGCAGGGAGAGTGCGTTCTTGCCGATAAAAGTACACCCCTATAATCCAATCTGTACCCAGGAAGAGCAAACCCAGAACGGGTAAAAGCAAAATTTGAATAGAGGGAACGGGGGCAAGAGATGCCCCTTGTGGAGAGTATCCCAATGGTACCGTTGCGCGGGTGAGAATGGCTATCCCACTGCTTACCAGCAGGGCAAGAAACAACCCTCCACCCGTCAGAATCAAGCGCCGGGCAATCTGATCCTGCCATATGTGTGCCAGAAAGACCATTGGGCGGATGGACTGCGAGGAAATAGGCTGTAAACTGCCCAGTTCTGCCACGTACCGGTAGGCGCGCATGAAGGCCGAGACGTTCTCCGGTGAAATGGCGTAGATTTTCTCGGGTGTGGCAATCAGCAGGATGGAGTCGGGATCGGAAGCCAGGAACTCAATGGCACCCAGTTCATGGGAATAGACATTTCCGAGCACAGCCCCCGGAAAACGCAGCAATGGCAGAGGCACACGGAAGCCCAGTTCCTTCATCGGGCGCACCCACTCGATGTGGGACATGGGAATGTCCTCAGCGCGTAACCCCCAACGAAGACGCAGTCCCTCTCTTTCAAGAATATATTGCCCTCGCAGTAAACTGTAGAGGGCATATAAAATCAGAGGCACAGGCACCAGCAGGATAACCCCAAACAAGAGCAAGCCGGTAAAGCGGCTTTGTTCCTGTTGAGAGGTGCTCAATGCAATGCTCAATCCACCTGCACCTGTCAGGATCAACGTAACCAGGCTTAAAAATATCAAGCCGTACCGGCGGGGTGGGGTAAACAGCGCAGGTAGTTCCATGCCTCACAGAACGGATTGCAATGCCCGGCACACAGTTTCAACCTGTTCCTCGGTCATCACACTGGAGAAGGGCAGAGCCAGACCACGTGCGCCCAGGTCTTCCGTCACCGGGTAATCCCCCGGTTGGTATCCAAATCGCTCCACCAGATAAGGTTGCAGGTGGATGGGCAGGAAGTAAGGGCGCACGGGAATTCCTTTCTCTTCCAGTCTTTGAGCCACTTCTTCACGGTTGATTCCCCGCGCTAGGCGGATGACGAAGACAAACCACGAGGACCGGGTGGTTTGGGGGGCAATGTACGGCACTTCCACTGCGGGGATTTCCGCAAGGCGTTCCATGTACCAGCGTGCTACCTGCTCGCGCTTGTTCAGCAAGGTTTCGATGCGGTTCATTTGTGCCGTGCCCAGTGCTGCGCTCATCTCATCCAGACGATAGTTGTAGCCCAGGTAAGTATGCTGAAGCCATGTGTCGCCGGGAGCACGCCCTTGATTGCGCAAAGCCATCATCAGCATGGCGGCGTCCTCGTCGTCGGTGACAATCATCCCCCCCTCGCCAGTGGTAATTTGCTTGTTGGGGTAGAAGGCGAACACCCCACAATCGCCCAGCATGCCCGCTTTGCGCCCCTTGTACTCCGCCCCCAGGGCTTCGCAGGCATCTTCAATGAGGTGCAAGTCGTACTGGTCGGCAAGATGACGGAGTTCGTCCATGTCAGCCGGCTGACCAAACACATCCACTGCCAGAATGGCTTTTAGACGTTGTGGGGAGACGGGTAGATGACGGGGGAGCCAGCGTTGTGTTGCTTTGCCGCCTTCGCTCAAATCGCGCAGGGCTTGGGCGGTTTGCTCCACATCCATGTTTCCGGTCTGCGGGTCAACGTCCACGAAGACGGGGATGGCATTTTCGTACAGGATGACGTTGGTGGATGCCACGAAAGAAAAAGGGGTGGTCAGCACCAGATCGCCGGGCTGTACCCCGGCGGCACGGATGCACAAATGCAATCCCGCAGTTCCCGAATTCACGCCAATGGCAAAGCGCGCGCCGGTAAACCGTCGGATGGCTTCTTCAAATTCGCGAATGCGTTCCCCCATACTCAGATGGGGGGTGTGCAGGACGGCAAGAACGGCTTCCCTCTCCAAATCGGTGAGGTCGGGGGAAGACATTGGGACAACGGGTTGTTTTGAACTCATGACTTGAATTTTAACGCCTCTTTGAAGAAATCAGGGCAGGTTGATTTCCACCTGACTGCCTTTTTCTAAAGACCGGATAGTGATTTGAAGCACCTTTCCCTCTTTGGTTGCGCTGAGGGTAAAAACTTCGCCTGTGCCGGCATCGGCTGTGAGTTCCCATCCGCTCTGGACGAGGGCATTACGCAGTTCGTTAACGGCTTCTTGAGCCGACTGAGCAATCTTCAGAGTCAATTGAGAGCCTTGCCAACCCGCAGAAAGAATTTTCAAAGGCAAGGGAAGGTCTTTCAAAGTCAGGTTATCACATTCTTTAGGCAGGGAAACATGGGTATTCTGAAGATCCAGCAGATAGTATTCCCATGAGAGCGTACCTTTGGCGGCATGTCCTTCAATGGCAAATTCACCTTCGGCAGAGCCTTTAAAGTACAGCACCGTAGAGTGTTGGGCATCTACCCATACCTCGGCGTTCCATTGTTGCGGAGTTCCCAAACTCAGGCGCAAATTGCCCACGCGAAAATGGTCGGCTTCAATACCGTTGAAGGTAGTGCGGGTGCCCAGTTTTTCGCCCAGGCTCAAGCCTTCGAATAAATTGTCAAACTTCAGGACGTTATCTTCCTGTTCTGTTACCTGAGGCAGCATGATACAGGGGAAAGAGGCACTGATCTCTGAACTGACCAGGTATTGCCGGTCTCCCATTTGATAAAGTTCAAATGAACCCGGCGGCAGATTGGGGAGAACAATCCGGCTCATGCGATGCTGGGCTTGCTCATCGCGGTTGACCTCTTCCAGAAAGTCCATTTGTACTTCCAGGGGCGCGCCGTTTTCATCCTGTCCTTTGAACAAAATGGTTGCCTGACGGCGGTAACTGGAAAAAGCATTCAGCCCGCGGTAGATGCTTTGCTCTTGTTGGGTGGAAACGCTCGGAGATGGCGTGGGTGTATCCAGCGCGCATGCCAGGGTGACGCCCAGAATACTGAAGCAGGCGATGAGCATTTGCAGGAAACGTTTCATGTTATCCCCTCTGAGATAAAGATTTGCGAATCCAATCGGAGAGGTCTTCCAGCGGAATAGTTTGGCGCTCGCTCTCCCAGCGTTTGCGCACTTCAATCCCCCCTTGCTGAAGCGAGCGCTCGCTTAACGTCAGGCGGACAGGAACACCGATCAGGTCGGCATCGTTGAATTTCACCCCCGGACTTTCGGAGCGGTCATCCACCAGCACGTCAAGATTCATTTGTTCCAATTGTTTCAGCACTTCGGGCAGGGCAGATGCCACACCATTTTCTTTTCCGGGTAATACCACCAGATGCACCTCGAAGGGAGATGCCTGGGGCGGAAGAATCAGTCCATAGTTGTCGTGACGCAATTCTGCCAGGCAGGCAAAGGTGCGCGTCAGGTTCAGGGTATGGATTTCCATCCAAACCGGTCGGGATTGACCGTTTTCATCAAAGTAATTCAATCCTCTATCACGAATGAAATCGGATGAAAAGCGTATACTGCGGGCTACCGTCAGCCCGCGCGTTTCACTCAGAGGCTCTCTGCATTCCGGACAGGCGTATCCGGGTTGTGCCAGGGCGATTTCGGCAACCTGTGTGGCGGTGTAGTCGCGTCCGTAGACGGTGTTCAGCAGGTGATAGCCTGCCTCGTTTGCTCCGGCGACCAGATTGGGCGTCCCGGGAATCTCGGTATCCACGATGACATGCACGCCTTTCAGCCCTACGGGAGAGGCGTAGCCGGGTTCGGCTCCCGCGGCGCGAATGGCTTCCTCTGAGGCGGGGAAGAGTGCCTCAGCGCCGGTTGCCCGCCGGATGGCGGCTTCGTTCACCTCGCGGTCGCCGCGCACCACGGCAAAAATCAGTTCCTCTTTCCCCTCGCGCCGGGCAGTGAAAAACACTGCCTTGGCGGTTTGCGATTCAGGGATACCCAGAAACTTTGCCAGGTCGGCGATGGTTTTACATTCCGGCGTGGGGACTTTTTTTAGAGGAAGGGGAGAATCTGAGACGGGTTCAGGACGGGCAAAACGCGCTGCGCTTGAGGCGGCGGTGTAGCCGCATTCTTCGCATATCAGCAACCTTTCTTCGCCAATCTCCAGAGGAATCATCCATGCCTGTCCGGTTTGCAGTCCGGCAAAGGGCAGGTCTTCTCCACCGACCAGAGGCAGAGAAAGTCCACGCAGGAAGCCCAGCAAGGTACCCGCCAGGTCTGCCGAGGTGCGTTCCAGTTCGCTTTCTTCGCGGTGCAGGCTGATGATTTCTAGGACAGTTTGGGAGCGTGCAGAAAGCAGTCCGCCCCCCCGTTGAGGTGTTTCTTGAGGACGTTGGTTGAGAGAGAACCACAACACTGGTAGTTGACGGTGAGAGCGCAAATGGACGGAGAGGAAATCCAGAAGAGGAAGGTGCGCCAGGTCGGCTCTTTCGCCAGAAGGGGGCAAATGGATTTCCATTCCTCCCAGTGCTTTAATCTCTTCGAGAAACGTTTTGCGCATCCGATTCAAAGCGCGCGTGCCCAGGGGCGGCAGGAAAGGCGTTCCACCCGCTACGGGGTGGATGTACCCTGCCCGCACCAGAAACTGCTGTCCCGGACGTTCCAGATCAGCCGGGGCTTGCCGGCGGGTTTGCGTAAACAGTTGTGTAAAATAGGTTACAGGACTCATGTGTAAAAGTTCATCCACAAAGAGGTTGTTCGGTACAGGATAGTGGTCAGTACACTGCCGGTCTTTTGCATTAGCCATCCAGAGAGGATGGCTTGACCGATCATAATGACCAGATTGAGCCACAGCACAATGTATGCTCCCGATGCCAGAAGCAGGGGCAGCCGCCACAGGGTATTGAGTGCCGCTGTTGCCAGCACGCCCTGACGTTCTCCCAGCCACCAGCACAGGCGCATCTGCACATAACCCCGGAAAATCGTCTCTTCAGCGAGGGCAATCCCCAGGACTACCAGCAAATAAGCGATTTCCTCACGGGAAAGCCCATTCAGTACGTCCATGACGCGGTTGCGCAGGAAGATGGTCAGCAGAGCAAGTGCCAGCCCGGTTTGTATTCCCAACCGCAGGTTAGTGGTGTTCCACCCTGCCCCTTTGAGAGGTTGTCCGCGCAGGAAAAGCGCCGCCAGGGTGATAACCAGACTGATCATCGCAAGGATGAACAGCGGATTGAGACTCCGGGCAGGCTCCGGAAGGCGGATGAGTTCCCAAAGCATTTTGCCCGGGCTGGATGAGGCAAAAATCCACCCTATCAGCACCAGCACACCACCCACGGTCAGGGCGACGATGCCGTCCCGGCGGGCGTATCGAAAACCTACGGTTTGTTTACGAAAGCGCGGGGTCGCAGAAAGAAGCCAGGCTACGGCAATAACGCCCAGCCACTCGGTAAGTATAACAATCCATGAAGGGGTTAGTTCCATTGGGGTTATGCAGTCTCCGACGAAGATTCAGAGGATGAGGTTTCCAGTGGAAATTCGATTTTTTCTTCCATGCGCACCTGCCCGCGCAGGAATCCACCTTCTTCGGTAGCCAGTGCGCTGATGATGACATCGCCCCATACGCGCCCTGTTCCACGGATTTCCAGTTTCTCGGCGGTGATGTTGCCGGTGACCGTGCCAGCCACAATCACCGTGTTAGCTTGGAGTGTCTGACACACTACTTTACCTGTCTCGCCGACTACTACCAGCCCGCGCAAGGTAATATCTCCCTCAAAAGTGCCTTCAATGCGGATGCCACCGGTTCCTCGCAGGTTGCCTTTCCACAGAATACCGGGTCCCAGCACCGAGGTGACCCGCTCTACGGGCATGTTAGGGTTGGGCGGGGGAGTTTGCGGGGGAGTCTTGCGAAACATATGTACCTCCAGATTGAGATGAAGAATGGAGAGGGGGCCAGATGTGACCGGCGCGCACACGCGTTCCGTCCGGAACATCGGCTTTGACGGTGGCGCCATTGCCAATCAGACAATGTTTTCCAATACGGATGTTCACATTGATTGTCGCTTGCATGCCGACTTGCGTATAGTCTCCCAGAGAAACTCCGCCAGCCAGGGTGGCACCCGGTGAAAGGTTGGTAACCCGCCCCAGACGGCAGTGATGCGAGGCAATGGCGCCCACATTGATGAGCGAACCAAACCCTACTTCCACGCAGGGCCCCACGTAAGCCATTGCCAGCACCTGCGCGCCGGGGTGCAGAATAGCGGCAGGCTCTACCAGGGCACGGGGATGCACCAAGGTGGGGAAGAAGTACCCGGCTTGTTCCAGTTGGGTGAACACACCTTCCCGCGCCAAAGGATTGCCAATCCCACCCACGCCGTTGACTGCCAGCCCTACGCCTTTTCGACGCCATTCAGCCAGGCATTCAGCGCCGCCCAGCACCGGCACACCCAGCAGGGTCTCACCGCGGGAAAGGCGGTCGTCTACCACACCCACCAGGCGGAAGTGCCCTGCCTGGCGGATGAGTTCCAGGAGTACCTGTCCATGTCCGCCGCCCCCATACACCAGCACTGCATCCGGGTCGTAATCGCCAGAAGTGTAGTCGCTTTGCTGAATCCAGCCAATGACTGCGCCTGCCAGCAGAACCTCTCCGGGATGGTGATGTACCCCTGCAAGACTGCCCGACTGCGGCGCAAACACGGGGATTTCTTCGACGCCTGAAAGCAGAGTGGCTACCGGCTGTCCCGCCAGAAGCCACATACCCTCGCGCACTTGCCATTCTTTCAAAACAAAAATTTCGGAAGATGCCAAAGAAGGGACGCAGACAGGAACGAATTGCATGTTCTTTTTATACCATGAATTCATCACGCGCGCGAAACCGCCAGGGGATAGAACGCCAGGGCTCCGGCACGCTATCAATGCCGATGCGCGCAGTGCGCTCGATATATTCCTCAGGAATGTCCTGCCCGCGGGCAATCCATAACCCATTCTCGGTCACGGTGAGGTCTGCGCCGTTGAGTTTTCCGTCAATCTCAAAGGCGCGGCACAGTTTGGCGGGACCATCCGTCCAGTTCTTTGGAGGTACTCCCTTGCGCCGTTCGCGAATCCAGGCTTCGCCTTCTACAACCCGTACTGCGCGGATAAGTACAGCCGCGGGGAATCCTTCTCGCTCGGTGACCACGTTCAGCAACCAGTGCATTCCATAGGTAAAGTACACGTAAGCATGCCCGGCTCTGCCAAACATGACTCTGGTGCGTGGAGTCAGTCCGGCGCGGGCATGGCAGGCAAGATCTTCCTCACCACGGTAGGCTTCCGTCTCGGTGATGATTCCGACCAAACGGATGGAATCGAATTTCCGAATTAACCGCATTCCCAGCAAGGAACGGGCTACATCCAGCGTATTTCTGTCGTAAAATTCTACAGGGAGCGCTTGATCAGACATGTGGGTATTGTACAACAAGTTTGGCGTTCCCCTAGAGAGGTGTGCCCATGAAGATTCGATCGGATGTTGCCTTAACGTTTGACGACGTGTTGCTGGTGCCGCGCCGTTCCGATGTGCGCAGTCGTAAACAGGTGGATACGTCTTCCTACCTGACAAAACAAATCCGCCTCAAAATTCCCATTGTCTCTGCCAATATGGATACCGTCACCGAGACGCGCATGGCAATTGCTATGGCACGTCAGGGAGGCATTGGGATTTTGCATCGCTTTATGACCATCCCGCAACAGGTGGAGATGGTGGAGCGCGTGAAACGTGCTGAAAGCATGATTGTGGACAATCCCATTACCATTGCCGCCAGCGCAACGGTCCAGCAGGCACGGGAGTTGATGGCAGAACGAGAGGTTGGCGGGCTGGTGGTAGTCTCTGATGAAGGCAAACTGCTGGGGATGGTGACGACCCGAGATGTCTTGCTGGCGGTGAATGGCGATGCTCCGGTGAGCCAGGTGATGACGCCACGTGAACGGCTGGTTGTGGCAGGGAAAGAGGAAACGCTGGAATCGGCACGAGAAAAACTGTATCAACACCGTATCGAAAAGTTGCCGCTGGTGGACGAAAATGATCGTGTGGTGGGATTAATCACTGCGCAGGATATCGTCAAAATCCAGGAACACCCTAATGCCACCAAAGACGCCCGCGGGCGCTTGATGGTGGGGGTAGCGGTGGGTGCGCGGGGGGAAGATGTAGAACGCGCTCAAGCCTGTGTGGAGGCAGGTGCGGATGTGGTGGTGATTGATATTGCCCATGGCCATTCCGACCTGGTTCTTGACATGCTGAGAACACTGAAGAAAAAACTCTCTGTACCCATCATTGCCGGCAATGTGGCAACGGCCGAAGGCGTGCGCGACCTGGCAGAAGCCGGCGCCGATGCTGTCAAGGTAGGGGTAGGTGCAGGCTCGATCTGCATCACCCGTGTTGTGACCGGCTTTGGCATTCCACAACTCACCGCAATTCTGGAATGTGCTCGTGAGGGTCAACGCTTGGGTGTGCCAATTATTGCCGATGGTGGGGTGCGCAATTCAGGCGATCTGGTCAAGGCGCTGGCGGCAGGTGCCAGCACAGTGATGCTGGGCAGTGCACTGGCAGGAACAGATGAAAGCCCGGGCGCTTCCGTGGTGCGCGAAGGACGCCGTTATAAGGTGGTGCGCGGTATGGCGTCGCTGACTGCCAATATCCAGCGCAAAGCCATCGAGAAGGGCGAAATCAGCGAAGAAGATTGGGGGGAGGTTGTCCCGGAAGGTGTAGAAGCCATTGTGCCAGCCCGGGGCACGGTAGTGGACATTCTGCATCAATTCGTGGGCGGCTTGCGTTCAGGGCTGAGTTATGCTGGTGCGCACACCATTGAGGAATTGTGGAAGAACGCTGAGTTTGTGCCCATTACCCAGGCAGGTTACCGCGAGTCCGGGGCACACGATGTCAGCAAAATTTAGCCCCTAACGCTGGCGAATACGAGCGTCCTTTTCAAGAGTTAACTGCAACCCCTGGCGGAGTCCCACGGTAGGTTGATAGCCAAGCAACTCCCGCGCCAGGGTGATGTCGGCGCACATGCGTTGAACCCCGCCGTCGTTGCGCGGATTATAGATCACCTGCGGGTGACTGCCGGTGACTTCCAGAATCAACTGCACCAGTTCGCGGACGCTGGTTTCGGTGCCACTTCCCACATTGATAATTCTCTGGTTTATCTGGGTCGCGCTTGCTGCCGCTACCATAGCGTTGACCACATCGTCCACAAAGACGTAATCGCGGGTCTGGTTGCCGTCGCCGTGTACCACAATGGTGCCGTTACTCCAGGCTTGTTTTAAAAAGTGCGGAATCACGGGGGCATGAACGGGGGGCAAATGCTGTCCCGGACCGTAGGCGTTGAACACGCGCAGGATTACGGTTTCGATACCCCACAACCTGCCGATGGTGTTGACATAATACTCGGCAGAGAGTTTAGAGACCGCATAAGGCGAGCGTGGTTGTGGACGGGCATCTTCAGAGAGGGGCTGGTGTTCCTGCTCGCCGTAGACCGCCCCGGAAGAAATCAGCACCACCCGGCGCACGCCCACATCGCGCATGGCTTCCATCAGGGTCACTGTACCGCCTACATTGACGTGATTGTATTCGCGCGGGTAAAGCACCGACTCGGGCACGGAGACTCGTGCCGCCAGATGATAGACACAATCCACGTCCTGCAACAGCGTCCACAGTTTGGGACGATCGTTGATATCCCCGCGAGTCAGGTGAACGTCGGGAAGGAGTGCATCGGGTGAGCCGGTAGAGAGGTCATCCAGTCCACGTACGCTATGCCCTTCACGCACCAATTGGTTTGCCAGTGCCGAGCCAAGAAATCCAGCCGCGCCAGTAATCAGAAATCTCATCGTCATTGCTCTTCGTGAAAGCGTTTCCTAAAAATCCAGTGTTTCGATTATAGCATGCTTGATGATTTTGTTCTTTTTTACATGTGACAAGTATTACCGCTTATCTTTAATGAAGTGGTTCATAATGAAGAAAATGTATTATGGAGGTGTAGAATGGATGAAACCTTGAAAAACCTTGCCGAGGCTTTTGCCGGAGAGTCGCAGGCACGCAACAAATATCTGGCATTTGCTCGAAAGGCGGAAGAAGAAGGTTACCCACAGGTGGCTCGCTTGTTCCGCGCTGCTGCAGAAGCAGAATTCATTCATGCGCTCAATCATTTCCGGGCAATGGGCGGAATCGGGACGACCGAAGAGAATCTGAAAAGTGCAATCGGCGGTGAAAACCATGAATGGGTGAGCATGTATCCGCCATTTGTAGAGCAAGCCGAACGCGAAGGAAACAGACGGGCAAAAACTTCGTTTGAATATGCCATGGCAGTGGAGAAAACCCACGAAATGCTCTATCGCGAGGCTTTGGAGTCGTTAAGTTCTGACATGGAAGCATACGACTACTACGTTTGTCCGGTTTGTGGTCATACCCATCCGCGCAATGCGCCGGAGAAATGTCCTGTCTGCGGCGCACCGGGAAGCAAATTCATCAAAGTTTCTTAAGGCAACATTACCAGGTTCCTTCTCCGTGGTGAGGGCTTCCGTCTGATGAGCGCGAAGCCCTCACTCTTGTTAAACCGTTAATTTTGTCTTAACTAGGGTATGCCATTCAGCGCTTGTCTGAGAATCTCAATTTTATATAATATATTCATCGTCATGAATATATCTTCTGCGGCTTTACAGGAAATCGCTGACTTTTTTGAAGTGCTGGCTGTGCCAACCCGTTTGGGAATCCTGCTGGCGATTGGCGAGCGGGAAGTTTGCGTTTGCCACCTTGAGGCGGTTCTGAAACTCCGTCAGGCGGCAATTTCCCAACATCTCCAGGTGTTTAAAAAGAACGGGTGGGTGATTTCACGCCGTCAGGGAAGATTTGTGTACTACAAACTGAGCAACCCATCTGTTCTACCCCTGATTTATGAAGGCGCAAGGATGAAAGGCGTGTCTCAAGAGCAAATAGAGTACTTTTTTACAGCCCCCATCGAGGGGTGTTCCTGCTCTTTGTGCAATCCAAACTCAAATAAACCGTTCTGTTAAGTCTCAATATTATTTCAAAGGAGTTGTTCAAAATGGAGAAACCATTGACCCAAAGACTGTCTGTGCTGGACCGCTACCTCACCTTGTGGATTTTTCTGGCAATGGCGCTTGGGGTGGGTATTGGCTATTTCCTGCCCGGTGTGGAAGAGTTTGTCAACCGCTTTTCGGTGGGTACGACGAATATCCCCATCGCTATCGGGCTGATTTTGATGATGTATCCGCCTCTTGCTAAAGTTCATTATAACGAACTGGGAGATGTATTCCGTAACCGTAAGGTACTGACTCTCTCGCTCATTCAAAACTGGGTGATTGGTCCCATCCTCATGTTCCTGCTGGCGGTGATTTTCCTGCGCAATTACCCGCATTACATGGTGGGACTGATTATGATTGGGCTGGCGCGCTGTATTGCCATGGTTATCGTGTGGAATGAACTGGCTAAGGGCGATACTGAGTACGCCGCGGGATTGGTGGCTTTCAACAGCATCTTCCAGGTGCTTTTCTATAGCGTCTATGCCTATGTGTTCATCACCGTACTGCCTACCTGGTTTGGCTTACAGGGCAGTGTGGTGGATGTGACCATTGGGGAAATTGCCCGCAGTGTGTTTATTTATCTGGGAATCCCCTTTATCGCAGGGTTTATTACCAACATGGTCTTACGCCGCATGAAAGGCGAAGACTGGTACTACCATCGCTTTATCCCGCGCATCAGCCCGATTACTCTGGCGGCATTGCTTTTCACCATTGTGGTCATGTTCAGCCTCAAAGGGAACTTGATCGTCACCATCCCCGGCGATGTGCTGAGAATTGCCGTACCGCTGTTGCTCTACTTTGTACTCATGTTCCTGGTAAGTTTTGGAATGGGCAAACTGGTGGGGGCTGACTACAGCAAAACTACTACGCTTTCCTTTACTGCGGCAAGCAATAACTTTGAGTTAGCCATTGCCGTGGCGGTGGCAGTCTTTGGCATCAATTCCGGCGAAGCCTTCACTGCCGTCATTGGTCCCCTGGTGGAAGTTCCGGTGATGATTGGCCTGGTGAATGTGGCTTTCTGGTTGCAAAAACGCCTTTTTGCCGGAAAAGCCTCAGTCACTGCCGAAGCCACCCCTGCCAAATAGTTCGGGATTCGTTTGTATGAAAACAGGGCGGAGTGTGAATTCACAATCTCCGCCCTGTCATTTTGTGAAAGCGGGTTATTGCCTTAAGGTCAGCACTGCAGGGATGCGGTCGAACATCCAGAATCCCAGCGGAAGCCCGATAATGGTAGCACACAGCAGGTAAGCCACTTCCATCCATAGAGCGGAGAACCACCAGCCGATCAGGATAAAGTACAGTGCCCGCAACAGAAAGGGCAGTTGCCGGGGCTCAACTTCACTCTTCACCAGCGTTCCATCCGCGCGTCGATAAACAGCAACTTCACGGGCAGGCTCGCGCAGGGCGATCACTTTGGGGAGCATGTTCAGCATGACGATGCCGATGGGAATGCCCAGGATGCTGATCATGAACAACCAGGCAACAATCATCCATGCCTGTCCAAGCCACCAGCCGATGAATGCAAACCATAGCAGTTGAATCAGACAGCCAGGGTTGCGGCGGGTTTCTACCACTACAGGTTCGTAACTCATATCTTTCTCCTTTGATTTCACTATATGAATACGTCAATCAAAGCCAAAAAGTTGCAGGGGTATGGTTACAAACCAGACAAAAGGGGGAGAATCAGGGAGATTCAGGATGGGAGCAGGCTCTTTTGCCAGATTTCTACCCGGTTGCGTCCGAAGGCTTTGGCGTGCAAGAGGGCTTGATCGGCTTGTTCAATTAACTCTTCCAGAGTCTGTTGAGGGGATGCCAAGCGGGTCATCCCCAAACTGATGGTGATGGGCAGTTCCAGTTCTTCGATGCAAAAAGATTTTTCAGCAACGGCGAGGCGTACCCGCTCGGCGGCGCTGTAGCCACTTTGTAAATCGCTCTCTGGGAGCAGAAGGCAAAATTCTTCTCCCCCGTACCTGCAGATTAAATCGGCTTCTCGCAGGGTTTCCCGCAGGCGCTGTGCCAGTTCCTGCAAAACCTCATCCCCTACCGAATGCCCATAGGTATCATTGACCCGTTTGAAATGGTCGATGTCTGCCATGACCACCACCAGCGGACTGCCAAAACGACGACTGCGTTCCATTTCGTGGCGTGCCAGTTCAAAGAATCCGCGCCGGTTGTACAGATTGGTCAACGGGTCGGTGATGGCAAGGACTTGCTGATAGGCATGTAGCATTGCATTTTGCAGTGCCATACCTGCCTGGTTGGCATACACCTGCGCCAGCAATTGCTCGCGATGCGTGAACGGGCGAATCTTGAATCTGCCTACGGCAATTGTCCCCAAAATACGCTCACCAGCAAAAATGGGCACGCCCATCCATGAACGGATTTGATACGGTCCTCCCCAGTTCTCAAAACGCGGGTCTGCCTGTGCGTCTTTCAGCAAAACAGGCTGGGCGGTTTGCAAAATTTCCTGAAAGAGCGCGTCCTGAATGGGGTAAGTCTGGTTCAAAATATCTTCTCCCTCAGGGATGTTGCGGTAGGCTACAGGTTTCATTTCTTCATTTTCGATGAGAAAGAGAATACTGCAGTCACACTCAAACAAGGTCTCCAGATGCTCCAGAATGATCTGGCTGAGTTCCTGTTTATCCAGTGTAGCGGTCAGAGCAGCGGTAGCGCGGCGCAGTTTCTCCGAATCGGCAGCCTGTTGCTCAGCCAGTGTTTGGGATTGAATCCTTGCCAGAATCAGAGCAATCTGAGAGGCGGCTTGCTCCGCAAGGGCAATTTGGGCTGTGCTCCATCGGTAAACGGGGGCTTTCCCAAACAAAATCGCCCCGAATTTCTGGTTTTCGATGATTAAAGGAATCCCCAGCAGAGATCGCACAGGGAAGGTCTCAGCCACGCTTCGGGAGATGTAAGGGGTGTTTAATATATCCTCAATGGCGATGGGCTTACCCATTTTCATCAGGGAGAGCGTCAGGTTGGGTTCGCCCGGTTCGGGAGAAATTTTTACATAATCTTCGGAGCCGGGACCGTATGCCACTACGGGGATGACCTTAAGGGTTTCTTCGTCAAAACGTGTAATGTAACATCCATCAGCAGAAACCAGGGCTGCCACACGTTCCACAATGGCGCTGAGCATTTCATCGAAGCGGGTATGGCTCAGGGAAATCTGAATGATTTCATTGAGCAGGGTCATTTGCTGGGCGTACCGGCTGGTTTTCTCGTGGAGAAGGGCATTGGAAATGACCAGAGCGGCTCGGTCTGCAAAGACCTGAAGCAGGCGACGTGCCCGCTCATCAAAAGCATCCAGGTGAGGGCTTTCAAGGTTGAGTACGCCAATTGCTTCACCGCGAGCGATAAGAGGTAATACCAGTTCCGACTGAATGGCGGGAATGGCTTCATAATACTGGGCTTCGGCTTTCACATCGGGCGCATAAACCATTTGCCCTGAACGGAAACATGCCACTGTCAGCCCTTTTCCATTCAGAGGCAGGTGATGTTGTCCCAACGTGATCATCCCTGCTTCTCTGGCAAGCATGAGGTGGGTGTGATCTTCATTTACCAACAGGATGCTGCAATGCGATTGCGAGAATTCCCTCACCACCGTCTGGACGATTTTCTCCAGAATTTCATCCAGCGAATCACCCGCACTGAAGAGGGGCTCGAGGGCGCGGAACAGCGTGCTGTTTTCCATCAGTGTCTGCTGTGCTCGCGTGTACAGTTGAGCGTTTTCGATAGCAATGGAGGCTTGCGTGGCAAAAGATTGGAGAAGGACTGCGGTTTTCTGGTCAAACTGCCCTTTCCGTTTGCTCCCCACGTTGATGAATCCAATAACCTGGTCATGAAGCAAGATTGGCGCGCTGGCAAATGAGCGAATCCAACCCGAAGTCGGTAAACTGATCCAGCGAGGGTCGTGTTGGGTATCGGGTATGGCAAGGGCTTTGGCGCTTCTGGCTACTTCCTGCAGGGTGCGAAAGGTAGCCAAAGGGCTGCGCCAGTTTGGTCGCGGGGAGAGATAGCCGGTAGAAATTCCGCGATTGCGTACCATGACCAGGGTTTCCCCTTCCAGCATCATGATGTTAGCGGCATCGTGATCCAGAATCTTTTCCAGGTGCAGAAGAATACGGTCGAAGACCTGATCCAGATCCAGGGTAGAGGTCAGGGCTTCGGCAACATCTCTCATGGCCGTGGCAATGGCACGTTGTTCTCTTTCGGCTTCAAAAAGATGCACATTTTCCAGAACTGTGGCTGTATGTCGTGCAAATGCCTGCATCACGTCAAGAACTGCGGAAGGAAGCCTGGTATTTTCCGGGTACAGGCAGATCAACAGAACAGGCTGACCGGGATTCGGGTTGACATTCCAGAGGTTGGCACGGCGGAAAAGGGCGAGGGGTGTATCCTCAGGCGGCGTAAAATTAATATCCGTGTATCCTCCAGAGGGAATGTGCTCAAAGAGGTGTTTGCCCTCAAATAGGGTGGGAAGCAGGGTTTGGGCGCTGAGATGAGAAATTCCCCAATGCGACAGACAAACCCATTCTCCGTTCCGTTGTTCAAGCAATGCCCCGGCATCGGCGTGGGTCAGGTTAATGGCTTCAGTCAGGATGGTTCTGTAAATTTGCGGGGTATGCAGTTGCCGGCTGATGGTGCGGGTATATTCAATCAGCAGGGAGAGCAGGCGGTTACTCTCGATAATTTGCTCATCATAGCGAATGCGCTGGGCAACCTGACCCAGGTGCGCCGCGGCAATTTGCAGAATGGCTAAATCCTGTTCTCGCCAGTAATTTGCCTGTGGGTGGCTGATCACGACCCGCCCGATAATTTCATCCTGTGAGGGGATCAACGCGCTCATGGTGGAGGCAACTCCATACCGGGCAAGAGGTTCGATCAAAGCATGCAAGGGGTGTTCGGGAGGTAGTTGACTCCAATCGGGGGTCAATCCACTTTGATAACGCAGGTTCTCCAAAGTGCTTTCGTTTTGAACCAGAAAATGTTTGAGTTCTTCCGGTACTTTATACAACCGGCTAACTTCAAAAATCTCGATCCATCCCATTCTGGCATCGAATAATTCGACAATCCATTCAATGGCTTTGTCACTTAATTCCTGCAAATTCAGCGAGGATGCGGCAATCCCGGTTAAGGCATTCAGCGATTCCAGTTGACTGGCGCGGTGCCTCAATTGTTCATTAGCCTCTTGCAAAGAGGCTACACTGGCTTGTATGGCAAGTTCAAGATTCTGGTTGATCTGGGTTAACTGCTCGTGCTGGATTTGAATCCGATCAAGCATCTGGTTAAAAACTTTCCCCAACCGGTCCAGTTCATACAGCGGGAGGGAAGGGGCGCGTTTCCCCCAATCTCCCTGCTGGATGGATGCCGTCAGGGCTTCCAGACGCTCCAGGGGTTTGGTACCAATGATACGGACAAGAGCGTAAATCACAGCACCGATGAATAAAGAGGTCAATAACGATAACATCAGATTGCGTTGGTGAGTCGCCCGCAACATCCCCAGGGAGCGGGAACGATTCACCTGCCTTGCCAGGACCACAGGTGGGGAAGAAAGCGAGGGAATAAAGGACACCCCTATCCAGGCAATATCCTTTTCAGCATCCCACACAACCCATTCGGGATTCTTCAGGGATTTCTCGATAAATGGGAGAGGCGGGGGTTGTAAGTCCAGTTGAGTATATACCCGTACGGGAATGCTCCCATCCGGTTCAATAATCACAATTTGCTGCGAGCGAGTGATACTGAGCAAGTCGGTCAAAATGGCGCTGACCGTATTCCAGTCTTCGTGGATAAATTCGTCGCGCAACGGCTCAAGCAGCGCCCGACTGGTGGCGATTTCACCGGTTGCAATAACTTCGCGGTAGCGTTGAATTTCGGTGTAACTGCGAAAAGAAGCCTCCGCTATTGCAACAATGACCCCCAGCAAGATTGCGATCAGAACAAGATAAAACGCTCGTATTTTCATTCTAAAATGGGAAAAACACCCAACTGCTTTTTTTAATTCTATCACTGAAGTTCGGACATGAGTTAGGACATATGGATGTATAAAGAGCCTCACAACCGATACTTATAGTTCGCAAAAACCTATCGGTAGGAGGCTCCACATGGATAAGGATATCCCGATGCGGTCTTTCATGCAGCAGTTTTTTGATGATGAAACCATTGCTGACAAAGCGGCAGAAATTGGGCAAGCCATGCTGGCAGCCCGCTCGTTGCAGCTGACGGAGATTGCGGTCAAAATGCGCGGCAGCAGCGCAGCCAGTTACAAACGCATCCAGCGCTTTCTGCGAGGGATTGACCCGCGCGCCATGCTATGGCGTCTGTTTTGTGAACAAGCCGAGTATGTGATGGGCGACCCGACCGAGATCGAGCGTCCGCAAGCGCGGAAGACGGAGTATGTTGGCACGCTCAAAGACGGCAAGACCAAAGGCTTCTGGATGTTGCTGCTGGCTACACCGTATCGAGGCCGGGCGATTCCCTGCGGCTTGTTGACTTACTCGTCCAGGACGATTGGGGCGGGTCTCTCGTCGCGCAATTTGAACCATGTCCGTGCGTTCGCTGAACTAAAAGACCTGTTGGGGGAGCGTCCGTTGGTGTTGGATCGCGAGTTCAGTTACCTCGAATTGTTGCTCCATCTGGTCGAAGAGGGAGTGAACTTTGTTTTTCGGCTGAACCAGGGCAGCCACCCGCCCAAGTTCTGGGATGCAGACGGCAAGGAAGTGGTCTTATCGCTCTCGCCCGGCGAAAAGGTCAGCCACTCGGCGCTGTGGTACAAGGGCAAGGTGTGCGTCAACCTGATCGGCGTGTGGAAAAAAGGCTTAGCTGAACCGCTGTGGGTGATGACCAACCTCGAGCCCGAGCGGGCGTGGCAAATCTATCTCTCGCGAATGAAAATCGAGCAAACCTTCCGCGATTTGAAGGGACTGCTGGGAATGACCCGGCTGATGAACAAGCGGCAAGAGAACATGGAAAAAATGCTGGCACTCCTGCTATTGGTTTATGCCATTGCTCTCCTGGTTGGGGAAAACCTGCGAGACCGCCTGTATGGGCTGCCGACCCACCCACAGGAGCGTGTTGATCTCGTTCCGCACCAGATAGGCAAGAAATGGCGTCGCTATTCCGGTTTGTTTATTTTGCTCAATCAGAAACGGCGACTTCCAACCCGTGAGTGGCAAGCAATTATCAACTGTGCCTTGCAATCGTTCGCTGCTATCGTTCACCCCCCTGTCCCAACTCATGTCTGAATTTCAGCTATCATACTTGACGAAATGACGCATTGCGTTATAATGAAAATTGACGCATTGCGTTATTTCTTGTTGGAGGTGAAAAAATGTCTGAGGAAAAGAAATCTCGGGGGACGTTGTATGATGTCACCCGCACCATTCTTCTGGCGGCGGTGGGGGCGGCTTCGCTGGCACAGGACGAACTGACCCATTTTGTGGATCGTCTGGTGGAACGCGGTGAGATGGCAGAAGCCGATGCCCGCAAACTGGTCAAGGAGGTGATGGATCGACGGGAACGTCTGGAGCGCGAACGCAAACAGCAAATGGAGAAACAAGCCGCAGGCGAAGCGGTGACCAAAGCCGACATTGAAGCCCTGACGGCGCGCATTGCCGAATTGAGCCGTCAAATTGAAGAGTTGAAAAAGGCACAGGGCGGTTCCTAAATGCCTCTCATCAAGCGATACCACAACCGCAAACTGTACGACACCGCCAGTCGAAGTTATGTGACCCTGGAACAAATTGCCCGCATGGTGCGCCGCGGCGAGGACGTCCGGGTAGTGGATCATGAAAGTGGGAGTGATATTACCTCGCTGGTGTTTATGCAGATTTTGCTGGAAGAACAGAAGCGGGTAGGGGAACTTTTTCCGCAGGTGGTGCTTTTGCGTTTGTTGCGCTCCGGTGAGGACACTCTTGATGCCTTGCGCGAGCGCTTGCTTGCTGCTTTTGACCCGCAGGGGTTTCTCCATCATGCGGTACGGCGTCGCATTCGCCAAGGGGTAGAACAGGGAGAGATTTCTCCCCCTGAGGCAGAAAAATTTTTGCGGATGTGGTTTGGCGAATCCTCTCTGGAAGAATTTCCCGCTGAACCGACGTCTTCATCCGGGAAGGACACTCTGGAGCAGTTGCAGACTCAATTGCGTGCGCTGGAAGATGAACTTCAGCGTTTGCAAAATTCGCTGCAGAAGTCCTAGACCTTCACCGCTGAGCGGCAATCTCCCGGCGAATCTCGTTTAAAAAATGGGGGGTATTGAGCCGACGTTCCAATAAGTAGGTGAAATACCCCTCTAAGATCGTTTCCATTTCGTTTCGCTCTGCCGGGGAAGGCTGAGCGCGTTGAGCCGCTTCAAAGGTGGAACGTTGCAGGTGGCGCAGGTATTTCAGGGTGTTGAGACTGATGCCTTTGGCGGTAGGCACCTGCGGGGCGCACCGTGGGCAGATAACTCCCCCTTCCTGATAGTCGAAGAATTGGTTTTCGGGCTGGATTTCTTTCCCACAGCGCAAACAGGTGAAGAGTTGGGGGCGAAATCCTGTCAGGTCCAGTAATCGCAGGTGATAATACTGCACCGCAATGAAGGGGTCTTCCAGCGTGGCAATGCGGGAGAGAGTATGTACCAGCAGTTGAAAGAGCGCCGGGTTCTCTCCATCATCCGAAGTAAAGCGGTCGAGCAATTCGATGACCAGGGCGGCGTAAGCCGTACGCAACAAATCGGCTCGAATGGAGAGGAAGGCGTTCAGCGTTTCTGCCTGCGTGACGATCCAGAAATCTTTGCCCTGTGCCAGCAAAACCTTCACGTGGGTAAAGGGTTCCAGATGCCCGGCTTTGCGCGAAAGCATTTTGCGCGCCCCTTTGGCTAAGGCGCGCACCTTACCCTGCTCACGGGTGAACAGGACCAGCACCCGGTCGGCTTCTCCCCAGTCAGAGTGGCGCAGGACCACGGCTTCGACAGAAAGCGTTCGAGGTGGGGTGGGCATCTTATTGGGATAAACTTCAAGGCTCTTGCGGTGGCAATTGTTTGGAGGTAAATGCCCCTGGAAGCAAATCGCTTACGGTGGTTTCCAGGTGAACCGTACCCTGTTCATCCACAACGATGACCTGAATATCCAGCCCAAACTCTGCCAGTACCTGCCGGCAGGACCCGCAGGGGGTACCGCCGTTCGCCGTAGCCACGGCAATAGCCACAAACCTGCGTTCTCCCTCGGATACGGCTTTGAAGACTGCTGTGCGTTCGGCGCACATGGTCACAGGATAAGCGGCGTTTTCCACGTTCACGCCGTCGTAAATCTTCCCTGAGTCTGTGAGCAGTGCCGCACCCACCCGATAGTTTGAGTAAGGCGCGTAAGCCCAGCGCCGAGCCTGAAGTGCGGTTTGAATGAGAGTTTGCTTTTGTTCATCGCTCAATTTCATGGTCGTTTTCTCCATGTACAGAATGCTCATCGGAAACAGGATGGATGCGTGTTGCCCTCACCTTACGGATGCGCCTGCCGGTGACTTGTTCCACCTTTAACAGCACACCCTCAATCTGAACCGTCTCCCCACCTGTAGGTACCTGACCGATCAACCCATACATCAACCCGCCGATGGTATCGGCAAGGTCTTTTTCAATGTGCGTACCCATGATTTCGTTAAAGTCATCCAGATCAATGCGTGCCTGAAACAGATATTCATCCTCTGAAATTTTCTGATAGGGTTGTTCTTCACTTTGATCGTACTCGTCGCGAATCTCCCCCACAATTTCCTCAACGATATCTTCCAGTGTCACCAACCCTGCCACGCCGCCGTATTCATCTACCACAATTGCCATGTGGATGCGCTGTTCCTGCATTTCTTCCAGCAAATCCTTGACATGTTTGGCTTCCGGGACAAAGTACGCCGGACGCAGGATATTCCGCAGGCTCTCCAACGTTTGACCTTCTTCAGGACGCACTTTCAGCAGGTCTTTGGCGTACAACAGCCCGATGATGTTGTCCACCGTTTCTTCGTACACAGGCAAGCGGGAATGCCCCGTCCGGGTGAGGATTTGGATAACCTCTTCCAGGGGGGTTTGAATCTCCACTGCCGACATGTCAATACGTGGCACCATGATTTCGCGGCATAGTTTCTCGCCAAAATGGAAAATGGAGTAGATCATCTCCCGTTCGTCCTGATCCAGGCTACCCTCTGGTTCACCTTCTTTCACCCAGGTACGCAATTCGCTTTCGGTCACCGAGATAAAGCGTTGCTGGAGTGCCTGCGGGGAGCCCAGCAAGTGCAACAGGGGGGTGGTTAAGGGACTGAAGAGTCCATCCAGAAAACGGGCAAGCGGGGTAAAACGGATTGTCCATTCTTCGGCATGCTCCAGCACGCCTCCCTCCACCAGGTGTTCCAGGAACAGTACGATCAACCCAATCAGGACAAGACCCAACAACCAGAGTTCCATTCTTGCCTGAGGGAAGAGGTTTTGCATGAGCATCAAGCCGAGAAAAATGATAAACAGATGTGTCCAGAAAAGCATTACCCGCACAGTGGTGCGCAGGCGGGGCTTTTGCAGGACCGCAATGCTATCCCGTACCTTCTCGGGGCGTTCTTCACCCATTTCCATTAAAGAAGGCAGGCGGGCATTGATCACACTTCCTCGCACTGCCGAAAAAAGCAGATCCAGAAGAATGGCCCCAATGAGAAAGGCAACCAGAACTGAAACCATCATTCGCTCTGAGGCGTCCTCTCTTGTGAGGTTTTCTTGAAGGGACGGGCAGGTACACCTACTACGGTTTCGTCGTCAGGCACATCGTGTGTGACCACTGACCCTGCACCAGTGCGGGCGCGCGCTCCAATCTTCACCGGCGCCACCAGCATGGTGTCTGACCCGATAAAGGCATCTTCACCGATTTCGGTGCGGTGCTTGTTCTTGCCGTCAAAGTTGCAGGTGATTGTGCCTGCGCCAATGTTGGTGTGCGCACCGATGATAGCATCGCCGATGTAGGAAAAATGCCCCATGTGTACACCTGGTCCCAGGTAAGAGGCTTTGACCTCGCCAAAATTGCCCATTTTGACGCCCTTGGCAAGATGGGCTTTGGGACGCAGGTGACAGAAAGGTCCCATGCGTATATCGTCTTCTAGCAGAGAACTTTCGATGACCGATGCCAGGACGGTGCAGTGGTTTCCTATCTGGCTGTCTTCAATAATGGTATCCGGTCCAAGCACGCAGTTTTCGCCAATGCTGGTCTTTCCACGCAGGTAGGTGTTGGGGTAGATGACCGTATCCATGCCAATCGTGACGTCGGCTTCGATGTAAGTAGAAGCAGGATCAATAATAGTCACCCCGGCTTCCATCCAGTGGCGGGCAATGCGCTTGCGTAACACGGCTTCGGCTTCCGCAAGGTGCACGCGGGTGTTGATGCCCAGGGCTTCTTCAGGGTCTTTCAGACAAACGGCTTGTACCTCCAACCCTTCGGAAACGGCAATCTCTACCAGATCGGTCAGGTAGTATTCCCCTTTGGGTGACCGCTGAATCTTGCGCAGGGCGTCCCACAGCCATTCGTTGCGGATGCAGTAGACGCCAGTGTTTAACTCTCGAATGGCGCGCTGTTCCGGGGTTGCTACCGCTTCCTCGACGATGGCGGTTACGCGTCCCTCCTCGTCCCGGATGATGCGCCCAAAGCCGTGTGGGTCTTCCATTTCCACGGTGAGCAGGGAGAGCGGTCCGCGATTGTTTTTCTGCACCTCAATCAGGGCGCGCAGGGTCTCCGGGCGCAACAGGGGCATATCCCCGTAGGTAATCAACACCAGATCGCTTTGTCCACGTGCCAGGGCTTCGGCAGACATGACGGCATGACCGGTGCCCAACTGTTCTTCCTGTAATGCGGTGCGAACCGATTCGTCCAGCGCGGCGCGCACCTGGTCTGCCTGATGCCCGATGACCACGATGGGAGGAACATCAGCAACCTGCTGAACGATGCGCAGTGCATGCTGAATTAACGGGCGTCCTGCCAGCGGGTGCAGGACTTTCGGCAGGCGTGAGCGCATCCGTACCCCTTGACCCGCGGCGAGAATAACAGGTAAAACTTTCATGCGTTTTCCATCTCCATGACCAGAGAGTATTTCACCCTCACCCGAAGATGTGGCGGTGAGGGTGCCTCTTCATTAAATTATAATCCGGTTTTCCTGAAGACGATTGCAGGAAAAACCGGAGGGGTAAGAAAACGTGCTGGGGCGCCTGGATTCGAACCAAGATCCACAGATCCAAAGTCTGGTGTGCTGCCATTGCACCACGCCCCAATTGCAGGCTTGATTTTACCCGTTTTTTCGGGGATTGACAATGAAAATCCCCCAATTTCGTTAAAGTTACTGCAGGCGCAACAGCACCTTTCCTTTATCCCACAACTGTTCCAGGCGGTAATACTCGCGTTGATCTGGAGAGAACAGGTGGATGACCACATCTCCCAGGTCAACCACCATCCAGCCGTCATCTGGCAGTCCCTCTACTTTGACATCCAGGTGGAACAGTTTATGGGCGGCTTCGGAAACGCTTTCAACCAGACTTTCAATCATACGGTTGCTGGTGCCGTTGCAGAAAATGAAGTAATCGGCAAAGACGGCAATTTCGTGGATGTCCATTAAGACAATTTGTTCGCCTTTCTTTTCTTCGAGCGCGTGCACCATCGCGCGGGCAATTTCCAGTGCGTCCAGATTTCACCTCGCTTTGAAAAAGATTAGATTGAGTACGATTCTAGCATAACTTCACGGCTTTTACTGCCTATCGTTTTAAGGGCGCGGTGAAAAGCGGTGTATATACCGAACCGCCGGGCTGTAAATCACTGCGGTACAGGCGGATTTCGGTCACACGAACCACACCTAAATCGCCTACATGGGTATCGAACAGTGCATCGGCAATCTGGCGCAGTTCCAGCGCAGTGACGTTTTGAGAGACTCGCCCCAATGTGAGATGCGGGCTGTATTCGCGCTCTTCTACCGGGTATCCGAGGACGGCAGTTTCCTGATCTACACAGCGCTGCAGGTCCATCAGGGCAGGGGGAGCATGGACCCCCACCCAGATCACGCGAGGACGTTGTTTGGATGGGAAGGCGCCCAAACTGCCTACCGAAAACTGCATGGGGCTATGTCGCAAGGCTTCCTGCCGGAGCATCTGGGTCAGGGTGTTCAGATTGTTGGGCGAGACGTTGCCAAGAAACTTCAGGGTTAAGTGAATGTTTTGCGGGGGCACCCATCGCACCGCCCGCGGGGTTTTCTTTTTGAGAGAGTCCATGATCTCTCCCAATTTGTGTCGCAGGTCTTCAGGTAAGTCAATGGCAATAAAAGCACGAATAGCGTTCATCTCTCAGGGTTCTTTGACCGGTACACTGACTTCAATTTCGCCGCTTTTCTCGAATTTTAATTTCAGGTTGAGGGTATCCCCCGTTTTCAGGTCTTTTTTCAGATTCATGAGCATGATGTGCAATCCGCCCGGTTTCAGTTCCACCGTTTGCCCGGCGGGTATGGAGATTTTTTCCTGCGGTTCCATCTTCATGGTGCCGTCGTCCATCATTTGAGTCATGTGCAATTCGGTCATCATGGCGGCATCGCAGGATGCGCTGATTAGTGCGTCGTCTTCCTTGGTGGCATTCTCAATTTTCAGATAGATAGCACTGTTTCCACCTGCAACCCCCAGGCGCGCCCAGGGGTCTTGAATGGTAAGGTTGGACTGCCGGGAAGCGCATGCGCTCATCAGCAAGATCACAGAGAGAAACAATCCCAGCCCAATTCTGTGTGCAATTTTCATCATGAAATCAGCCTTTCTAAGTCTGCTTTTAGATGGTGTCTCTTTCATTTTAATGGACATTAAAGGCACGTCAAGTTGTCCCGTACATTGTTGACCTTTTGTTAAAAATCCCCCCATCGGTCATACCGATGGGGGGATACAAGTGAATCCTTCTATAGCCTATTCAGAGCAATGTCCGGGTCCGATGTATCCATTGTTGTATTGATCCAGCGTGTAGGCGAGGCTGGTGAAGAGGGCTTTGAGGTCCTTGCTCTTGGCTACCTGAGCGGTGGTGTAGGTGTTGAAGAGATCTGTTGCCTTGTTGAACGCCATCTGTACCGCTGAGGAATTTGCTCCATTAAGGAAGTTCAGTTCGGCGGCAATGTACTGGTAAGCCAGGATGTAATAAGCATTGCCTGCAGGGGGTGTCCACAGGACCTGATAGTAGGTCTTGCCGCTCAGGAAGAAGGGGGTATTTTCTCCCAGCAGAGCCCAGGTGTCGTCATATGGTGCCGGACCATACATGGAATGCGTTTTCCAGTAGCCGGGGGTCAGGGTGCAGCCGCCATAGCAGGGCACCGTCACAGCGATGGTGTGATCATCGTACAGGATAAGGTATTCAGTGCCATTCCCGTACAGGTCGGATACCAGTTTTACCTTGTTGACCACCTGATATTCTCCACAGGCTTCGTATGGTCCAATCCAGGCTTTGTAGGTGTAGGTGTAATCTTGACGGCACATGCTGAAGATTTCTGGGAGAATTGGATAACCGTTGGTATCCACTTCGTACACTGCCGCACACTGCCCGATCTCTTTGGTAGGTGCCCCAAAGGTTACAGGTGCCGTAGCGCTCCCGCCGCCCACCTTGCTGGCACTATCCACACTGACGGTGGCGGTATTGGTACGGTTGGAGCCGTCCGGCAGATCCCGGCTGTAGGTGCAGGTAAGAGTTTGACCTTTTGCCAGGGAATAAGGGAAGGTGACACCGCATGAGACATCTGCGGCAAGAGATGGGGAGATGACATCGCTTACCCCGGTGAGGATGGCAGGATAGGTTGGATCGGGGTTGTAAATGTTGATAACCCCTTCTACCTTCCAGTCTTTGTCGGTGGAACTGGCGTCAGCAGTGACGGTGTAAGTTACCTGATACGTCTGTCCGGGTGAAAGGGTCAGCGAAGTAACGTCTGCAGTTTTCTCCAGGTCCCAATCCCACTCGCGGGTGAAGGACGTCACTGCTGTTTTGCTCACTGCCACCTCGTAATCAAAACAAAACTCCACATGGCTGAGCTCGTACGGTTTCTTGGTGTTGGGATTGGTGGGAGAAACCAGCCCATTGTCGCCAAAGGACTCCGGAGAGTATGCATAGAGATTGGCATTGTTTCCACCTTTGACGATGACTGCATCTATCCCGAAGGTCGAACTCCAATCCACATAGGTACCGTCGGTGGACCAGGTCACCGTGCCGGTGCCAATAGGATAGATGCCGCCAGTCGAGTCCTCAGGATAATCGAACTTGAGCCCATAGACATAGCCCAGGTCGGTGCAACGGGGATTGTCGTCTACCCAGATAGGCTCCACCGAAGCCGCCGTGGCGCTTGGAATCAATCCGCCCAGAAAGACGGTGAACATGCCCATCATCAGCAAAGATGTCAGTACTTTACGTGTGATATTCATTTTAAACCTCCTGAAAGCAAAAGAACTTTGTCCGTTATTCTTGGTTAGAAAAACAGGTAAAAACGCCATATTGCCTTGAGAAATCACCCCCTTTCTTTCTGACAAGGTATCAGGCTGAGATGTGCAATTTCATTGGGTTTGGTTGAAAAAAGACCTGAATCCCCCTGTTTACTCTCTTTTTATTATAAGGTTTTTTCGTTTGTTTGCATTAAAAACAAGCATAATCATATGAAATTTGTCAAAAAATCCGCCTCAAAAGAAAGAAACAATCCCTTTCGGTGTTCTCAATCGCGGGTACAATAGAAAAGAGTTATCACATCGGGAAGAGTTTTATGCCATTCAAACGTATCTGGATGATTGGACTGTTTACCCTGATCCTCATTTCTCTGCGAGTCTCGCTGACGCATGCTGAACCTGTTCGGCAATCTACCTCGTTGACCTTGCTCGCTCCCGCTGGATGCCCGGCTGGCGGTTGTGCGGCTGGACAGCGCCTGAGTTACCGGCTGAACTTTGAAGTGGGGCAGTATGCGCCTTCAGCGAGCAATCCCAATGTGAAAGTTTGTGTGTATTTACCTGCCAACTGGCTGGACGCTTCTTCCGTGCAAATGGACACAACCGGCGGCTTTACCGGCATTTCCTATACCAATGTGACGTCTTCAGGGTGCGCTGAGGATACCCTGCCGCCAACGGGGTATGTTCTGGCTTCGGCGGTGCAAACCCAGATGAATGCGGGATACTTTTATGACACATTGAATTTCCATTTCCGCATTGCCCGCAGTGCGACTGCGCCTGGCAGTATCCTGATGCGCGTTTTTGAGGATACCACTGGCTCAGGCACATGGGTTCGCACCGGGCAGGCGTTTACTTCTCAGATGAGCGTGCTGGCATGGACGGGCTCAACGGCATACATTGCCGCTTCGCCTTCTGCCTGTACCCAATTGCCCTGTTTTTTGAACAGCGAAGGCGATGCCGCTGGCGGAGTGGGAACGGGATTGCGCGACGCTATTGACGCTCTCCCTGCGGGGGGACGCGTGGTGGTGCTGGGGACGGTAACGCTCAAGGGACAGGCAGTAACTTTGAACAAACCTCTTACCCTGGAAGGCGGAGCAAACGCCGTCCTTACGGGTGATGGGAGCGTTTGCAACAACCCTATGCTGGAGATCACCGCTGGCGCCACTTTGCGCGGCTTAACCCTCAACGATGATCCCTGTACCTCTCCCAACCGCACTCTGATTTTGCTGAATACCTCCGATGCAGTGTTGATTGAGAGCAATGACTTGTTCAACGGCGCCGATGCCATTTCGGTAGCAAACGTGGGTGGTTCTCTTACCGTGCGCTACAACCACATTACCGGCAATAGCGGTTATGCCCTCTACTGGGGGAGTACCAGTTCGGCGCCGCTGGTACTGGTGGCGAACAACCTGCACCAGAATCGCAGCGGCAGTGCCGTGGAGTGCGCTGCCGGAGCAACTGCGCCGGTTGCCAATCGCCTTGCCAACCACAATTACTGGGGCGAGGGTGTTGTTCCCTCTGCAAACGACTCACATTGCACGCTCGATCCTGCCCGCCGCCTGGGTGCGCCGATTGCCCGCAACAGTACCTCCGCCGGGGTGCGTGCCGCTCGTCTGACGGTCACGACGACGAAGACCTATCTCTTCGACAATCAAATTGCCCTCCAGCGCTCTTCCGACGGCAGTGATGTGGATGTCTATGTGGTCAATCATGGGATGGACGTCCCCGCCAGCGTTCCTTCTTTCTCTGCCGGGGTGGGTAGTCCTAATCCCTGCGGTTATGCCTTCGATGTCTTCCTTGCCGAAAATGCTTCACCTTCAGGAACGCTGGAACTTTCCTTCAAGTACAACCGCTCGGCGGCATGTATCGCGGTGATTGAGTCCACCCAGTATTGCGAACTTTCTGCAAATGCCAGCAAATATCCCTTATGGTGGCTGGATCCTGCCGGGGTGTTGACGGCGGGGTGGGATACCACCGGGCAAAACCCCGCAGGGAGCGGCGCGGGGGGTGTAAGCGGGCAAACCACCACCTGTGACATGGGGCAGGATGAAATCCGTGTGGCAATTGATACCAGCGGGAAGCCCTCGTTTAGCGAATTGGGATTTACCCCCTTCATGGTGGGCTTGCCCATTCCGGCTACTTTCCGCCTGCTGGCAAGCAATCAAACGGTGACGGTGCAATGGTCTACCACCACCGAGGCAGACATCACCGGGTTCTATGTGCTTCGCTCGCTGTCTGCCACGGGTCCGTTTGATCCCATTACGGACCTTATTCCCCGTAAAGGCTCGGCGCTGAGCGGGAGCGATTATACCTTCGTGGATGGCGGGCGCACCAATGGGGTGATGAACTATTACCGCCTGAAGGTCATGCGCGCGGATGGCGGGTATGTGTATTCGGATATTCTCTCGATTGTCCCCAATACACCCACGCCAACGTTTACGCCTACCCGTACCCGTACCTGGACGCCCATACCCACTTTTACGGCGACCTTCCGTCCGTTTCCTTCGCCTACCCGTGCTGCTACCACCCGCCCGGTGAATACCCCCACACGGGTGGCTTCACTTACTCCTACCCGCAGTGCTACGGCGATCACAGGCACGCCGCGCACGCCAACACGCACGGCTACTCCCACCGCTGGCACGCCTGGTGCCCCAACGCCCACCATCGAAGGGTATTTGCCACCGGAGCAGGGAACACCGTTTCCCACTTCGGATGGCGGATATCTGCCCCCTGCAGAGCCTACCCTGAACCCTGGGGGGACCATTGAGGCAACCACTACTGCCACTGTGGAACTATCTGGTACACCGGCTTCGACGGAAGTGGAGACTACCATCACGCCATCCCCTACCGCCTCGCTGGAAGCCCCTGCTTCTGTTCGCAGTGCTTCGGATTGGATCAGTTTGGTGCTGGGTCTGCTCTTTGGCGGTTCGGTTGGGCTGGGCTTTTTGTGGTATTTATTCTTACGTAAAGAGCGTCAGGATCATTCGGACGTATGACCGCCATTGATGAGATTAAATCCCGTATTGACATCGTCGATCTGGTCAGCGAAACGGTGCAACTGCGCCGTGCGGGCAAGAATTACACGGGGTTTTGCCCGTTTCATCCCAATACGCGTACCCCTTCGTTTGTTGTCTTTCCAGAGACGGGCACCTGGCGTTGTTTTGGCGCCTGCAACGAGGGTGGGGATATTTTTCGCTTCGTGATGAAAAAAGAGGGCTGGGATTTTTCCCAAGCCCTGCATTTCCTTGCTGAAAAAGCCGGGGTCAAACTGGAAGTGATGACTCCACAAAAAGAAGAAGAGCGTGAAGAATTTGAACGCTTGCGCGCTTTACTGGAAGAAGCAGTAACCTTTTACCGCTTTCATCTGCTGGAAACGCCGGCTGGCAAACCCGCTCTGGAGTATCTTTATCACCGCGGTTTAACGCGCGCGACCATTGAAGCCTTTGGATTGGGTTATGCCCCCGAAGGCTGGGACAATGCCCTCAAGTACTTTACCGGTAAGAAGTACTCGATAGACGATCTCCGTCAGGCGGGGTTGCTGAGCGAATCTGAGGAAGGGCGCGTCTTTGACCGCTTTCGCCACCGCATCATGTTTCCCATTCGCGATGTTAACGGCAAGATGGCTGGCTTTGGCGCGCGCATTCTCAACCCGCAGGACATGCCCAAGTTCCTGAACTCGCCGCAAACGCCTCTGTTTGACAAAGGTAAATTGCTCTATGGGCTGGATCGGGCGCGTAAAGCCATTCGTCAAATGGATCAGGCGGTCATCGTTGAGGGTTATCTGGATGTCATTGCGCTCCACCAGGCGGGATTTGAAAATGCCGTTTCGCCCATGGGCACGGCTTTAACCGAAGATCAATTGCGCTTGCTCAAGCGCTTTACCCGCCGCATTGTGCTGGCGCTCGATCCGGATACAGCCGGTCAAAAAGCCACTCTGCGCGGGCTGGAAGTTGCCCGTCAGGCAATGGATCAGTCCACTGAGGTGGTGTTCGATGCGCGCGGGCTGTTACGCCATGAAGCCCGTTTGCAAGCCGATTTGCGGGTGGTCACCCTTCCGGAAGGCAAAGACCCCGATGATTTGGTGCTGAGTGACCCGGAAGCCTGGAAAACGCTGATTGCCAACGCTCGTCCTGTGGTGATTCATGTGATGGAGACCCTGGCGGCAGGGCAAAACCTGGACGATCCCAAGGTGAAGAGTGAGATTGCCGCGCAGGTCCTTCCTCTTATCGAAGATATTGGCAATCCCATTGAGCGTGAAGACTATCGCCAGCGTCTGGCTCGTCTCTTGCGGGTAGATGAGCGCGCCTTTGTCGGCATGAGTACGCCCAGAGCAGAGCGTACGCCAAGACGTCGAAGGGAGCCAGTCCCTGCAACGGCGAAGCCGCCTGTTCTCACCACCGTGCGCCCAACCCGGGCTCTTGAGGAACAAACCTTACGTTTGCTCTTGCATTTTCTTGAATTGCTTTCCGATCTGGATCGCTTCCTGCAACAAAATCGGCTGGCGCGTTTGGGCGTGATGGACTTTGAGCAAGCCGATCACCAGCAACTGATGCGGGTGATTCTGGATGCGATGAATCAGGATGAGTATGATGTGGACGAGTACGTCCGGCAGTTTACTCCTGAGTCTCTTCAGGAAAAATTGAGTGATTACCTGAAACCTTTGGGGGAGAAAGAAATTTCACCGCAGGAAGCCTTCGAGCAACTGGTACGCACCATTCTCCGATTGCGCGAACTCCACATTCGGGAAGTGCTCGATCAGTTGCGTTTTTTGTCTGCCGAGGGGCAAGGGGATAGTGACTTTCAAACTGGACTGCTTGAAAGCATGAAACAGTCTGCCGAGATTTTACGGTACATTCACTATGCTCAAAAACAACCCATGATTTTGCCCTGAAATTCTCGCTACCTTTTCCCAATTGGCGTGTTTCCGCTTATAATCGAGCACATGCGCTTGCGCTTGTGGTTGATTTGTTTTTTTGTTGCCTGGGGACTTGCTTTTTTAGCCATCCCGGTCAATGCTGAAGATCTGCAGCAGGGCATTATTACTGCTACCCCTCAGCCGGATGGATCGATTGTTCATGTGGTTCAGGAAGGGGAGACACTGGCGACGATTGCGGAAGCCTATGGGGTGAGCATGGCAGAAATTCGCGCTCTGAACGGCCTGGCGCCTACAGCCAATCTCATCTTCCCCGGTGAGCGTCTGATCATTCGCATTGCTCCCACGCCTACAGAAACCCCGACCATTACCCCAACTGTGCCGCGTCCCACGCGCACCCCCACGCCGGTCACTCCCACGCGTACTCCCGTACCCACGCGGACACCCGCACCTACGCTCACCCCCACCCCTACCCCTCACCCGGTGGTGCAGGCAGTCAATGGCTTTGTGGAGGCTAACCGCCGCCCGCTGTTAATTGGGATGGTAGTGACCTGCGCCGTGGGTTTGATCTGGACGCTTTGGGCAGGTTTCCGCCGCGAGGCGTAGCGCCCTCATTTCTTTCCCTCTGGTATAATCCTGGTGCAATTTTTTGATGTGGAGCAGGCATGGAGCGAACGCTGACTTTTCAGGAAATTATCCTTAAACTGCAGGAATACTGGTCCAATAAGGGTTGTCTGATCTGGCAGCCTTACAATCAGCAGGTGGGAGCGGGGACGATGAACCCTGCGACTTATCTGCGTGTCCTGGGTCCCGAACCATGGAATGTAGCCTACGTGGAGCCGTCCGTGCGCCCGGATGACGGACGCTATGGCGAAAACCCCAATCGCCTCAATCAGCACTACCAGTTTCAGGTCATTCTCAAGCCTGACCCGGGTAATCCGCAGGAACTCTACCTTGAGTCGCTGATGGCGCTGGGCATCAACCCCCGTGAGCATGACATCCGCTTTGTCGAGGATAACTGGGAATCCCCTGCCCTGGGTGCCTGGGGCTTGGGCTGGGAAGTCTGGCTGGACGGACAGGAAATTACCCAGTTCACCTACTTCCAGCAGGCAGGCGGTTTTGTGCTGGATCCCGTCTCGGTAGAAATCACCTATGGGTTGGAGCGCATTGCCATGGCGCTTCAGCGGGTGCGTCACTTCCGCGATATTCAATGGAGCCCCAGCCGTACCTATGGCGATGTCAACCTGCAGGGCGAGTATGAACACAGCAAGTACTCTTTTGAAGTCGCCAACGTGGAGCGCCTCTGGCAAATGTACAACCTCTACGAAGCCGAAGCCAATGCTGCCCTGGAGCAGGGGTTGGTCCTGCCTGCCCACGATTATGTGTTGAAATGCTCGCACACCTTCAATGTACTGGATACGCGCGGCGCGGTGGGCGTCACTGAGCGCCAAGCGCTCTTTGGGCGCATGCGCGACCTTGCCCGCCGGATCGCGGTAGCCTATGTCGAACAGCGGGAACGTCTGGGGTTCCCCTGGCTTAAAGAAGGTGCTGTTCCACAAGCGGATACTGTATCTCTGGCAGTGTCGGGAACGGTGAGCCAACCGGATTTGTTCCTGCTGGAGATTGGCACCGAAGAACTTCCTGCCGCTGACCTGCAAAGCGCGCTGGAGCAGTTGCGCGAAAAAGTTCCTGCCTTGCTGGATGAACTGCGCCTGTCCCACGGCGAAGTAAAAGTCATGGGCACGCCGCGCCGCCTGGCGGTGCTGGTGGAGAATCTCTCACCTGCGCAACCTGACCGCACCACGGTGGTCAAGGGTCCGCCTGCGGCACGCGCCTTTGATGCCCAGGGACAACCAACCAAAGCCGCCGAGGGCTTTGCCCGCAGTCGTGGCTTGGATGTCTCTGCCCTCAAAGTTCAGGAAATTGACGGTGGTCAGTATGTGGTGGCTGAGGTGTTTGAAAAAGGGCGTTCGGCGGTGGACGTGCTGAG